>NZ_JBLNLI010000019.1:0-54459 GCF_059777565.1 Vibrio sp. A37 | reverse complement strand
GGCCTGTCACGCCGGGGGTCGCGGGTTCGAGTCCCGTCCACTCCGCCATTTATACTAAGCCTTAGTCGAAAGACTAGGGCTTTTTTGTGTTTGTAGGATACAAACTACCTTTCGAAGTTATCTTTAGATGGAGCTTTCGAAGAAGCAAACTTATTAAAACTCTTCATCGACATAAGCTGTACACCTTGTCTTTGCATTGCAACAAGACCACCAACATACACTTGAGTCATTGCTTCTGGCACTGCTCCTACTCTGTAATGTAGATCGGTAGCACCATATTGAGTGCCTCGAATACAATTTGGAAACGTCATACCCACAAAAACAACACTGTTAATATCTTTCGACTGCAAAAAGTCATTTAAGCTACTTCTGTCAAATCCATTGTAATGCGGTTTATAGATGACATATTCATTTGGCCCAATTTTCTGTACACCAAGGTTAAGAAGCAACTTATAATCCAGTTTCGTACCCTTAGGAGCCGTACTATCCACGAGTTCTGATCCCCATGTACCAGGAATGGCCATACTAAACATGCCTTGCTGCATTTGCCATTTTCTTGCCATATCAGCATCACTCCCATCTGGATAATACATTCTGACTATATGGATAATTAACGATCCGCTTTTTCTCCAAGTATCTATTGTTTTCGTTATATTTGGCACTACAGTGGCAATATCTGTTTCTGGAGCTGACCCTTTAGGGCTTCCCCAGTCATTTTGCGTATCAATGACTAGTAGAGCTGTATGTTGTCTATCTAATTTAGTGTCCGGTGTAACAAGATTATGTTTGAGTAAAAGGTTAAATTTATTTAGATGCCCTACTGTCCAGGGCGTTTTTGAATAAAAATTTTGATCGTAAAAACTAGCACTAGTATTACTAAAATTTGCAAATGCAGTAAACGAACAAAAACTCATCATGACTGATAAAAGACATAAGATCTGCTTTTTCATTTTTATCTACCTCTACATAAAGGAACATATGCTATGAACGTACTCCGAATGGAGTACTTAATATGCTATATGACTTAAAATATTTATGTGTAGATAATGAGACAAATTGTTTATATATTCAGTCAATACTCATTTGGTTGCATTGTTGAGCTAGTAAAAGTGACATATGTAACTTTTTAAATATCTAACGCTCTTTGCTGTTATCTACTTATGACGTATTTGTCCTGAATACCTAATTATTCACTTGAGGAATATTAAAAAATACTTTGATTGCTCGCTTTATCACCAATTTTCGTTAAAATACCCCAATTATTTTTGAGGGGGTATTTATGAATCAGTTTTATATATTAGGTTATATAGCGATCGGTGGTGCATTTGGTGCTTGTTCTCGTTACCTAATTTCAGAGTGGTGCGCAGCACTATTGGGTAAAGGGTTTCCATACGGCACATTAACTGTAAACATTGCTGGCTCATTTATTATGGGGCTACTCGCCGCAGCGTTGCAAAGTGAATTGATTTCTAATGATCCGTGGCGACAAATCATTGGGCTTGGCTTTTTGGGCGCATTGACGACTTTTTCTACTTTCTCTATGGATAACGTAACACTGCTTCAGCAAGGTGCGATGTTCAAGATGGGCTTGAATGTTGTGCTAAACGTTGTATTTAGTATTTCTGCTGCTTGGGTAGGCTTCCAACTTATCTCTCGTACATAATCTTGCTTTATATTGCGATGAACATGTTGTGAATCTCAATTAATTTCATATAATGAACCTACTTGTCGGAGTGCCACAAGGCTGAGACCGTTAACTCGGGATCCGTTGAACCTGATCAGGCTAATACCTGCGAAGGGAACAAGAGAAAAATAACTAGAACAAAACTAGTTTATCTTACCTGTTTATCCTTCTGATTAATAAGGATAATTCCTCTTGTAGCACCCTTCCGTCAAGCATTTTTATTTATAAAAACACCGCAAGGAAAAATGCTATGTCGAGTCGCAAACAATCTAGGCTAGAAGCTCAACAGTTTATCGAATCTCTGTCTGTAGAACCTTACCCGAACTCTAGTAAGGTATATATAGAAGGTTCTCGTGAGGACATTAAAGTTCCAATGCGAGAGATTACACTTTCAGATAGCCTAATTGGTGGAACAAAAGACGAACCAATATTCGAGCCTAATGAGCCAGTACATGTTTATGACACGTCAGGTTTATACACCGACCCAGAGTATACGATAGATCTTTATAAAGGCCTTCCTAAGCATAGAGAAGAATGGATTGAAGAACGCGGTGATACAGAGATCCTTGAAGGTGTTAGCTCTGCTTATACTCAAGAGCGTTTAGAAGATGAAACGTTAGATGATGTTCGTGGTGTTGAACTCCCTCGTGTACGCCGTGCGAAGGAAGGCAAATGTGTAACTCAGCTTCACTATGCTCGCAAAGGCATTATTACTCCTGAGATGGAATACATTGCTATTCGTGAGAATATGGGGCGTCAGCAATATAAAGATGCACAGCTTAATTTCCAGCATCCAGGTGAAAACTTTGGTGCTAACTTACCAAAAGAAATCACTCCAGAGTTTGTAAGAAAAGAAGTTGCCGAAGGCCGTGCAATTATCCCTTCGAATATTAACCACCCAGAATCCGAACCGATGATTATCGGGCGTAACTTCTTAGTTAAGGTCAATGCGAATATCGGTAACTCATCCGTTAGCTCTTCTATAGAGGAGGAAGTAGAGAAGCTAGTTTGGTCTACTCGTTGGGGTGGAGATACGGTTATGGATCTATCTACTGGCCGTAACATCCACGAAACTCGTGAGCGTATCTTACGTAATAGTCCAGTCCCAATTGGTACTGTACCAATGTATCAAGCTCTTGAAAAAGTGAACGGCATTGCTGAAAACTTAACTTGGGAAGTGATGCGCGATACGTTAATCGAACAAGCAGAGCAAGGTGTAGACTACTTTACTATTCACGCTGGCTTGCTGCTACGTTATGTTCCAATGACTGCTAAACGTGTGACTGGCATCGTGTCTCGTGGCGGATCAATCATAGCGAAATGGTGTTTAGCTCATCATAAAGAAAGTTTCCTTTACACGAACTTCCGTGAAATTTGCGAGATTTGCGCTAAGTACGACATCGCATTGTCGCTAGGTGATGGGCTACGCCCTGGCTCGATTGCTGATGCAAACGATGAAGCACAGTTCTCAGAACTACGAACACTTGGTGAATTGACCAAAGTTGCTTGGGAGTACGATGTCCAAGTAATGATTGAAGGCCCAGGGCATGTTCCTCTTCATATGATTAAAGAGAATATGGATGAGCAGCTAGAACACTGTCATGAAGCGCCATTCTATACTTTAGGCCCACTGACGACTGATATTGCACCAGGTTATGATCATATTACTTCTGGAATAGGCGCTTCTGTCATAGGTTGGTTTGGTTGTGCCATGCTATGCTATGTAACACCAAAAGAACATTTGGGCTTGCCTAACAAGCAAGATGTAAAAACTGGTATCATCACATATAAGTTAGCAGCGCATGCTGCCGATTTAGCTAAGGGCCATCCTGGTGCTCAAATTCGCGATAATGCGCTGTCAAAAGCTCGATTCGAGTTCCGTTGGGAAGATCAATTTAATCTATCTTTAGACCCAGAAACCGCTAAGTCTTATCATGACGAAACGCTTCCTCAAGAATCAGGAAAAGTAGCTCACTTCTGTTCAATGTGCGGGCCAAAGTTCTGTTCGATGAAGATCTCTCATGAAGTACGTGATTATGCCAAACAAAATGGCACTAGCATTGGTGACGATATGCTAGAGATAAAAATGGTAGATGACCCGCTCGAAGGTATGAGACAAAAATCCAAAGAGTTTTTAGAGTCAGGGGCCGAGCTTTACCATCCTGCGTCTACAAAATCAGAAGCGGCTTTAGAGGACTAACCTTTGAGAGTTCTTATCCCATCGCACGTTCCAGAGCTGAAGGATGAGATAAAGCACTGTTTAACCCTTGCTCGAGAGCAAGGGTTTCAGACGGATGATATCGATCTGGGGTTCAGTTCCATTCAGCACGTTACTATTGAACAAGCACACTCTGATGTTTTTGTTGGAGCAGACTTTATCGGCTCATTAGATAGCGACATGCAGTGTGATTTTTTTCTACTTTACTCTTCCAGTTTAGATATCAAGACTGCTTTCAAGCTTGACGACGAACGTAAAGGCTCCAACATTTTTGTTGGTCTTAAGCATGAAGAATATAGTTATGATATTTGGTGTAGTAACGAAGGTTCTCGAGCAATACGTCGGCTATCTTGTGTAGCGAAAGCTGATATTGCTATCTGTAATCGAGTGCATTTTTGTTGTGTTATATCTGCTCTCGCGCTAAACCACTGTATTGATGATGCCTTGTTGCTAGCAAATACATTTTCTAATGTTTCACGTGAAACATGGCCATTATCCTATCGCCAGTTTCCTGAAATAGTCATGGAGAATGAAGAGCTTGGTATCGATGGTGGTTTGATACAACTAGACGATTCGCATGCATTTCGCACTGTAGACAAAGAAGCTTTTAAGCTTTATCCAATTGTAGATGATATTGATTGGCTGAAACTAGTTTTGGAGCAAGGTGTAGAAACTGTCCAGTTTCGGGTCAAAGGACTTTCAAGCAGCGATACTGAGGTAGCCATAAAGCAAGCAGTTGACATTGGTAAGCGCTACAAAGCTCAGCTATTTATCAATGATTACTGGCAGCTAGCAATTAAGTATAACGCTTATGGTGTGCACCTCGGGCAAGAGGACCTGCTGGAAGCTTCTATACATGAGATAGCAAATAATGGGTTAGCTTTAGGAGTTTCCACACACGGATATTATGAGCTTTTACACGCTGTAAAGATAAATCCTAGTTACATTGCATTTGGTCAGGTATATATAACAAAGACAAAAAATGTCGTGTCCTATCCTTTGGGCGTAACTAAGCTAAAGCTTTATCAGGATCTTATTAAATCAATTCAATTGCAAGAATCTAACTTTGGCGCTATACACAACATTGCGACCGTGGCGATAGGTGGAATCAATGTAAGCAATGCACCCTTTGTATGGAATTGTGGTGTAGATTCTATTGCTCTGATTAGCGCTATCACTAAATCTGACGCTCCGTCAGAAATAATCCAAAAACTTCAAAATATCACACAGAAAAGAATTCACACTTTATCTAAAGAATTGGAGGTCTGATGCTGTCAGATGATCTCTTTACTCGCTATCAAAGGCAAATTTCTCTTAAAGAAATAGGAGAGGTAGGTCAGTCAAAGCTATCAAGCGGGCATGTACTCATTATTGGCTGTGGTGGATTAGGTTGTTCAGTTGGGCTTTATTTGGCAGGAGCAGGAGTAGGTAAGCTTGTTATCAGCGATGATGATTGCGTGGAAGCATCGAACTTACACCGGCAGATTGCCTATAAAACGGTTGATACAGGTACTGCTAAAACTGAAGCGCTAAAAAAGCAATTGCAAGAATTAAATCCAAATACAGCAATCAGAACGATAGCAAAGCGCATGGAAGAGAGCCAGCTAAGCTTGGAAGTGATGTTAGCGGATGTAGTTGTCGATTGTACCGATAATTTTAGTTCAAGACAGATGATAAACCGTGCGTGTTATAAAGCACATAAACCGCTTATAAGTGGTGCTTCTATCGGATGGAAAGGGCAGTTTGCAGTGTTTGATTACACAAATGAAGGTGGATGCTATCGATGCTTGTATCCTTTTGACAAGCAGCCTAGCGTTAAAAACTGTTCTTCTGAGGGGGTCATTGGTCCTGTTGTTGGCACAATCGGTAACCTTCAAGCAATAGCTGTGATTCAAAAACTCGCTACAGACGAATTTATACTCGAGTCTAACACAATTCATTTATTTGATGGTTTTCAAATGCAGTGGCAGAAACTGCCTATTCCAAAAGATACGTGTTGTGAGGTGTGTGGCACCGTTTAAAACCAAAGATTTAGGAGTGATGCATGAGCGTCATAAACGTCACTATTAATAATCAAAAGAAACAAATTAGCCAAAGTTCGAATTTGCAAAACATTATTCATGATTTCGAACTTCCTAGTGAAGGGACAGTATTTACAGTAAATAATCAGATTGTCCCTAAAGGACATTGGGTAAAAACATTATTGTCGGAAGGCGATGTTATTTCTCTATTTCAAGCGATTGCGGGAGGGTAGGTAAAGTCATGTTAAAAATTGCAGGTACGGAATTTGAGTCAAGGTTGTTAACGGGAACTGGTAAGTTTTCGAATAGCGAAACAATGATTAATGCTATATCTAGCTCTGGCTCGCAAATGGCTACTATGGCGCTAAAGCGTGTCGAGTTAGAGAAAAAAGATGATGATATCTTGCAGCCACTGTTGGCCAATAATATAAAACTTTTACCCAATACATCTGGAGCTAAAACAGCAAAAGACGCGGTATTTGCAGCACATTTAGCTCGTGAAGCTTTAGGTACAGAGTGGGTTAAATTGGAAATACACCCAGACCCTAGATATTTGCTACCGGATCCGATTGAAACATTCGAGGCTGCTGAGCAATTGGTTAAAGACGGTTTTATCGTCCTGCCATATTGCCATGCAGATCCAGTGTTATGCAAACGTCTAGAAGATGTCGGCTGTGCAGCTGTAATGCCGCTTGGAGCACCGATTGGCTCAAATAAAGGCCTAAAGACAGAGGACTTTCTAAAAATCATCATCGAGCAGGCTAATGTTCCAGTAGTCATTGATGCAGGAATTGGTGCACCTTCTCATGCTGCTTTTGCAATGGAACTCGGAGCAGATGCCGTTCTTGTAAACACAGCAATCGCAGCCGCTAATAATCCTGTATTAATGGCGAAAGCATTTAAGAATGCGGTTGAAAGTGGTCGCTTGGCGTATGAAGCTGGATTAGCGAATGTTGTTTCTCAAGCTGTTGCATCTAGCCCCCTTACATCATTTCTTGATGAGTGAGTCGTTCAATGAGTTTTCATGAGACTTTTAACAATATCAACTGGGACCATACGCACCTTTCTATCTATTCCAAAACATCAAAAGATGTGGAGCGTGCTTTAAGCAAAGAATCAATCGGATTAGAAGATTTTAAAGCTTTGATTTCTCCTGCTGCAGAACCCTATCTAGAGCAACTGGCACAAAAATCTTTTTCTCTAACTAGACAAAGGTTTGGGAATACGATTTCTTTGTACGTTCCTCTCTATCTTTCGAACCTATGTTCTAATGCTTGTACTTATTGCGGATTTTCTATGGAAAACAAAATAAAACGCAAAACACTAAGTGAAGATGAAATAGCGTTAGAACTGAAAGCCATTAAAGCTATGAAGTTTGATAGTATTTTGCTTGTCACCGGAGAGCACGAAACAAAAGTTGGTATGGAGTACTTTAGAAAATCCTTACCGCTTATAAAGAAGTCGTTCAGCTATTTGGCGATGGAAGTTCAACCACTTGAACAAGTAGAGTATGAAGAATTAAAGTCGTTAGGCTTGGATGCTGTGATGGTTTACCAAGAAACTTATCATCCATCTACTTACGCTAAACACCATTTACGTGGAAAAAAGCAAGACTTTGAGTTTCGCCTAGATACAGCTGATAGATTGGCAAAAGCTGGGATAGATAAAATCGGAATAGGCGCATTGATTGGTTTAGAGGACTGGAGAACAGACTGCTATTTTGCTGCTAGCCATTTAGACTACTTGCAGCGAACGTATTGGAAATCTCGTTATTCAATATCATTTCCAAGGTTGCGTCCATGTGAGGGAGGATTACAGCCGAAATCCGTAATGACGGACAAACAGCTCGTCCAATTGATTTGTGCATACCGTTTGCTTAGTCCAGAGGTCGAGCTTTCACTCTCTACCCGAGAGTCAGAAACTTTTCGCGATAACGTACTTCCACTAGGTGTAACGCACATGTCTGCAGCGTCTAAAACTCAACCTGGAGGGTACGCGAATGATCAGGAAGAGCTAGAGCAGTTTGAAATTTCTGATGAAAGAAGTGCCATGGAAGTTGAATCTATGATCCGTAAAAAAGGTTTTGCGCCAGTGTGGAAAGATTGGCATATAGCTTACTCAGGTTAAACAATGTTTCACGTGAAACATCAAAGCGGCCCTCTAAGCCGCTTTTGTTTTATCAACTAGATATAAATTAATGAGATAAAGGTTGAGTTGCGGACCTGAGCCAATCTTTCGCTTCGCCTTCGACTAGAGGACTTAAATCCTCCCAAACTTTTTGGTGATATTCGTTTAGCCAAGCAAGTTCAGGCTTGGTCAAAAGATTAACGTTTATGTTGCGTTTGTCGATAGGACATCTTGTCAGAGACTCAAATGCTAGAACAGAGAAGTCTCCATCGGTCTCTTTTTCTACTACTAACTCTAAGTTTTCAATTCGAATGCCGTATCCATCTGCTTTGTAATAGCCTGGTTCATTTGATAGAACCATACCTGCTTCAAGTGGTACGTTAATCTGCCTTTTAGAAATACTCTGCGGGCCTTCGTGTACACTTAAGAAGTGACCGACGCCATGGCCAGTGCCATGGTCATAGTCGTACCCTTCAGCCCACAAATGATGTCGAGCCAATGTATCAATCTGATAGCCACAGGTACCTTTCGGAAAGCGTGCTCGCGCGACAGAAATGTGACCTTTAAGTACCAAAGTAAATTGCTTAATCATCTCGTCGCTCGGTTTACCGATCGCGATGGTACGAGTGATGTCTGTTGTGCCATCTTTATATTGTCCACCCGAATCAACCAAATACAAGGAATTGAATTCAAGTTGAGAAGGGGTTTCTTGGTTTTCATGATTATAGTGACACATTGCGGCGTTTGAACCCGTTGCCGAAATCGTGTCAAAGCTTAAATCAACCAAACTAGAGTCCTGGCGTCTAAAGCTTTCAAGTTGATCTGACAGGGTTGCTTCTGTATGGCTAACTTGTTGTTCTACCTGCTTATCAAGCCAAGAAAGAAACTTAACCATTGCGACGCCATCTTTTATATGACTCGATTTCATTCCAGCAATTTCTGCTTGGTTTTTAGCGGCCTTTGGTAGAGCACACGGGTCGCTCGCTGTAATAGTCGTAGCGTTGCAATCCTCAAGCGTAATGGTAAGCCAAGCGTTACTTGTTGACGGGTCAATAAGTACTTTCTTGTTCGCTAGTGTTTGAAGCTGATTTTCAAACTGATCAGGACTATAAACTTCTACGTTAGCGCCGACATGCACTTCAAACTCAGCTGGAAGACGTGACGAGTCGATAAAGAACTGTACGCGACCATCGCTAAAGATAATAGCTTGTGACAACAGAACAGGGAGTCTTGATACATCTGTACCGCGAACGTTTAGTAGCCAACAAACAGAATCTAATGCGGTGATTACGGCACAATCTGCCTCTTTGTCAGCAATTAAGTTTCCAATGTTAACTCTCTTGTCATAAGAGCATGCTCCGGCTGTCTTGGAGTCCATAAGGTGAGCTGTTGATACAACGGGTGCAGGTCTGTCTGACCAAAGGGTGTCTACTGGGTTTTCTGTTTCCGCCACGAGATCGAATTTAGCTGATAGAGATTCTAATGCTCGTTCATACCACGAAAAAGAATGCATACGTGGATCAAAAGCTATTCTAGATTTAACAGTAAGATTAGATAGAATCCATTTGACAGGAGGCTCATCAATTAAATGACAATACTGGAAAGTTTCTTCTGAAACCTGATTTCTTACTTGAACCGTGTATCTGCCATCGACAAATATCGCAGCTGAAGTCTGAGTTATGATAGCTGCACCAGCAGACCCGGTAAAACCAGTGAGCCAATGAAGGCGTTCATTGTGAGCGGGAATATATTCTCCTAAATACTCATCTTCATGAGGGACAATAACAGCTTCATAGTTGTGTTTTTGTAGCCAAGAACGTACTGCCTGGACTTTAGAGGAAACCGATTCAAGCATTAAAAATTCCTTATTGTTAGAGCGATCTAATTCCTACTGAATATTCTTAGAATGGGGTAGGTAGATGATGATAACGCTACTCCTTTTCATCAGCCAACGCAATCGTTCTAAAGTGCAACGTTTTCTCATCAATAATATTACGTAGCCAGGTAAGAGCGGGATCGTTCGATCGCTCGCGATGCCAAAATAGGGTGTAGGCTATAGGGGGAAATTCTAGTGGGAGTGGAAGTACAGTCAAATTCATTTGTTCAGCGACTAGCTCGATAAAATGGCAAGGTGCGGTAAATACGAAATCCGTATAGGTACACAAATTGGCGGCGCTGTTGAAGTCTGGTACAGATATAGCAATATCTCTTTCTTTGCCCATATCCGCCAAACGATAGTCCAACAGCCAACGATTGTTTCCATCACAGCGAACTTGAACGTGCCTTAGTGATAAATAACTATCTAGATCCCAATGACCATGACTTAAGATAGGGTGATTTTTACGCACGACACAAGATATTGGATCACGATAAATTTCTAGTTCAGATATGTCACTAGGTGTCATCATAGTGAGCTTTGCGTCATTAATATCAATGTCTTTTCCAGTAATACCTAAATCGAGATCGCCTTCTTGTAATTGTTTAAATGTACGATCAGTCCAAGGATGAGTTTCTATCGTCAAGTTTGGGGCTTGTAGAAATACATTCGGTAAAAAATGAGAAAAAATAAGAGGGTAGACGCTTTCTACAGTTGCGATATTAAAGCGATGTTTACTGGAATCTGGTGTGAAGATTTCAGGCTCTACCAGCAGTTCAAGGTGATTAACTATCGACTCAATTTTTGGCTTAATGTAAAGGCTTTTGGGCGTGGGTTTAAGCCCATGAGACGTTCTAATAAATAAAGGGTCATCAAACTGACTACGTAACTTCATTAAAGATTTGCTGACTGCTGATTGACTTAAATTGAGCCGATGAGCGGCCCTAGTAACACTCTGCTCTTCAAGTAAAACGCTAAAACAAACCAGTAGGTTCAAATCAAGGCGAGACAGCTTTTGAATATTCATCTGATTTTCCAAATAGGAATATTGATAATGATTATATGTCATTACAATTCATATCCCAAATCAGTTAGAATTTGCTGCACATATCTTTGACTGGAGGTAAAAATGACAACGAGTGCAAGCAAAGGGCAAGTTATGATGCTGATTTTATTAGTGTTATTTAGTCCGTTGGCGATTGATATATATTTACCTGCTTTACCCAACATTGCGGGTGAGCTAGATGTCCCTACCTATGTTGCTCAAGATACAATAACGTGGTTCATGTTTTCTATGGGCGTTGGTCAGCTGTTTGCTGGGCCACTTGCAGACAAATTTGGTCGCAAGACAATCGCTGTTACAGGTGTCGTTATTTACGGATTTAGCGCTTGGTTAGCATATTTAGCACAGTCCATTGAGTGGCTACTATTGGCGAGGCTTTTACAAGGCTTCGGAGCTTGCTCAACGTCAGTTGCTGCATTTGCGTCAGTTAGAGATCTGTTCGGTCCGAGTCGAAGTGGAAAAATGATTAGCTATCTAAACGGGGCTATATGCTTTATACCTGCCTTAGCTCCTATTCTTGGTAGTTGGCTAACCATGCATTTTGGTTGGCGCAGCAATTTTGCCTTAATGGCGAGCTTTGCCGTTTTAGTTGGTTTACTTGTGCTTCTCTCAATGAAAGAGACAAATAGAACTAAACAGAAGCACAATGTATTTAATATCGAACGGTATTGGTCAGTTTTAAAACAGCCATCTTTTCTGTTTCACTCTACCATGTGCTTGCTCGCCATGGCGGCGATATTGGCATATGTGACATCTGCGCCCGTCATTCTTATGGAGCAACAGGGGTTGACGATGACGCAGTTTACCATGTGGTTTAGTATCAATGCGGTCGTCAATATTATTGCATGCATGGTGGCGCCTAAAATTATGGATAGAATAGGTACGCATAAATGCCTAGTTATCGGCTCACTATTATTGATTGTTGCGGGCGCCAGCATGTACTTACTGTCTAACTTACATGTAGCATTGGCATTTATGTTTCCAGTGTTTGTATCTTCTGTTGGTTGTTCATTAATCCTTGGCTCTGGGGCAGGAGAGGCACTATCGGCGTTTGGAGATAAAGCTGGCACGGCAGCAGCACTACTGGGTTTATTTCAAATGAGTGGATCTGGTGTCATTGTCAGCTGGGTACAAAAGCTAAGTTTTATGCCTCAAGTTATAGTCGCTATCCAGATGCTTTTTGTCGTACCCGCATTTGTAATTTTGTTGACTAAAACTTATCGGCGATGGCAATTAGAGGCTGTTTAATTAGTGAATGCGAACTCAATAATTGCTGTTTGTATGATTTAGGTAGGGTCAAAATTCCAAAAACGTATAGTGGTTTATATCTCGAGCTGTTTAGAATTGAAGCAATTAAATATTAAAGTTTAAATATTGTAAAAACAGGTGTATATTTATATTTGATCTATTCAACTAATCTTTTTCCTATATATATCCACTGGAAGCTATACACTAATGACGATGACCACCTATGAAATGGCACGCGTTCTGGAGCAATTAGAAGAATCTCCAGAGAAAATTATGTTTGGTAAGTTATTAAATGAACTTGGCAACCAAAGTGGCGAGCGAATTCAAAGCGCAGCGAAGCAGGTTCCAATTCATTTATTGCGCGATATTGTATTTCAATTTCAGCAAGTTATTGAAGCTCGTAAAGACGAGCAAGTGGAAGTGTTAGCTAAGCAGCTAGCAGAACAGGGTATTTCTGCTGAAGAACTTGAGAAATACTTAAACCGTTAAGTTTTTATAAAATATCTTACTGTATCAGGCTTTTATTAATAATAGGAGCCTTGTTTGTTATGCGTTTATACTCATGAATATACTTGGGCGTAGCTCCGATATATTATGGGTTTACATTACGACTAATTGGATTTTGAAGAGAGATTAATGTTTCAGTTGATTGAACTTCATCGATGGCTTGAAGCTTATTTATTAGCACCCCTTGCAAATCTTCAATTGAGCGACACATTAATTTGACAAAAATATTATATGCCCCCGTTGTATAGTAGGCTTCAACGACTTCTTCCAAAGCATCTAGCTTTTCTAATGCCGATTGATAATCTCGCGCTGCATTTAAGTTAATTCCTATAAAGCAGCACACATCATAGCCTAGCTTCTTTGTATCAACGATAACCTCTGTTCCTTGAATAATTTGAGCGGCTTTCATTTTCTCTATACGTACGTGAATGGTTGCTGGGCTAACGTTAAAGTGCTTTGCCATTTCAGCATAAGGAGTGCGAGCATCTTCCATTAAAGTTTTAAGTATGGCTTTATCTAGCTCATCAGTTTTGGACATGCTGGCAGACATATAGACTCCTTTAGCAGTAATAGGTTGAATTCAGTTTGTTAGTTTATATGTTCAATAGTGTATATGGGTATAAGCTGCATCTTGGAAGTAATAGCAAGATCAATTCCGTTGACACCTAGTTAAAGAGATTCGCATACACGATAAACTATACGACAAGTCATTAAAATAATAGAAAGGGAGAATCAAGAAAATTACCTTGCTATTAGAGGTATTGACTTTATCTGCTAGAGAACTCACTGATATAAAAATACACAGCTTTAGTGTGTAGTGACTAAATTAGTCTATAAGGCAAATTTCCGATACACTTTGCGAAAATTATCAGCAAGTCGTTGGAGTGATAGTGAATATTAAGCTGATTCCTGAGCCTAGTAGGCAAGCTTATTTAAATACATACGCCGAAAAATTTGGCTTGGTTGCTAATGATGAGGCGGTATTTGCTTTGGTTGATACAGGCATCCATATTGAGCTACGCAAACTGGATGAACCTAAGCTTGGCCCTATCTACGTTGACTTTATCGGAGGCGCTGTTGCGCATAGACGAAGGTTTGGTGGGGGTAAGGGGCAGGACATCGCTAAAGCCGTAGGGATCAGCAAAGGCGCTTTACCATTAATCCTCGACGGAACAGCGGGTTTGGGGCGTGACTCATTTGTTTTTGCTTCGTTAGGTTCTCGAGTGCATATGGTAGAACGCCACCCTGTGGTTGCAACTCTCCTTGCTGATGGGCTAGCGCGAGCAAAACAAGATGAAGAGATTGGTGAATGGGTTAGACAAAGAATGTCATTTTCTTTTTCTCCTAGTCAAAAATTACTAGTAGAAAGCAAGGGTATCGGCGACGAAGTGAGACCCGATGTTGTTTATCTTGATCCAATGTATCCGCACCCAGAGAATAAAAAAGGTTCGGCTTTAGTAAAGAAAGAAATGCGTGTATTCCAAGGACTTGTGGGGGAGGATAATGACGCCGATAATTTACTTGAGCCAGCACTAGAAATCGCTCAGAAGCGAGTCGTTGTTAAGCGTCCAAACTACGCTCCTTGGTTATGCGAACAAAAGCCGACGATGACTTTTAAAATGAAAAAGAATCGATTTGATGTTTATGTCATATCATCAATGACTTAGACCACATCTTTTGTAATGAAAATGATTTAACAGTTGCTAAGCTAAAGTTCACGTTGTATATCTAATTACGAATCATTTTTATTCCTGTCTGGAGCTGTGGCATGGTAAAGCGTTTTTGCAAAATGAACCGTCAAGAAATCTCAAGTAGCTTGGGCCAGATTCATCAATTAGTTTCTCTGCCGAAGTACATTTGCCAGTCGTGTGTTCGTAGTTCTGCTGATAAAAGCTCTTTATGCAAGCCAAGACCCATTCCAAAACAAGAGCTAATTGGTAAAACTTGTGATGAGACTATCGAAGTTCTGAATACACAGAAGAAAAGTAGCCTCAACACAACCAGTGAACAAAATAAAAGTGAGCAGTCACTATCAATGAGTAATATTGAAGGGAAAAGAGTTGATAAGAAAAAAGTGAAGAAGCTTAGAAAGCAGCTCTGTAAGCAAAATAAGCAAAGTAAGAAGTTGAGTAAATTGCTTAAAAAACAGAAAAAGCTGCAAGCTAAGCATCTCAAGCTTAAGAGTAAGATCTACCAGCTTGATAATGAGCTAGCCGTCGCTTCCAACAAAATTGTCGCAATCACCGAGGCTCCGCTAGTCCATTAAACCTTTCACCAAGCAATCGTTCTGTTTTGGTTAATCCTCTCTTAGAGGAACGACTAACATGTCAACGGGTGAGCAGTTTATCAGCTGTCGTGTTGATGAAAGGAACTTGCTCCAAAAATCTTGGTGATGGCCACAAACGAGTAGGTCTACCTTAAATTCATTGATGGTGTCACACAGTTCATTACCTAGATCGCCACTACCAACCAGCGTATGTTTGATAGGGTACTCTGCCTTGTCCGCTATCTTCTGCAAGAATTTTTGCGATGATTCCATCGTTTGGTGCTGCGTTTCAGCCAAATTTATATCGATTAGCCCAGTGTAGACTTCAGCATAGTTGACATCAATGTGGATAAAAGACAGCTCAGCTTGCAACGGTTTTGCGAGCGCAACTGCTTTTTTAACAATAAAGTCGCTTTCTTCTGATAGATCAACGGCAACTAAAATATGCTTGTAACTCATTGTCAGTTCCTCTTCTTTATCACCTATTTAAAGACTAACACCGCAGATAATTTATTTTTGTCGTTGTGATCTCAGTTACACATTCGGTATGCAAGATGATATCTTTGCCAAAACGTAGACTGGCTAACCGCCTAGACAAAAAAATAGTAGGAGACTTTTTATGCTGTCGAATGAAATGGTTGAACAATTAAATGAGCAAATTAATCTCGAATTTTTCTCATCCAATCTATACTTACAAATGAGTGCTTGGTGTGAAGATAAAGGATTTGAAGGTGCAGCTGAGTTTCTTCGTGAACATGCAGTAGAAGAAATGCAGCACATGCAGCGTTTATTTACTTACGTGAGTGAAACAGGAGCAATGCCAATCTTAGGTGCAATTGATGCTCCACAACACGAGTTTGCAAGTCTAGGTGAAGTGTTCCGCTTAACTTACGAACATGAACAAATGATCACAGGCAAAATCAACAAGCTTGCTCACGTTGCCTTTACTTCACAGGATTACTCGACGTTCAACTTCCTGCAGTGGTATGTCGCAGAGCAGCACGAAGAAGAGAAGTTGTTTAAAGGGATTTTAGACAAGCTAGAACTTGTAGGGGAAGATGGTAAAGCTTTGTTCTTTATCGATAAAGATCTAGCAACAATGGCGAAAGAAGGTTCATCTTCAATTATGGATGCCCAAGCTAACGCGTAGCTAAAAAGGTAATTTTCTCTGATTATCTTTTTCTTCGGGGCACTAACTGAAGATGTAGGGAGGAAAAGATGATCAGTGGAGACACTATTCTATTTGCGCTTACACTTGTTACTGTCATCAATGTAGCAAGATATCTCACCGCGCTACGTTCACTCATATACATAATGCGCGAAGCTCACCCGCTCTTATATCAACAGGTAGACGGCGGGGGCTTTTTTACTACTCATGGTAATGTATCCAAACAGGTCCGTTTGTATCATTACCTAAAAACTAAAGAATACCACCATCACCATGATGAGTTATTCACCGATAAATGTGGTCGTGTCAGAGAGCTGTTTGTGCTATCAGCAGTGCTGTTGATTGTCACTCTAATTGTCGCTGTTGTCATTTAGTAGGCATTTGTCAGTCACTTGATTTGTGGTTAAACTGGCGGCCTTAGCAAGGATGTGCGTAAGCACATCCTTTTTTATTTCACCAGTAAGAGATGGTTATGAGTAAGAAGTTTGACGTTATTATTATCGGAGCAGGGGCTGCAGGGTTAATGTGTGCTGCTGAGGCTGGTAAACGCGGACGAAAGGTTTTGCTTGTTGATCATGCTAAAAAGCCCGGGCGTAAAATTCTTATTTCTGGTGGTGGCCGTTGCAACTTTACCAACTACGATGTTTCTGCCAGTAACTATCTTTGTAGCAACCCTCACTTTGTAAAATCAGCTTTATCTCAATACACCAACTGGGATTTTATTTCTTTAGTCAGCAAGTACGAGATAGATTTCGAGGAGCGCGACCACGGGCAGTTATTTTGTTTAGAGTCAGCGAAAGATATTGTTGCCATGCTTCTAGAGGAATGTGATTTGCCTACAGTAGAGCAACGTTATCAAGTCGATGTGCATCGTATAACGAAGTTATCACAAGGGTTTGAGCTACAGTTAGGTAACGAAATTCATCAATGTGACTCGTTGGTGATAGCGACTGGTGGTTTGTCTATGCCGAAACTAGGTGCCACGCCATTTGGATACAAGGTTGCGGAACAATTTGGTTTAAGTGTTGCAGCCACAACGGCAGGCTTAGTTCCTTTTACTTTACATACCCAAGATAAACAGGACTTTTCAGAGCTTTCAGGAATTGCAATACCCGCTGAAATTACCGCAGAAGATGGGACGGTATTTAAAGAAGCGCTTTTGTTTACACATAGAGGATTATCTGGTCCTGCTGTGCTGCAAATTTCCTCATTTTGGAAGCCAGGACAAAAGATATCGATCAACTTGGTTCCTGAAGTTGATATTCAGGAGTTTATGGTTCGCTCGAGAGAAAAACATCCTAACCAAACGCTCAAGACTACTTTATCTAAGGTTCTACCTAAACGCTTTATTGAAGTGCTTTTGGAGCGAAAGGAGCTGACTGATAAACCTCTAAAGCAATTCAACTCAAAAGAACTAGAATGTGTGTGTCATCATCTAGAGAACTGGAATATTGCGCCAAATGGAACTGAAGGGTATCGAACTGCTGAAGTAACACTAGGTGGAGTGAACACTGATCATATCTCTTCTAAAACAATGGAGTGTAAAACTGTTACCGGTTTGTATTTTGTTGGTGAAGTCATGGATGTTACGGGTTGGTTAGGAGGGTTCAATTTTCAATGGGCTTGGTCTAGTGGATACGTCGCGGGTCAGTGGGTTTAGTTGTTTTGGAACAATAAAGTTAGCACACAGAGTTTTTCTGCATCACTCAACGGCGTCTCAGCCGCAATAGGGCATTATTTACTATCAAAATGACTATCAGTGGTCATATCATTTGCATTCAACTGCAGATCATATATTTCAATACCTAACTTGGCTTTGAAATAGTGTGCTCAACCGTATTTGGTTGCTAAGGCTATATAAGTACCAATCATTCCTTTGCCGTTCATAACCACTTTTAGTACGTAGAGTTTGTTTCAAAGTTATTGTCTTGCTTTTATGTAAATTTATCTAACAAATGGGTTAGGACAAACAACTTATCACCAGTTAAATAAGTCCTTAATATTTATTCATCGGGATACGATACAACAACGAAAATATTGTATCTCAGTATGAAATAACGATTAGATGCAGCCATATCATTATGTAGAAAATCTACATAACCAACTAAATGGCAAATATTGAGGAATTAAAAATGAAAAAAGCACTTCTACCAGTCATCGCCCTGTCAGCAGTTTTTTCAGCTTACACTTTCGCAGCTCAGCCAAATAACGATCAGGTTCAAGAAATGAATATGGGGGCGTACACTCGTGTATCTGTATCGGAAAATGGTCAAGCAGTTAATGATGCTTCCGTTGTTGTCTCTCATCAAAATAACCTTGAAGGCAATGTGGAAACTTACAATACCAACAAAGATGGTGTTGTTTATTTATCAAACATGGCTCACTCGGGAAATGCTTACACTGTTGAAGTGAAAATGCCTGACGGAAAAGTAATCAAACAAGAATATCTATTTCCTACAGATGCTAGTGACAACTAATCACCAAAGCATTACTTGTTATTGATTTCATCAATGACATTTGTCATCCAAAAGGTAAGATAGCTTACAGCGCAGTGCACACGCTGCCACAAAACGCTATTGGTACGCTTTCTCGCATAGCCACAATCGTGAAAGTAAATGAGTTAGAAGAGCAGTAGTGGTTGAGGTTGGTAGTAGTATGTCTCCTGTGAAAAAATGGTCATTGGTTGTGTTAGCGCTCGCGCCTTCCTTCGCGTTAGGTATCCATTACGGGTATTGGGTGGCTCTGGAGTTGATGATTTTGAGTGCGTCATTCTATCGGCCGCAATCACAGCTTAAATGGGGCATACTGGCCATTTTGCTCCAGGAGCTAGTCATTCTCGCTGGTTTCTTTGCGTTATATCACTCTTTAGAGTATCCATTAATATTCGCTTTGATTGTCTCTATGTGGGCAGGGCTTTCTATGGGACTTGTGATACATGGTAAGCACTTGCGTAGCTTGGCAAGCTGGATACTAATCCCGTCACTGTATTTCGCTATGGAACTCAAAGACTCACCTTTTATCTATTCGATTTCAAATGACTGGTTATTGATAGTGGAGTTTTTAGCAGTTGCAGTTGCAGGTCCAATTCTAGTTTGTATCTATCAGTATGTCACTGACAGACAAGACCGTTACGCTCTGTGGGGGTTCAACCGAGCGTTGTATCCCCAGCTACATTTTGATTCAATCAAAACGGTGATAGGAGTTATGTTGGCGGTATTCATCACGGCGCTTGGGGTGGGGTATTTTAAAATCCCTCATGGGCAATGGATGATATGGTCTACAGCAAGTGTGAGTACCGGACAATATATCTCCATGCACCAAAAGATCCGTCATCGCATGTCAGGTGCGCTTATTGGTCTTGTATTGGGCTTGTCATTGGCTTATGGGCTACAAGGTGACAACCCTATTATCTTTCAAATAGCGGCGCTGTTAATCCCTTTAACATTGTTTATCAGATATTATCCGTTAGCTTTTGCAATGCGATGTACTTTGATCGCATTAGCGGCTGGAACATTAAGTCATAGCGAGTTCCAGGCTGGATATAGAACTGCGAATGTGTTTATTGGCGCGATTGCAGGTGGTTTATGTGCTTATCTTGTGTATTACCTGATTGATAAATTGTCAAAGCCAAACTTTAAGCTTTTCAATAAATGTTAGTGCAGAACACTTGCATTCAAGGGGACCTAACCGGTCCCCTTTGTATTGTTAGACTCACCAGAAGCTTAATCTAGATAGTAAGTCCTATGTGATTTGCGTCAGTATTAATTGTCGCTAGCATCTTGCGCAAAGGTGTATTGTGATTGGGTTGTTTGACCATTTGCTCCTTTCACCTGCAGAGTATAAGTCTTGCCACCATGTGACATGTTTGAAATGTAAACTACGCCATTGCTATTTGTCGTATAGGTTTCTACTGTGTTCTGCCCTGTGACGACAATAGGAGTATTTGCCATTGCTTTGCCGTTATTTAGAGCACTAACGCTTGTGAAAGCACCCATATCGGTTTCTTGTATTTGAACAGAGCTAGTGCCAGCTGCAAATGCGCAAGTAGAAAAAATAGCAGAAAGAGCAACGATAGATAAGATTTTGTTTTTCATAATAAATTCCTCATTTTTTGTTGGCTGACTTACATTTATTGGGTCTCGTGTGCCGTTGAGGTGTAATTTAACGTCGCAAGGGTGATGTAGAAACAGGACAATAGGAAAAATGCTTTCGACTTTTCGCAATAATATGTTTTTATATGTGCGAAATACGCAACGATTTCTGCGCATGAATGCCGATTTATTCCTATCAATTCTATTCAAATGTGTAGTTAACAAAACTCAAAAACATTGCTCTAAAATTTGCCGATTCTTTCTTCGAGCTTTGTTAACTTGTTCTATATTAAATGAGTAAATAATTATAATAAGGATTTTAAGCATGAGTCATGACGCGCTGATTTCCCGAATCAATGAGTTGCCAAGAATTGAAAGTGTACTCCAAGAGCTCCTTGAGATGGTGAATCGTGAAACCATTGACTTTGGTGAGCTTTCTCGAAAAATGTCAATGGATCAGGTACTGAGTGCCAGAGTGCTACGCATGGCTAACTCAGCGCATTTTGGTGGTGTAAAAGGCGTGTCGACTATCAATGACGCCATTATTCGGGTGGGCGGTGGTGCGATACGAACTTTAGTGTCATCTTCAATTCTTTCAACTACGTTTCCGAGATTGGAAACACTCAACCTAAAAGACTATTGGTCAAATACCTTCGAAGTATCCATGATAGCTAGCACAGTGTCCAAAAGTGTTCGTTTGGACCCTAATGAGACCTTTACTACCGGGGTCTTACACAATATCGGTGAATTAATGATTCACGCCCTTGTTCCTGACAAGGCTATAGTAATTAAACATCGCGTTGATAACGGTGAAAGCCGAAGTCGAGTACAGAAAGAGGTGCTGGGTACGGACTCACAAGAGTTGGGAGCGGCACTGGCAAAAAGCTGGAAATTTCCAGCTGCTATGGTTGACGCTATCGCTAATGTTAATCATCCGGGTAAAGCCGGAGACTCAAAAAAGCTAGCTTGCGTGCTTTATTTAGCGAGAGATGTCCATAATAAGTGGGACTCAATGCTCGGTGAAGACGAAAAATCTGCCTTTCTTGTCAACCACCCAGCGTCCAAGGCTCTAAAGCTCTCGAGTGATATGGTGAATAGAATAGATGGAGTTCGCGGGCAGGGTAGTGAGCTCGCCTATCAATTGTTTTAATCCGCCTCAAATTTAATCTGCTTTTTGGCATCGGCTTACTTTGCGACCTTTGCCGAACTTTAACTGTTGTATCGCCAGTCCTATGACGATGAGTACCAATCCTACTAATGTCGAAGGGTGGATGTGCTCTCCAATTATTGTTGCGAGGAGTATTAGTGATATAAAAGGGGATGCGAAGATCAGATTACTGATACGAGAGGTATTATTCGTCAGCTTTAGCGCTGTCAGCCATAATACGAATGTGACACCCATTTCGAAAAGCCCTACGTAAGTAACCGCCAGCCAGCCTTTTGCTGAAATGTGCGACCACTGAGAGTGTTGGTAAAAGCAAATTCCAATTGCTATAGGTATAGCAATCAAAAAGCCCAATAGTACACTCACAATGGGATCGGCTTTATTTTTTGTATTGAGAATCCAGTAGCTAGCCCAGAGTAGAGTGGAAAGTAGCGCGAGTCCTACACCTAAAGGGCTCTGAAATTTAAGCCCGAGTAGATTTCCTTCTGTTGCTATGACTAGCACGCCGATATAGCTAAAAGTACAAGCTAACCAGTCTTGCTTACGAATAGATTGGCCAAGAAATACCGCAGCCATCAAGGTCAATGTGATCGCCCAACTATAATTGATGGCCTGTGCTTGCGCAGCAGGAAGCAAATCATAGGCTTTGAATAAAATCAAATAGTAGGCTAATGGGTTAATCAGTCCTAACACAACGTAGTACAAAGGGTTTGCTAATAAGGTAGGAATGATGAGTGACAGCTTCTTTTGAAAGCCACATATTGTTATCAGTGCTGACCCTGATACCATGCTAGCGATCGTGAGCATCTGTATCGGGGTAAACTGCTCAAGAGTGATTTTAAAAGCAGTTGCGACGGTAGACCAAAGTAAGACAGCGGCTAAGCCAAAACCTAAAGCACGACGTTCGTTCATTACATTATCCCTACAAAGCAAGCACGTATTCATTGGAGGTTTACCCATCATTTCACGAATTATGGGTATCGATTTATTTTAATTTGATGGATTTATTGTCAAGCCGAATGGCCTGCTTCTCGCCAGTCTATATGTAGCTAGCGTTTGCTACAAACTGGACATTTATCCAGTATGGAAATACCATTTAATAGTTAGGATTTAAGTTTAAGCTAGGTGAGCTATGCAGTGGATTTTTGAGTATAAAGACATTTTTTTCACGGCTATAGGTAGCTCTGTTGTGGTCGGTGGCGGTGTGAGCTGGTGGGTGAAGCAAAAAAGCACGATTAGACTGGCGCAACTGACCCAACAGCTAGAGTCTGTCCATCAGCTACACAAAACGCAAACCGATCATCTTCAGAAAGAGCTGGAGAATGCCCAGCAAGAGTTAACCGAACTAGACAGCGACAGAGATAAAGCGGCTTACGAACTCAAACAAGCCCAAAATAAACTGATTGTTGCAGCAGAGAAACTGCGGCAGTTAGAGGTTATGAAACAAGAAAAAGCCAAGCTCTCTCAAGATCTAGAACGTACTCGTAGTCAAAAAAATCAATTGGAAGTTCAGTATCGTGAACAACAGGCGCGCTATGAACAACAAAACCAGTCTAATAAAGAGAAAGTTAAGTTATTAGAATCGGCAGAAGATAGACTGAAGCAACAATTTGAGCACTTGGCGAATCAAGTGTTTGAGGATAAAAGTGCCAAAGTCGATCAGCAAAACAAACAAAGTTTAGAAGGCTTGCTCTCCCCACTAAAACAACAGCTTGAAGGTTTTAAAAAGCAAGTAAATGATAGCTTTCATCAAGAAGCTAAGGAACGTCATACCTTAGTGCATGAACTAAAAAACTTGCAGCGACTGAATGAACAAATGGCCAAGGAAGCACTCAACCTGACCAATGCTTTAAAAGGGGACAATAAGCAGCAAGGTAATTGGGGTGAAGTTATTCTTGCTAAAGTCTTGGAGGAATCGGGTTTAAGAAATGGACACGAGTATCAAACCCAAGTGAGCCTACAAAGCGAATCAGGCAAGCGCTTCCAACCCGATGTTATTGTTAACTTACCGAATAATAAGCAGGTCGTCATCGACTCAAAGATGACATTGGTGGCTTATGAAAGATATTACAATGCCCAAGACGATCTAGAGCGAGATCGGGCGTTAACACAACACCTCACCTCACTTAGGGCACACATTAAAGGGTTAGGGCAAAAAGACTATCACCAGCTGCAAGGAATAGAGTGTTTAGATTATGTATTGCTGTTTGTGCCTGTTGAGCCCGCGTTTCAAGTCGCCATTCAAGCTGATCCAAGTTTAGTTAAGGAGGCAATGGAGCAAAATATTATCTTGGTGAGTCCCACCACCTTGCTCGTCGCTCTTCGTACGATTGATAACTTATGGCGAAATGATCGTAAAAATCAAAATGCGCAAATTATTGCCGAGCGAGCGAGTAAGCTTTATGACAAATTGAGGTTATTTGTCGACGATATGGAAGGCTTAGGAAGTTCGTTAGATAAGGCCAACCAAAGCTATCAAGGGGCGATGAACAAGTTAATTTCTGGTCGAGGCAATGTCATTCGGCAAGCTGAGAGTTTTACTGATCTCGGTGTGCAGGTAAAAAAGCCAATCTCACCTCAACTCGTCGTGAACGCAAAATCAGATGCTGAGTAGAAGCCAGTTAATTGATCGTTTTTGGTTAAATATTGGTATATCAACAAGTCCCCAAAGATTTATTCATTACAATTGCTACCACTAAAGCCTGTGTATAAAGTAAACTAGCGGGCACAACGTGTGTAGGTACGCAATTATTGCGCGGAACTAAAGTGACCAAGGTAACAGAAAGTATGAGCGATTCTAAGGCGCAATTGAAGGTAGCAAACAAACCAACAGAAACAACTCATTTTGGTTATGAGACTGTCGCTAAAGAAGAAAAAGTGGCAAAAGTTGCTGAAGTCTTTCATTCAGTAGCAACTAAGTATGATGTGATGAATGACTTAATGTCTGTAGGTGTTCACCGCGTTTGGAAGCGTTTTACGATTGATTGTAGTGGTGCTAAGCCTGGGCAACGTATTCTTGACCTTGGTGGTGGTACGGGAGATCTTACGGCTAAGTTCTCGAGAATTGTTGGTGAAAAAGGCCACGTGGTGCTGGCGGATATCAATAATTCGATGCTAAATGTTGGTCGCGACAAGCTTCGAGACAACGGTATTGTGGGTAATGTTCACTACGTGCAAGCCAATGCGGAAGAGTTACCGTTTCCTGATAACTATTTCGATTGTATTACCATCAGTTTTTGCCTAAGAAACGTAACGGATAAAGACAAAGCACTTCGCTCTATGTTTCGAGTGCTAAAGCCCGGCGGACGCTTATTGGTTCTGGAATTTTCTAAGCCAGCTTCTAAGTCGCTATCCAAGATCTATGATGCATACTCTTTCCATATTTTGCCTAAAATGGGCAAGTTGATTGCTAATGATTCTGAAAGTTATCGTTATTTAGCTGAATCTATTCGAATGCATCCGGATCAAGATACTCTCGAAGCCATGATGCAGGATGCTGGGTTTGAGCAGACCAAGTACTATAACCTGACCGGTGGCATTGTTGCCTTGCATCGTGGGTATAAGTTCTAAAGGAGTGGACGGTATGCCAATCAAACAATTTGCTACTGCGATTATCGAAACCTCATTAAATACAATGATTCGTGACGACGTTGAATTGAGCCGTCGCTTATCGCGTCTTAAAGGTAACTCAATCCAAGTATTAGTGAGAGAAATAGATACAAGTTTAACTTTTATTTTTAGTCAGCAGCAAATTGACGTGGTTAGTCAATATGAAGGTCAGCCCGATTGCTACCTATCTTTTAAGCTTGCCGATCTGCATGAATTACGCGAGCAAGCTAATATTACTAAGCTCATAAAGCAGGACAGGTTGGTATTAGAAGGGGATATGCAGCTTGCACAGAAGTTTGCTCAGCTTATTACCGATTGCAAACCCGACATTGAAGAATGGCTATCTCGCATTACCGGCGACGTAGTGGCACATACAGTAGTACAAGGTGTCAAAGACTTTGGACAATTGCTACAAAACAAAGCCGCTAAGCATCAAGACCACCTTGCACAAGTTTTGACTGAAGAGTGGAAGTTTGCCCCTAGCGCACTTGAAGTAGCACATTTTTGCGATCAAGTAGATGAAGTTAACAGCTTTTCGGCGAATATTGAAACTAGACTCAACAAGTTGTCGGAGCGACTATGACCCCAGCTGAACTGAAACGTTTATATCGAATCATCAAAGTTCAGTTAGAGTACGGCTTAGATGAGCTTCTTCCCAATCACCAGCTAACCAAGGCGCCGTTACTGCTTCGCAAATCTTTGTTTTGGATTAAAAACAAACATCCAAATAAACCATTGGGAGAAAGGCTTCGGTTAGCATTACAAGAGCTAGGTCCGGTATGGATTAAGTTTGGTCAAATGATGTCCACTCGACGAGATCTTTTTCCAGACCATATCGCTGATCAGCTGGCTATGTTGCAGGATAAGGTCAGCTCTTTTGATGGCAACTTGGCGAAAAATCATATAGAGGAAGCGCTTGGGGATTCATTGGAGAGTTGGTTTGATAACTTTGATATTACTCCATTAGCCTCAGCTTCTATTGCCCAAGTCCACACTGCCAACTTGAAGCAAACGGGACAAGAAGTGGTCATTAAGGTGATTCGTCCGGATATTCAGCCAGTCATTCGAGCAGACATTAAATTGATGTATCGCTTGGCGCGAGTTGTTGCTAAGACGTTACCTGAGGCTCGCAGGCTAAAACCCGTTGAAGTAGTTCGTGAATACGAAAAAACGCTCATTGGTGAATTGGATTTGCGCCGTGAAGCAGCTAACGCTATTCAGCTTAGGCGCAATTTTGAAAACAGCGAAGAGTTGTACGTGCCTGAAGTTATCACCGATTTTAGTAATAAAACGGTGATGGTATCTGAGCGTATTTATGGTATTCAAGTTTCTGATATTGAAGGACTCGAAAAAAACGGCACCAACATGAAGCTCCTCGCCGAGCGTGGTGTCCGAGTGTTCTTCACCCAAGTGTTTCGTGATAGCTTTTTTCACGCGGACATGCACCCTGGAAATGTGTTCGTCGAATATGACCATCCTGAAAACCCACGTTGGATAGGCCTCGACTGCGGCATCGTTGGCACTTTAAATAGCGAAGATAAACGCTATCTCGCCGAAAACTTCTTAGCCTTTTTTAATCGAGACTATCGTCGCGTAGCGGAGCTACATGTTGAGTCTGAGTGGGTTCCACGTGAAACCAATATTGACGAGTTTGAGTTTGCGATTCGTATCGTATGTGAACCGATTTTTGCCAAGCCTCTATGCGAAATCTCTTTCGGTCATGTGCTACTGAATTTATTTAATACGGCGCGTCAGTTCAATATGGAAGTTCAGCCGCAGTTAGTACTGCTGCAAAAGACGCTACTCTATATAGAAGGGCTCGGTCGTCAGCTTTATCCTCAACTTGACCTTTGGGCCACAGCAAAACCTTTCTTAGAAGATTGGATGTCGAACCAAATTGGGCCGAAGGCTTTCTTGAACTCGGTGAAAGACAGAGCACCATTTTGGGCAGAAAAGCTACCAGAGTTGCCAGAGTTGCTTTATGACAGTTTAAAACAAGGTAAGTTGATGAACCAAAAGTTAGAGAGCTTATTCGATGGTTATCGGAAGACCAAACGCTCAATTGCATTGGGTAACTTTATGTTTGGAGCAGGGGCAACATCAATGATTTGCTCAGCAATATTGAGTGGTCGTATGGATGGGCATGTATCCTTGGGATTAGGGGTATTGGGAGTCACACTTTGGTTACTAAGCTGGAGATTTTATCGCAAATAGACGTTAGTCTACGGACAGTATTTTTGTGATCCATGAGGGAATTGATATGGGTGGAATAAGCATTTGGCAACTTCTTATAATTGCATTGATCGTCGTGTTATTGTTTGGGACGAAAAAGTTGCGTGGAATAGGCACAGACTTAGGTGGTGCGATTAAAGGCTTCAAAAAAGCCATCAGTGATGATGACTCTGCGGCGGCGAAAAAAGATGATACAGCTGATGCAGATTTTGAAACCAAAAACATCGATCAACAGAAAACCACCTCAGAGGAATCTGTTGAGACCAAAAAAGATAAAGAGCAGGCTTAAACGTGTTTGATATCGGTTTTTGGGAACTGGTAGTTATTTTTGTTGTTGGTTTAGTGGTTCTCGGCCCTGAACGTCTTCCTCATGCTATTCGCAGTGTTTCTAAGTTTGTCAGTAGCGCAAAAAGTATGGCGAATGGTGTAAAAGAAGAAATATCCAAGGAGCTAAAAGTTCAGGAGCTCCATGAGAATTTACGCAAAGCTGAAAAGAATGGCATGGAAAGTTTGTCTTCTGATCTCAAGTCATCAGTTGAAGAACTAAAAGAAGCTGCCAGATCCGTTCAGCGACCTTACGCAAAGAAAACCGCTTCTCAGGCTAAGCAAGAAGAGCCGAAAACCTCTTCTGTGCCTAGCGAATCATCTGACACACCGATAGATCAACATAAAGCTGAGTAATTGGAAATGAGGAGGAGCAATGGACTTGGTGCTTCCTTCTCAGCTTTATTGAGTAGTTCATATGTCTTCTATGGAACAATCCCAGCCTTTAATGAGCCATCTATTGGAATTGCGAAATCGACTGCTGCGCGCGTTGTTAGCAGTCGTTATTGTATTCTTAGGCTTAATTTACTTTTCAAATGACATCTACGACTTTGTCTCTGCACCTTTAGTTGAGCGATTGCCACAGGGTGCGACAATGATCGCGACTGATGTCGCTTCCCCTTTGTTTACACCGCTAAAACTAACATTAGTTGTGTCGGTATTCGTAGCTGTGCCAGTCATTCTTTATCAAGTTTGGGCGTTTGTTGCACCAGGTTTGTATAAGCATGAAAGGCGTTTAATCATGCCGCTGCTTTTTTCGAGTTCACTGCTGTTTTATTGCGGAGTTGCGTTCGCATACTATGTGGTCTTTCCATTAGTCTTTAGCTTCTTTACCGCCATTTCATTGGGGGGAGTGGAATACGCCACAGATATATCCAGTTATCTCGATTTTGTTTTGGCGTTGTTTATGGCATTTGGTATTGCGTTCGAGGTACCTGTCGCGATTATTTTGCTTTGTTGGACGGGAGCTACGACACCGAAAACATTGAGTGAAAAGCGTCCGTACATCATCGTCGGTGCCTTTGTTGTTGGCATGTTGCTGACGCCACCCGATCTTATTTCACAAACATTGCTTGCAGTGCCTATGTGGTTCTTATTCGAAGTCGGCCTATTTTTCTCGCGTTTTTATGTACGCAAAAAAGAAGAAGACTCGGAGGAGTCGGTGAGCTCTAACAGAGAATAAAGTCGTAGGAGGTTGGCTAGAGCCAACCTCTTTTTTGCTTAACCTGCATCAATCGAGGTTGAAGAGCTGCTTAGCATTTTGTGTTGTTATCAGGTCGATTTGCTCTACACTGATATCTCTGAGTTCAGCGAGTCTGTTTGCGACCAGTTGAGTATAGGCTGGTTCATTTCGTTTTCCTCGATGAGGAACAGGAGCAAGGTAAGGGCAGTCGGTCTCCAAAATAACAAAGTTCATATCTAAGTGCGGAATGACCTTATCCATACCGCCATTTTTAAATGTTGATACACCGCCTAAGCCAACATGGAACCCTAAATCATTAATTGCTTTAGCCTGCTCTGTACTGCCGCCAAAGCAGTGGAATACCCCCCTCAGTGAGCCATCTTGTTCGTTTTTTAGTAGGGATAATGTTTCATCCATTGAGTCTCGAGTATGGATAACGGCAGGAAGTTTTTTTTCCTTTGCCCAATTGAGCTGAGTAACAAACGCCCATTCTTGCTCTTTACGGAATGTTTTATCCCAGTAGAGATCGATACCGATTTCGCCTACCGCGATAAAGTCGTGCTTATCAAACCAAGAATATATGGTGACTAACGTGTCTTTGACATCTTCTTTTACGTAGCAAGGATGAAGTCCCATCATAGAACGGCAGACTTCAGGGTAGTCTGCTTCAGTTTTTAACATTGGTGAAATTGAATCTAAGTCGATGTTGGGCAGTAAGATTTTATCGATTCCTTGGCTTAGCGCTCTCTGCACTACCTCATCTCGATCTTGATCAAATTCATTGGCATATATATGAGCGTGGGTATCTATCATAATAGTTAAGTAGCCGTTACTGTCGATTTTCTACCAAGTATACGGCAGTGTGAGCGTGAGATCATTTTTCGTAAATTGCACCAATCTGCATAGGAAGAGTGATATTATTTCCACTGTCCCAATTATCTGACAAGGAGACAAGTGTGTCTGTATCCATTCAAGGTCAATTCCCACAACGCCGCATGCGCCGTACTCGTAACACTGATTTTAGCCGTCGATTGGTGGCAGAAAACCAGTTGTCGGTAAATGACTTAATTTATCCAATGTTTATTCTTATGGGTAAGGACCGTCGAGAGACGGTGGAGTCTATGCCTGGCATTGAAAGGTTATCGATAGACTTAATGCTTGAAGAGGCATTACACCTTGCTAATTTGGGTGTGCCAGCAATCGCTCTATTCCCAGTAGTGAATCAGGATGCAAAAAGCTTGTGTGCATCTGAAGCATATAATCCAGAAGGGCTTGTGCAAAGAGCTGTCAGACAGTTAAAGGAACACATACCACAAATAGGTGTGATTACGGATGTTGCACTCGATCCTTTCACCACTCATGGGCAGGATGGCATTATCAATGACGATGGGTATGTGTTAAATGATGAAACCACTGAGGTACTGATAAAGCAAGCAGTATCTCACGCTGAAGCTGGCGCAGATATTGTTGCTCCATCGGATATGATGGATGGTCGAATTGGTAAAATTCGGGATGCGCTTGAGGAAGCTGGGCATATCAATACACAGATTATGGCGTACTCTGCCAAGTATGCTTCTAACTATTACGGCCCTTTTCGAGATGCTGTCGGTTCTAGCGCGAACTTAAAAGGTGGCAATAAGAAAAACTACCAAATGGACCCGGCAAATAGCGACGAAGCACTACATGAAGTCTCTATGGACATCAATGAAGGGGCAGACATGGTAATGGTGAAACCAGGCATGCCGTATTTAGATGTTGTACGCCGGGTAAAATCTGAGCTTAAAGTACCAACTTTTGCTTATCAGGTATCTGGTGAATATGCGATGCACAAAGCCGCGATTGCTAACGGTTGGTTAAAAGAGAAAGAAACGATTTTTGAGTCGCTACTCTGCTTTAAGCGAGCTGGTGCGGATGGTATTTTGACCTATTTCGCTAAAGATGTGGCTCAGTGGTTAGCTGATAGTGAAGGTGTAGATTAGTACTTAGAAGCTGTGATATATTAAACGTAAATGATATTTTTTCTCATTTAGTGTTGACATGTTTATGAGAATGATTATTATTAGTGTTGTGTTTAGGAATTAAGGCGAAGCCTGATTGTTAGATACGACATTGCTCACATTGCTTCCAGTGTAATTTATATAGCTTTTGGTAAAGCTTACTCAATCACATTTCGTAAGGTTTACTGGTTATGCTAGGCGACATCTATTTGGTGTCGCTTTTTTATTGCCTGCTATTTTGCTAGCTATCTATCAGACAAAAGAGCGGTACAGGATTTTCCACAGCAATTGATCATCTTAAGATCAATTAAAAAAGACTCGATCTTATAATATGTATATAAAATACATAAGGTTATAGTGATTATTTGGTTAGTCATTCTTACTGTTTGGACAAACTACAAAATTGTATAAACAGAGTTATCCACAAAAGAAAATTAGATCTACCCGCTTATTTTTAATCGATCAAAACTCGAACGCGCACAACGTCGTGGATTCATGATTTCAGTCGTGGCATCCTAAGCAGATCTTCGTTCTCAATTTCGGATTAATTAGACAATGGCTCTTATTCCAGACAACCCGCTGATACTGATCGACGGATCTTCTTACCTTTACAGAGCGTTTCACGCATATCCAGGCACAATGAGCAATGGTGACATTCCTACCAATGCTGTGTATGGCGTCGTTAACATGCTGCGTAGTATGATGCGCCAGTACCCGTCCGATCGCATTGCTGTCGTGTTTGATGCGAAAGGTAAAACGTTTAGGGATGACATGTACCCAGAGTACAAAGCGAACCGTCCTCCTATGCCCGATGATTTACGTTGTCAGATAGAGCCATTGCACAACATTATAAAAGCGTTAGGGTTGCCTTTGATTTCTATCGAAGGAGTCGAAGCAGATGATGTTATTGGAACGTTGTCCCACCAGGCATCTCAAGCGGGTATTCCGGTGCTGATCAGTACTGGTGACAAGGATATGGCTCAGCTTGTCAATGAACACGTCACCTTGATCAATACGATGACCAACGTGGTGTTAGATAGAGCAGGAGTGATCGAGAAGTTCGGAATACCACCAGAGCTGATAATTGATTACTTAGCGCTGATGGGGGACAAAGTGGATAACATCCCGGGTGTCCCTGGAGTGGGAGATAAAACGGCTACTGCGCTTTTACAAGGTATCGGTAGTTTAGACAAGCTATATGAAAACTTGGATGATATTGCTGCTTTAGGGTTTCGTGGTTCTAAGACTATGGCCAAAAAGCTAGTGGATAATAAAGATAACGCATATCTTTCGTATCAGCTGGCGACGATTAAGCTTGATGTTGCATTAGAGGACACACCTCAATCTCTAGTAAAGACTGCTCCTAATCAGGACGAGCTAACAAAGTTATATGGACAGTTAGTCTTTAAGTCTTGGTTGAACGAAATACTAGAAGGCTCTAGTGGTGACGATGTAGCAGAAAATTCTAGGAAAAAGTCATTGGCTAGCTCAGAACCAAATGCTATTGAACCTACAGCAGTTGAAATCGATCGCAGCCAATACGAAACCATTTTAGATGAAGAAACATTTAACCAGTGGTTAGAAAAGTTAAAGGCAGCAGAAGTGTTCGCCTTTGATACCGAGACCGATAGCTTGGATTATATGGTGGTTAACCTTGTTGGATTATCATTTGCTGTTGAAGAAGGGAAAGCGGCTTATGTCCCATTGACCCATGATTACCTTGATGCTCCAAAGCAGCTCGATAGGGATTGGGTTCTAGACAAGCTTAAGCCGGTCTTAGAAGACTGTGAACAATACAAGGTTGGTCAGAATCTTAAATACGATGCTAGTGTTCTTGCTCGTTACGATATTGAGCTTAATGGCATTCGATATGACACCATGTTGGCTTCCTATGTCTTAAATAGCGTAGGTGGTAAGCATGATATGGATAGCTTAGCACTTCGTTTCCTTCAGCATAGTTGTATCTCTTTTGAGCAAATTGCTGGCAAAGGCAAAAAGCAACTGACTTTTAACCAAATCGACCTTGAACAAGCATCGCCGTACGCTGCTGAAGACGCGGATGTCACATTACGACTACACAATTGTTTAAATCAATCGCTGGTTAAAGATGAGAAGTTGAACTCAATCTATCAAGATATTGAAGTGCCGTTAGTGCCTGTCTTATCGAGAATAGAGCGAACGGGCGTGTTGATTGATGACATGTTGCTTTCTGCCCAGTCGCAAGAAATTGCCGTTCGATTGGATGAGCTGGAACAAAAAGCGTATGAATTGGCTGAGCAAGAATTTAACTTAAGCTCACCAAAGCAACTGCAAGCGATACTGTTTGAGAAAATGGGTCTACCTGTAATTAAAAAAACCCCGTCGGGCGCACCATCTACCAACGAAGAAGTGCTGCAAGAGTTGGCCTTGGATTATCCATTACCTAAATTGCTACTTGAGTATCGTGGTTTGGCCAAGCTGAAATCTACGTATACTGACAAGTTGCCAAAAATGATTAACCCAACGACAGGTAGAGTGCATACCTCTTATCATCAGGCGGTGACAGCAACAGGCAGACTCTCTTCAACAGATCCAAACTTGCAAAATATTCCTATCCGCAATGAAGAAGGGCGACGTATCCGACAGGCTTTTGTCGCTCCTCACGGCTACAAAATACTGGCGGTCGACTATTCGCAAATAGAACTACGTATTATGGCTCACCTCTCTGGGGACCAAGCTCTTCTTGACGCTTTCCAGCAAGGTAAGGATATACACGCAGCTACCGCAGCGGAGATTATTGGTGTAGATATCAGTGATGTTACCAGCGAGCAGAGACGTCGAGCTAAGGCGGTTAACTTTGGTCTGATCTATGGAATGAGTGCATTTGGTTTATCAAAGCAGCTCGGCATTCCGAGAGGTGAGGCGCAGGGGTATATGGATAAATATTTTGAAAGGTATCCGGGTGTTATGCAGTATATGGAAGATACTCGCAGTCTCGCATCGGAGTATGGATACGTTGAAACTATCTTTGGGCGGAGATTACATTTACCAGAGATTAAATCTCGTAACGGGATGCGCAGAAAAGCAGCTGAGCGTGCTGCTATCAATGCGCCTATGCAGGGAACAGCGGCTGATATCATCAAAAAAGCGATGTTACTTGTGGATGAATGGATTGAAAGAGAAGGTCAGGGAGATATTCGTATACTGATGCAAGTGCACGATGAACTGGTTTTTGAAGTGAAAGAGTCAAGATTGGCAGAAATTGAAACTCAGATACAAAAATTGATGGAGTCTGCTGCCGAGCTCGATGTACCACTCGTTGCCGAGGCGGGCCATGGCGATAACTGGGACCAAGCACACTAACAAAACGAAAAGGATTGTTCTTTTATAAAAAAATAATGAAAAAAAATTACATAAACTGTTTTACTTTGCGATCAATTGTTGTACATTAAGAGGCGTAGGGTACAGAGGTAAGATGTTCTATCTTTCAGACCTTTTGTTTCACGTTATTGGATTAGGCTGATTCAGCCGCCCCAGTCAGTATTTGACTGGGGCGTTTTTTATTTGGGCGCTATAAAACCCAATAACCCTTTCTTTAAGCCAGCAAAGCCTATCTTTTGGTTATTTTAGTTAAAATGACAATATGATTCGAAACTGTAATAAATATACGAAAATTGTGTTTTGGGTACACTTCTCTCTTTGTATATCAGTATGGATACTTATGTTTCGGTGAGAGCTGAATCTAGTAGGTGAGGGTTGAAATGTTGGCCAAATGGCTGCGGCCAACATGTATTTATAAAGTTGCAGTAATTGTTTATTTACTCTTCATCGTCTTGCGGATCTGCTTGCTCTACGTTTAGGTCATCGACTTGTTCAAAAGCAGGAGCAAACCATTGGTCGAGTTTGTTGCGTAAAACATCGACACCAAGACCTTTCAATGATGAGAAGGCATCAACTTTGACATCGCCACCAAATGCGAGTGCAGCTTCACGAATTTTAAGAACTTGTGCTTTGCGCGCGCCACTTTTCAGTTTGTCCGCCTTAGTTAGCAATACCTGTACTGGGATATCGCAATCCACAGCCCAGTAAATTAACTGCTGGTCTAAGTCTTTCATCGGATGTCTGATATCCATCAGTACGACTAAGCCTTTCAAACAGGTCCTTTTCTGTAGGTATTCACCTAATGATTTTTGCCACTTTTTTTTCATTTCTAGTGGCACTTGAGCAAAACCATATCCGGGAAGATCGACTATATGGCAACCTTCATCAACTTTGAACAAATTGATCAGCTGGGTACGACCCGGAGTCTTACTGGTTTTTGCTAAACTTCTTTGGTTCGTCAGCCGATTAAGGGAGCTGGATTTTCCTGCATTGGAGCGACCAGCAAACGCGATTTCGATACCTTCATCTTCCGGTAAGTGACGGATATCAGGCGCACTGGTGATGAAATGCGTGTTTTGATACTTAATTTTTACGCTCACTGTTAACTCCATCTCGACTTTGTGTTATTGATTGATTACTTTTATGTGATTATGTGTAAAATAATCATGCTCGGCATAAAGTCGCCTATTGTAGCATGAGTGACATAGCGGAGTGGTAATGGAAGCCAGATAATTATAATGGAATGTCATGAAAAAATTAGTGCTAATCGTAAGTCTTTTAGCCAGCAGTGCCTTATGGGCTCAAGGTAATATCGAAGCTGGTAAAGCGAAATCCGCAACTTGTGCCGCATGCCATGGTACAGATGGCAATAGTCTTTTGGGCATATACCCCAATCTTGCCGGTCAACATGAAAAGTATTTAGAGAAACAACTCCGTGACCTCAAGCTAGCAATGGAAACTGGTGGTAAGCAAGGTCGAAACAATCCTGTTATGGGAGCAATGGCGCTGCCACTGTCTGATCAGGACATGGCTGATCTTGCCGCTTATTATGCTTCTCTTCCAGCCAAAGAAGGGTCTACACCTGAGAGTGTGGTAGCGCAAGGCAGAGCCTTATATTCTGGTGGTGATGAGGAGAGAGGGTTAACCGCTTGTATTGCTTGTCATGGACCGAGAGGACATGGTGCTAAGCTTTCAGGTATCCCAAGACTTTCTGGGCAACAAGCTGAGTATATTAAGCTCCAACTTGTAGAGTATCGAGCTGGTACTAGAGCAAACGATATGAACGAGATGATGCGTGATATAGCGAAAAAGCTCACAGACGAAGATATTGAAGTGCTATCTCAATATGTCGGTGGTCTTCACTAACTAATTGCTATATCAATAAGTTTTTTATCGGTGCCCTGATATTTATCGGGGCATTTTTATTGCCAATCTTTTCCATTAATACATTTTTAGCTTTTCACCTAGTTTTTCTACAGTCTCTATACAGTCCGATTTGCTGAAAAATAAACCAATAACACTCCACACAAGTCCAGATTTCTGATATGTTTCGCATCCCTAAATGAGGAACAGAGCATGTATCACTGCCCATTATGTCAATCTGAAGAGACACGCCACTTTCATACCGATAAGCGGCGCGATTATTTTCAGTGTCTGGATTGCCATTTGGTCTATGTCGATCCCACTCAGCGTCTGAATGAAAAAGACGAAAAAGCGGAATATGAATTACATGAAAACAACTCTGAAGATGCAGGGTATCGAAGATTTTTATCTCGACTTGCTACTCCTTTGCAGGAGAAGCTTTTACCCAAGTCGCATGGGTTAGACTTTGGATGTGGGCCAGGGCCGACATTATCCTTAATGATGGCAGAAGCCGGGCATCATGTGGAGTTGTATGATCTCTACTTCTATCCTGATAAAAGTGTACTGCAGCAGCAGTATGACTTTATTACTGCAACAGAGGTAATCGAGCACGTTTATCGACCAGATGTTGTTTGGCAACAATGGATAAATAGCTTGAAACCTAGTGGTTGGCTCGGTTTAATGACAAAATTAGTGATAGATGTCGAAGCTTTTTCTAACTGGCATTACAAGAATGATCGCACGCATGTGATCTTTTTTAGTCGCCAAACATTTGAGTTTTTAGCGAAGCGAGACAAGCTCCAGCTAGAATTTATAGGTAATGATGTAATCTTACTGAGGAAAACCAGTAATGAGTCGTAAAAAGAAATCAAGAAAACCAGGTTCCACTGGCGATGTAGACTTGATTGTCACGCGCAATCGCACCGAATCAGACGTTGAAGGTCGCCTGCGTAAGAAATTAAAAAAGCGTAAAGGTCTAAAGACCGGAAACCGCAACTCAGAAGCCAGCGAAGCTCAATTAGCTTCTGGTAAGCAAAAACTCGATCCACGTGTTGGTAGCAAGAAGAAAATACCACTTGTTATTGACACTAAAAAGCCAACTAAGCAAGAGAAGAAACAGTCAGCAGAAAAAGAGCTAGAAATGTTAGAAAATGATGCTCAGTTGAACGTACTTCTTACTCGCATTGAGCAGGGTGAAAAGCTGGGAGCGGGATTGCAAAACTACGTTGATGAGAAGCTAGACCGAATAGAAACTTTAATGAAACAATTGGGTCTATATATTGACGAAGAAGATGAGCTTGGGCCAGAGGCTGAAAAAGAAGTTCCTGTACGAGCTGAAAAAGCATCTAAATCGAAAAGTGAGCAAGACTTGCTCGATAGTTTTGAAAATGTAGACTTGGACGACTTTAAACACTAGAGGTTTAGGATGAACGTGACGTTACTTGCTGTTATTGGTGGCTTAATTGTATGTGGTTTAGCTATTTATGCTGGCTATTTGTTACTGCTTCTTAGGAAGCAAAACAAGCTTCGGGCTAAACATCATCAGCTTGCTATCAGTCAGCGTAACGCCAATATATACGATAACGTGACCACATTGTGTATGGCGGGTATACAAGGTCAGTGTGATTTGTCAGAAATCAGTATTCGTGTATACAACATTATGGATTATGTTCAAGGTGAAGACAGGGTAGACTTTTCTCGAGAGTATCCTGCCATTAGTGAGTTGTACTATATCGTCAAAGATATGGCTCGTGGTGAGGAGCGGCAAGCGCTACCTAAAAAAGAGCGAATGAAGCAAAACTTGACTCGTAATAAGGCAGAAGCTCGGTTAAATGACGTTGTCGTAGAAGAGCTAAAACACTTAAAGGGTCGAGTGAAGCCTCTAAACGATCAAATTGCCGTTCAGATGGTATAAGGGCGATATAATCAAGCTCATTATATTAGATGAGTGATCGCGCTAGCAGCTACGAATGTTTTTTGTCGAAATTTGGATCGCATGGCAATGTTATCGGGTAGTGTGTGGCAAAATGCCCCCATATTAACAATTTAGTATCGCGCCAATAACGTTGGCACTTTGAAGTAAATGATGGAAAACTTTATGTCTCAGCAAGTTGAATTAAGCCAGAACATAGTGTGGGATCAGGCTGTTATTGAAAAATATAACCAAACTGGGCCACGTTATACCTCTTATCCAACTGCCCTAGAGTTACATGAGGCTTTCACTATTTCTGACTTGGATATGGCGTGTACACAATATCCTGACAGGCCACTTTCTCTATATATCCATATTCCATTTTGTCACACACTTTGTTACTACTGTGGATGTAACAAATTTATCACTCGGCAAGAACAAAAGGTGAATGACTACCTTGATGTTCTCGTTCACGAAATCAGGCAACGCGCTTTTTTACTGCAAGGGAGAGAAGTTGCGCAATTGCATTTCGGTGGTGGTACGCCAACTTACTTAACTAAGGAGCAGCTATCTCGTGTGATGGCGACTCTACGAGATGAGTTCGACTTTATAGCAAAAGCTGAAATTAGTATCGAAGTTGACCCGAGAGAGTTCGAGTTGGATAGGCTCGATCATCTTGTTGAAGAAGGGTTTAATCGTCTGAGTATTGGTGTTCAAGACTTCAATAAAACCGTTCAAAAGTTAGTCAATCGGGAGCAAGATGAGCAGCACATTGTCGCGCTTATTAATCGAGCGCGAAAATTAGGCTTTGAATCCGTTAGCTTAGATTTGATTTATGGATTACCCAAACAGACGAAGGCATCTTTTTCCGAGACTATCTTTAAGGTTCTTTCTCTAAGGCCCGATCGCTTATCTGTATTTAATTACGCTCACATGCCAAATGTGTTTGCTGCTCAGCGTAAGATTAATGATGAAGATTTACCGCCAGCAGAAGAAAAGATGGCAATATTGCAAGATACCATTGCTAGCTTGACCAAGGCGGGTTACCAGTTTATTGGTATGGATCACTTTGCTTTGCCTGAAGATGAACTCGCAATGGCACAAAAAAATGGTGAACTGCATAGAAATTTCCAAGGTTATACGACTCAAGGCAACTGTGATCTTGTTGGATTTGGTGTATCGGCGATATCAATGATCGGTGATGTTTACTCTCAAAACCGTAAAAACTTAAAAGAATACCGTAGCCAAATTGACGAAGAGCGCCATGCTTTGTGGCGCGGTGTAGTACTTGATGAAGATGACTCAATAAGAAGCCATGTTATCAAGCAGTTGATCTGTAACTTCAATTTAAACAAAGCTGATGTTGAGTCTGCCTATGGCATTAAGTTCGATGACTATTTCAAAGAAGACTTAGCGCAACTAGAGCCGTTCATTGAAGATAAGTTGGTGACGGCGAATTCAGCAAGCATCGAAGTAACAGCAAGAGGAAGATTACTCATTCGCAATATCTGTATGTGTTTCGATAGATATATGCGAAATAGGCAACGCCAACAGCAATTCTCTAAGGTGATATAGAGAAAGACATGTCGGAAGCTATTTTCCATAGCGCTTGAATCAGTGGGTTGCTAAGATTCGATTTTTGGCAACATAACCCAAGTTTAAAAGGTTTGAGTGGCTCTACATTTAACTTTTGGATGTTTTCTTTCACAGGACTGTAAGAAAGAACGACATCTGGGACAATGCCAACCCCGCATCCTAGTGAAACCATACTTACTATGGCTTCATGACCTGCCTGAGCATATATTTTTGGCTTAAACTTCATCTGCTTAAACCATCTGTTTGCTCTTTCTCGAGTGGTTCCAAGCTCTGGAATAATAAATGGGATCTTTTCCCAATCTGGAGAGTCTTTTTGTAGCTCTTCACTGAAAGTATTTACGCCAATGGGTGCAATCACTGAGAAAGCGTATTCTCCAAACACTTTAAACTCCAGCTTTGGAGGCAAAACATCCGGTATGATAGTTAGCGATATATCCGCTTCATTAGAAACTACTTGATCGACAGCATGGATAGGATCGCCGGTTGTCAGCTTGTATTCGATTAGAGGTTGATGTAATCGAAACTCAGAAATTAATTCTGGCAGGAATATATAACTCGCTGTTACAGAGCAAAAAATCCTTACTTCACCCGTTAATATATGAGTGTCTTGAGTAAATTGAGTTAAATATTGAGTCCATTCGGCGACGATTTTCATCGCTACGGGCAGTAATTTAGCTCCAGCTCTAGTCAGCTCCACCGAGCGGTTATCACGAATGAACAAAGTTTGACCGATGCTTTCTTCTAACTTTTGTACTTGTCGACTTAATGCCGAAGGGCTCATATGCATTGCTAATGCACTCTTTTGAAAGCTTCTGCTATCACATAAGTGAATGAATAACGTCAAAAGTTTTAGGTTCATTATAGCTTTTTCCTTCTTGCAAAAATCGCAATTACTTATTGTAAATATATCACTTTAAGCAAGCTTGCGTTGATACTAATATGAATTCCATCTTTGGTACTCAGCCGGTGAGTCCCTAAAAAGCAAATACCAACAAATTACGATTAGGATACGAAAATGGCGAACTATTTTAATACTCTAAACCTACGCCAGCAGCTAGATCAGCTAGGCCGCTGCCGCTTTATGGACAAAGAAGAATTTGCAACTGAAGCAGATTTTCTTAAAGGGAAAAAGATAGTAATTGTCGGTTGTGGAGCTCAAGGTTTAAACCAAGGTCTTAACTTGCGTGATTCTGGGCTGAATGTTTCTTACGCTTTACGTCAATCTGCAATTGATGAGCAGCGCCAGTCTTTCAAAAATGCAAAAGACAACGGCTTTGAGGTTGATTGTTATGAAAATCTAATTCCTCAAGCAGATTTAGTTATCAACCTAACACCAGACAAGCAGCATAGCAACGTTGTTGAAACGGTTATGCCATTAATGAAAAACGGTGCTGCGTTGGGCTACTCTCACGGTTTCAACGTTGTTGAAGAAGGCATGCAAATACGTGAAGATCTGACGGTTGTTATGGTCGCACCTAAATGTCCTGGTACTGAAGTTCGTGAAGAATACAAACGTGGTTTTGGCGTTCCAACTCTGCTTGCTGTTCACCCAGAGAACGATCCAAAAGGTGAAGGTTGGGACATCGCCAAAGCATGGGCGGCTGGTACAGGCGGTCACCGCGCTGGTTGTCTTGAGTCTTCATTCGTAGCTGAAGTTAAGTCTGATCTACTAGGTGAGCAAACCATTCTTTGTGGCATGCTGCAAACAGGTTCTATCCTTTGCTACGAAAAAATGATTGCTGATGGTATTGATGCTGGATACGCAAGTAAGCTTGTTCAGTATGGTTGGGAAGTGGTTACTGAAGCGCTCAAGTTCGGTGGTATCACTCATATGATGGATAGGTTGTCTAACCCTGCAAAAATAAAAGCGTTTGAGCTTTCTGAGCAGCTAAAAGACCTTATGCGTCCTCTATATAACAAGCATATGGATGACATCATCACTGGTAAATTCTCAAGCACTATGATGGCTGACTGGGCTGAAGGCGATAAAGATTTGCTTCGTTGGAGAAAAGAGACGGGTGAAACGGCTTTCGAAACTAGCCCTGAGTCTGACGTTGAAATCTCTGAGCAAGAGTACTTCGACAACGGTATTCTGATGATTGCCATGGTTCGTGCTGGGGTTGAACTTGCGTTTGAAGCAATGACGTCTTCTGGCATCATTGATGAATCCGCTTACTATGAGTCTTTACATGAGCTGCCGTTAATCGCGAACCTAGTTGCGCGTAAGCGTCTATATGAAATGAATGTTGTTATCTCTGACACTGCGGAATACGGTACTTATCTATTTGCTCACGTAGCAACGCCATTGTTACGCGAGAAGTTTATGCCGACAGTATCGACTGACGTTATTGGTCGCGGCCTTGGTGAAGAATCTAACCAAGTAGATAACTCTCGTTTAATCGAAGTAAATGACACGATTCGTAATCATCCAGTAGAGTACATTGGTGAAGAGCTACGTGGTTACATGACAGATATGAAGCGCATCTCTGTTGGCGGTTAATCACTATTAATGACAGAGTTATGATGGCGTCTTGTTAAAAGTTTGAAGTTCGTCATTGTAACAAAGCGTTAAAATTATTAACTTAACGCTAATCAATACAGTAGAGATGGCTTAGAGCCACTTAAATTGGTTAAATATAAATACAACCAAACACATCAAAAATAAAAAGCTTGGTCGCCGTTGACCAAGCTTTTTTCTTTTCTGCTGTTTATTTTTTAAACAGAGTGTAGACTGAGCTGCTACTCTTCACCTTTGTCTAATTTAGCTTCTAGTTCAGAGAGCTTTTGCTCCATTTCTGTGAGCTTTTGTCTTGTTCTCATGAGAACTTGAGTCTGCACGTCAAATTCTTCACGGCTAACGACATCAAGCTTGTTTAATTGGCCTTGAATGACTTGGCGAACCTTCTGCTCAACATCCGTTCCTAAATCTTTTACGGGTTGAGGCATCGAGTCATGAATTTGCTTCGCTATCTGTTCTAGTTTCTTTGGATCAAACATGGATTTACCGCTCCTATTTTATTGATGACATTTTATTGAATTAGGCAGCAAATGTCGTTAGCTGGTTAAAAAAAAGGCCACCGAAGTGACCTTTGATTGAAGTTGAATGCTTGATTCAAGCTAAGAAGAAGGGTTATCACTTTCTTTTAACTGCTTGCATGCGGCCTTCGCTTCATCAATACGCGCAAGCTTTTCCAAATCTTTGTCTTCGACAAATATTGGCAGAGGCTTGTGTTTTTCTGCAAGGAAGGTATAGATAACTGGCAATACGAACAAAGTAAAGATTGTACCTATCGCCAATCCAGCTACGATAACCAAGCCGATATTGAAACGAGCGTGTGCACCAGCACCCGTTGCGTACAGTAAAGGTATCAAACCTGCAATCATCGCTGCAGTTGTCATTAAGATTGGACGAAGACGGGTCTTCGCTGCAATCATTACGGCTTCCATTTTCGAGCGTTGATTGTGTAGCTGCTCCTCTTTTGCTACTTCACATATCAAGATACCGTGTTTGGAAATCAAACCAACCAAGGTTATCAATCCAACTTGAGAGTAGATGTTCATTGATGCTATTCCAAAGAACGCCCCCCAAGCGAGTGCTACCAAGGCTCCGCATATCGCAAGTGGTACAGATACCAAGATGACTATTGGATCTTTTAACGACTCAAACTGAATTGCCAAGACTAAGAAAATAATCGCGACAGCTAAAGCGAATGTCATGTAAAGAGCATCACCTTCAGCCATATATTGCCGAGACTCACCTAGGTAAGCGTGGCTATAGCCCTTCGGTAGTGTTGATGCTGCTGTCTGTTGTACCCAATCAATTGCGGTACCAATAGCGGTGCCTGGGGCTTGCATCATACTGATGGTAGCTGAGTTTAGCTGATCAAAGTGAGGCAGGGCACGTGGTTCTCCGACTATTTTGATTGTCACGAAGCTACTCAAAGGAACCTCTTTCCCGTTTGAAGAGCGAACATAGTACTGCTTTAATGATTCAGGGTTTAAGCGCCATTTACGTTCAACTTGAGGAATCACTTCATAAGAGCGGCCATCGATATTAACGCGGTTAATTTGAGCATTTGACATCATGGTACTGAGCGTTTTACCGATATCTTGCATGGTCACGCCGTATGCACCCGCTTTCTCTTTGTCGATGTTGATTTTCATCGTCGCAGAGTTGAAGTTCAGATCCAGCTCGGAGAAGACAAACATTGGGTTTGCTTTAATCTTATCGAGCATTTCTGTCGCAACACTATACAAGTTTTGGAATGAGTTTGGCGTAGAGATAACCAACTGGATTGGTAACCCTGAACCTGCACCCGGAAGCTCTGGCATCTGGAACGCCGCGATGTTCATCCCAGGGATGTCTTTCACTTCTTCACCAACGCGTTTAGCAATTTCAGCCTGGCTCGCCGTTCTATCGCCCCATGGTACTAGAGTTGCGATACCTAAAGCTTGGTTAGATTCAGGTACACCCGTAAATACCATTGAGAACTTCACTTCTGGCTGCTTAGATAGAATCTTGTTCACGTCATTCATGGTGTTACTGAGATAGTCCAAGTTCGCGTTTGCTTCCCCTGTACCCATCAGCATAAACACACCATTATCTTCTTTTGGTGCGAGTTCACTAGGTATGAACTTGAACAATATTGGCAATACAGCAAACACGATGACAGCAAACCCAATCACAACAGGGCGGTGTTTCATGATAGCGGAAAGCGCTCTTTCGTATTTGTCTGTCAGTTTATCTAAACCAGAGTGTACTTTACTCTCAAACTTACTTGGCTTTTGATTCGCCTTGATCATTTTTGAGCACATCATTGGCGAGAGGGTTAACGCCAATATGCCTGATATAAATACGGCGCCAGCTAAGGTTAGGGCAAACTCTTTAAATAACGAGCCAGTCAAACCACCCATTAGGGCTATCGGTGAATAAACGGCAACGAGGGTTAACGTCATCGCAATTACTGGTAGAGCTATTTCCCTCGTCCCTATAATAGCTGCCCTAAATGGCGATTCTCCCATTTTTATATGCCGGTCAACGTTTTCTAACACCACAATGGCGTCGTCCACCACCAGACCGATGGCGAGAACCATGGCCAACAATGTCATCAAGTTCCAAGAGAAACCAAACATTTGCATGACCATTGCCACACCAATGAGTGACAGTGGGATAGTCACAATTGGGATGATAACGGCTCGGAAAGAACCTAAGAATAGAGTGATTACAGCAAGTACAATAAGTGCTGCTTCACCAATAGTTTTTATGACTTCAGTGATAGAATCATTGATAGCGATCGTTGAGTCATACATGATTCGCATTTGGATGGTGCTTGGCAGGTTTTTCTCCAAATCAGGCAGCATCTTACGAACATCTTTAGCAATATTTATTGGGTTTGCTGTTGGGGTTGAGTTGATTGCAGCAACAACCGCTTGCTCACCGTTTGCACTGGCACGGAAAGTATCACGGCTTTTCGTCAGAGTGACTTTAGCAACGTCACCCAGACGAACGATATTGCCATCGTCTTCTTTAACGACCAGTTTTTCCAGCTGATCTGCTGTATTGGCTTGTGTATCGGCATCACCGTTATACAGAACAAATAAGCCAGTTGCCTGACCTGCTGCGGATTGATAGTTGTTCTCTTGCAATACGTTGTTAATGTCAGTCGCAGTGATATTCAGCGCTGCCATTTTGGCAGGGTCTAACCAAACGCGCAGTGCGTAATCAGTACCACCGTACATGGTGACCTTTGAAACACCACCTACTGTGACAAGCTGAGGATTAACGACTCGTTCCAAATAATCCGTTAACTGGCTGGTATTTAGAGTTTTACTCGTAAAGCCCAGATACATAACCGCAGTACTGGAGTCAGCAGATACCGATACCGTGGGATCTTCTGCATTGCTTGGTAGCTGAGATTTAACTGAGTTTACTTTCGCCATGATATCGGCAAGCGCAGCATTCGGATCAGTATTGAGCTTCATGTTCACCGTAATGGTTGAAGTGCCCAGTACTGAGGACGATGTCATATAGTCGATATTATCGGCCTGAGCGATGGCTTGCTCTAATGGTTGAGTGATAAACCCTTGGATGGTATCAGCACTCGCACCATAGTAGCTTGTGGTTACAGTAACCACAGTGTTTGTCATTTTAGGGTATTGTCGAACGGGCATCTTGAAGGCTGCTTGTAGACCAAGCAGCGCAATTAAGAAACTGATCGATACCGCTAAAACTGGACGTTTTATGAAAACATCTGTAAAGCGCATGAATCCTCCAATTACAGCATTGGTATTTTAGCTGGTGGGTTGGTGGCAGTGTCTTTAACAACTCTCACCTTAGAATCGCCAGACAAGTGAATCTGGCCAGATGTCACCACCACGTCTCCAGGTTTTACACCACTAAGAATATGGGCAATTCCACCAGTACGCTCTCCAACGGTAACCACCTCTTGTTTCGCGCGTTTCACACCATTGACGTCTTTCACAATGTAAACATTGTCACCGTATAAGTTATAGGTGATAGCGGTTTGTGGCAGAGTGATTTGATTTGGCACTTCTGGAAGAAGGATATTCGCTCTAGCGAACATACCGCTCAGTAACTTACCGTCGCTGTTAGGGATATCAGCTTGGATTTGAATTAAGCCACTCTGTGAATCAACGGCAGGTTCAATCGCTTTGATAGAACCTTTGAATACTTGGTTTGGGTAGGCATCAACGGAAATATCAACTTCTTGGCCAACTTTGACTTTAGAAATGTCGTTTTGAGGGATAGTGAAGACAAGTCGCATCACACTGGTGTCTTCCAGTCGAACAATTTCTGTACCAGACTGAACATACTGACCAAGATAGACGTTACGAATACCGAGTACACCAGAGAATGGAGCTTTGATATTACGCTGATCGATAGTGGCTTTGAGGCTTTTAATTTGCGCAACTAGAGATAAGTAGCTTGCCTGTGCATCATCGAAAGCTTCTTGTGATACAGAGCCTTTTTGATAGAGGTCTTTGTAGCGCTTGTATTTGGCAGCAGCGGCTGGGAGGTTTGCTTCAGAACTTTGTAGGTTCGCGATTTCAATATCTGAATCGAGCTCTACAAGCGGTTGGCCTGCTGTTACTTTCTGCCCTGATTCAAACGAAATCTTGTTGATTACACCACTAGTTTCACTGGAAACAGTGACACCCTGATGAGGTTCAATAAAGCCGATTGCTTGAATGACAGGTTTCCAGTTCGTTGCCTTTGCCGTTACTACCGTTACTGGATAGTCTGGTTCAGGCCTATTCGCTAAAAATTCTGATATTTTCTTCTCTTTAAACATATTGATACCGATAACGCTGCCGAAGAGTACCAGCGCTATCAATAGCATTATCAAGGTCCACTTTTTCATTCTATTCAGAACTCCAAATTAGTGAGTGATTATTGCATCCCAGCAAGCTTCTAAAGTTGACTCAAGCACATCATCATTAGCTTCGTAGAAGCCCAATGCATGTTTACGAGCCAGCTCAACACTTGCTTCAAAACTTAGTACAGCAAGAATTTCGTTATCAAGGGGTTTAAACAGGCCTTGTTCTTTACCTTGATTGAAAAGTTTATGCACTTCCGTGAATACCTGCCAATGTTGCTCGCGCAAGTTATAGTTACATGTTGTTGGCAGTGACTCATATTGCATTCGATTGCTTATGGTTTCTACGTTTGAACTAGCAAATTTCCATATATTAAACCAGATAGTTCGAAACCGGAGTTTAAGTGGCATATCGTCACTCAAACCAAATTGTGTAACCTCTGCTACTCTTGTAATGACCGAAAGTCTCACTTCGTTGAGTAAGTGATCTTTATCGGAGAAGTAGCGATAAATCGTGCCTGCGGCCACACCAGCACTTTTCGCAAGCTTGTGCATTGAAAAGCCTTGGACTCCATACTCAGCAACAAGCTTTTCAGCAGCAGCCAAGATTTGTTGACGTTTATCAATAGGTTCCGTAATGGACATGGGTCAACCTAAAACTACCAGTGAATGAACGTTCATTCATTATAGTATAAATACAGTATATAGATGCAAGTAAAGATTGCATTTTGAGCAAATTATTTGCTTTTAGGTTTCCTTTCGATCAATTAGTTCCATGTGCTGCCACGCTGCGGCGGGGGAGCTCCTTTCCTATTATGATGGCCTCTTGGTCTTGGCCTTTCGTGAGAATGATGACCAGGCTTGGGCTTATTAAAGGATTGGTCCGGTGTTCCTTTAAAGCAATTTATAACGTATGGGTAACTATTTGTTACATAATAACCATACTGGCCATTGAGTGTCATGCCATTACATTCATCTAAATCCCCTGAGCCAGCAACAAAGATGTAGTCATCACGATAGGTTCCATCATATTGGCCTCCAGGGTTACCAGAACCCGAAGGTCGATTGCCTTTTTTAAGTTGAAAACTTGACTTTGCTGGGCGGATAGCGCCACTGTCATCAAAGAAAGGGCCGAATATTGGAAAGCCGTCGGCAGCAAAGCCGATCACTGGTGAGATCTGTTTATTGTTGTTTATGAATAGTGCATTGGGAGTTGCGTGATAATGGTAAGTACCATCTGGTTGAGCGTGAGCATTGTGAGAGTCGGTTTTGAAGTCACTATAAGTGGCGGCTGGATCATATCGCCACTTTTGGCTCATATTAAAACAACCAATCTTCCCGTTGCCGACACCGTAGCAACCGGCAGCGAGTAAATCGACTTTGACACCATTTAAAAAAACTGCGTTATCAGTTCTTAATGATAAAGGTGTTACTGACGGAGCAAATTGTGGGCTTTGCGTAACTTGATACTTTTGGTTTTGCGGTGTCACCTCATTGGGAAAGGAGCGCTCCCCATCGTTGTACGAGTGATTGGGTATCGCGTTACTTTGGAAGCTGCATTTGTTTCCTTCCACCAAAATGGTTAAGTAAGCTGTTCGAGTTTGACGCTCATTTATGTCTTTTGCTGTTGCCGTATATTGACCGACATAATCTGCGCAATTCGTACTGCGTTTTTTCAAAATTTTATCGGTGATATCTTCTCCACTACCAGAGGTAACGGTATAGCTAGCTATAGATGAAAATGACAGTCCTAAGGAGAACACAGCGGTGATACTAGGTTGAATTAAGCGCATATTCCTTCCTAAGATAAACGTTGATGTCCATGTACTAGTGTAGAAACGAATAGAATATAACCACTTATTATGACAGGAATTTGTGAGCATGTAGGCGAGATTTCTTTCCCTAAATACAGCGTAAAACCATTTAATTGTGTTGGCGAATTACGGATTCTAATAGTAATCACTTACACTCACGATTAAGATAAGCGCCAATAAATAGCCAGATTAGAGATCAAGATGAAGCTGAACGAGCGACAAAATGAAGCAGTTAAATATGTTTCTGGACCATGCCTAGTGCTTGCTGGAGCAGGGTCTGGTAAGACTCGTGTTATTACCAACAAAATCGCGTACCTTGTTCAGCAGTGTGACTACAAAGCTAGAAATATTGCTGCTGTCACCTTCACCAACAAAGCAGCCCGAGAAATGAAAGAAAGGGTTGCACAAACGTTAGGTAAGAATGAAACACGCGGTTTGATGATTTCCACCTTTCATACTCTAGGTCTTAATATTATTCGGAGAGAATATAAAGAGCTTGGCTTGAAGGCTGGCTTTTCTCTTTTTGATGATCAAGACCAATTGGCTTTATTGAAGGAGCTGACGGAAAAGCAGCTTGATGGCGATAAAGATTTACTGCGCCAGCTCATGAGCGCTATCTCAAATTGGAAAAACGACAACACTTCTCCAGAACAAGCCAAGACTCAAGCGCAAGGGGAACAGGGAGAGCTATTCGCATTTTGCTATGAGATGTATCAAATTCAGATGAAATCTTATAACGCGCTAGATTTTGATGATCTTATCTCTCTCCCTGTTACTCTACTTAAACGTAATCAAGAAGTTCGTCAACGCTGGCAAAATCGAATTCGTTATCTGTTGGTAGACGAGTATCAAGATACCAATACCAGCCAATATGAGTTAGTAAAGCTGCTTGTGGGAGAGCGCGGCCGATTGACAGTGGTTGGCGATGACGACCAGTCAATTTATTCATGGAGAGGGGCGAAACCACAAAACCTAGTGCTATTGGGACAGGACTACCCTAATTTGCGCCTTATAAAGCTTGAGCAAAACTACCGCTCAACTAGCCGGATATTACGTGCAGCCAATATACTGATAGCGAATAACCCCCATGTTTACGAAAAGACGTTATTCTCTGAAATCCAAGAAGGTGAGACGCTCAAAGTACTTTTGGCTAAGAACGAAGAGCATGAAGCAGAGCGAGTTACCGGGGAAATTATCGCACACAAATTCCTCAATCGAACCGAGTATCGAGACTACGCGATACTCTATCGAGGTAACCACCAATCTCGCCTAATCGAAAAGTATCTAATGCAAAACCGAGTGCCTTACAAGCTGTCTGGCGGCACTTCATTTTTTGCTCGCGCTGAAATTAAAGACATCATGGCGTATTTGCGAGTTCTGGTGAATGCAGATGATGACAATGCATTTCTGCGCATCGTCAATACGCCACGGCGTGAGATAGGCCCAGCCACATTAGAAAAACTGGGCACATACGCCAATATGCGTGGCAAAAGCTTGTTCGAAGCAAGCTTTGAAATAGGTCTAGAGCAGCACCTGACCGGTCGGGGATTAGAAAACCTGCGCCGATTTACCAGTTGGCTAGTTAAGATGTCAGACAATGCCGAAAGAGGCAATACTGTAGAAGTCGTTCGGTCTTTAGTTCGTGATATCAACTATGAAGATTGGCTTTACGAAACGTCAACCAGCGCCAAAGCAGCAGAGATGAGAATGAAAAATGTCTCAGATCTTTACTCTTGGATAGTGGCTGATCTTGAAGGAGATAACTACGATCAAGAAGTGAAAACGCTAAAAGAGGTGGTTCAACGTTTAACTCTCAGAGATATGATGGAAAGAGGGGAAGAAGACGAAGATACCGATGCTGTTCAGTTGATGACTCTGCACGCTTCAAAAGGGTTGGAGTTTCCGTATGTTTACTTGATTGGTGCGGAAGAGGGCATCTTGCCACACCAAACGAGTATCGATGACAATGAAATAGACGAAGAAAGACGGCTTATGTACGTTGGTATTACTCGTGCGCAACGAGAATTAAGTTTTATTGTTTGTAAGGAGCGGCGTCAATTTGGTGAGCTTATTAAACCCACTCAGAGCCGTTTCTTAGATGAGCTGCCATTTGATGATATTGAATGGGAAGCCAACAAGAAGCCTGTTTCTCAAGAAGAGAGAATGGAAAAGGGGCAAGCTCATATCGCCAACTTGAAAGCGATGTTTAAGAAATAAATGCCACTCGCATGGAAGTTCAACTGAACTGACTTTTTAACAGTCATTGTTCCCGCAATAATCAGAATAACCAAATTTCCTATTAGTTCTAGCCCTTTAGATAAAGTGTTTATCTAAAGGGCGTTTGTATTAACGCTTTTATTCTACTGTGAGAAAAGTGCGCCAACGTCGGTGTAGAACCCGTTGCCACTTCTTAGTTCTCTTGCTTCCCCCAGCTTTAACAATAGGTTAAAAATTTTCCATATGATGTTCGGAACTCTTTATCGTTTTTCTCCTCATAACTGACAATACCTCAAAAAGATAAATGGATGAGATTTTATCAACCTAGATAATTCAATGAAGGGACTCCAAGGGATATCAATAACAATTTGTTATGTCTGCAATCTTAGTGATAGGTAGTGGTTGAATGTTGGCTTATAAGGCCTGTCCAGTTTTTAGCAGGTAGAGGAAGGAAAGTTGAAGTTTTGGTTTAAAAAAAGTGTCTGGTTATTAGTTCTTAGTTTGTTAACCATTCCTATGTTGGCATTTGCAGAACAGTACACAGTGAATTTTCAAGGTACTGAGATTCAAGAGTTTATTGATAGTGTAGGGAGAAACTTAGGGAAAACTGTCATCATTGACCCATCTGTGAATGGGAAGATAGACGTTAGAGGCTATGAGCCTCTGAATGAAAAGCAGTATTACAGTTTGTTTTTAAATGTTTTAGAGGCTTACGGATTTGCAGCCATTACATTGCCCGACGGGGTGGTGAAAGTTGTAAGAGCGAAAGATGCAAAAACTTCATCGGTTCCTGTTCTTTTTGGAGATGAGAAGGCGAATTTCAGTGATGAAGTCATTACTAGGGTGGTCAGTGTACACAACGTGTCGGTGAAAGAGCTATCTTCCATCTTAAGTAAACTTATCGATAATGCCGGAGCTGGGAATGTTGTTCATTTTGACCCATCTAATATTATTCTAATCACTGGGCGGGCTAACACAGTCAATAAGCTGGTTGAAATTATTCGGCGCGTTGATCAAATTGGCAATAAAAATGTGAAGATAGTTGAGCTTAAAAATGCCAATGCTGCTCAGGTTAAGAGTACTGTTGAGTCTTTGATTAAATCCGATAAATCTCAAAACGTATCTGGCAGTATGCAACCTAAGTTAGTGGTGGATGAAAGAACTAATTCAATATTAATTTCAGCGAACCCTGATTCAAGAGCGAGAATCGTTCGTTTAATCCACCAGCTTGACGTAAAATTAGCCACCAATGGAAAAATCCAAGTGGTGTACCTAAAGTACGCGAAAGCAGAGGATTTAGTGAAGATATTGCAACATGCTGCTCAGATGCTCGAAGGAGAACAAGCCGCCAAAGGTAAAGATAAATCTACAGATGTTGCAATAGATGCATATAAAGACGTCAATGCGTTGGTCATCACCGCGTCTCCCACCATCACGAAGGCATTAAAGTCGATGATAAAGCAACTGGATATTCGTCGAGCTCAAGTGTTGATTGAAGCAATGATTGTTGAAATGAGCGAGTCACAAGGTATTAGTCTTGGCGTTCAGTGGGGGTCACTATCCAGTGGTTCTGTCGTGCAATTTAGTAATACAGGAGTGCCAGTCGGAAACGTAATGACCGGGCTTGAAAGTGCTAAGGATACAACAACGACAACAACATATTGGGATTCTGATTCGAGTTCATGGGAAACCTACTCATCGACTAACTCAGGGTCATATGATGATTTGTCCTCAACTTTAAGTAGTGTGAATGGGGCTGCGGTTAGCCTAGTTATGGGAGATTGGACGGCGCTCATCAGTGCGGTTTCGACTGACTCTAGTGCTGATATATTGTCTTCTCCAAGCATTATGGTTTTGGATAATAGTGAAGCCAATATTATTGTCGGTGAAGAAGTTCCAGTAGTGACGGGATCTACTGCGAGTTCGAATAACTCTAACCCATTCCAAACAGTGAGTCGCAAAGAAGTAGGAATTAAGCTGAAGGTGACACCACAGATTAATGAAGGCAATGCGATTAAGTTAAATATTCAGCAAGAGTCGTCTAGTGTACTACCTGCCAATGGCGCGGTGGATGTGCGATTTGCTAAGCGTCAGTTAAATACCAGTGTCTTGGTTAACGATGGTCAAATCATTGTTCTTGGTGGTTTGATAGATAAACGTGCTGTCGAAAGTAAATCGAAGGTCCCAGTGCTCGGAGATCTCCCTCTTATAGGCGCGCTATTTAGGTCGACAACAGATAGTGTTGAAAAGAAAAACCTGATGGTATTCATTAAACCAACGATTATTCGTACAGGCGTTGCAGCGAATAAGATCACTGAGCGTAAATACAATTATATCCGTGCTGAACAGCTTTACAAAGCCGATAAAGGAATGGACTTACTTAAAGGTTCTAATTCTCCGGTGCTACCAAAGTTTGGTGAAGAGGAAAATCATGCCCCTGAGTTGCAGGTGATTATTAATCAAGTAAATAAGCCACATGACGAAAAAGCAAAAGGCTGAAAAGCGAAGAGTTTAGGTCGTTGATGGGGTTTTAGTGTATTTAAAGAGCTTTAATACTAATTGGCTGAGTCGTTAAAGCTCGCTACACGAGAACGTGAATTTCTGTCAGCACCTAAGCTGGAAAGCTCGTTACACAGTGCCTGTTTAGAGGGCACTTCTTGACTTTTAGAGCCACGAAGTGCCAGACATATAGTGATGTTTTGAGGCTAATTGCTCTACATGCCTTCAATCATATGATTAATAGCAGCAACGATTTCATCGTCTGAGCAATCCATACATGTCCCTTTAGGTGGCATGGCATTGAGACCTTCGATTGCGTGTTTTTTTAGAATGTCTTCACCTTGCGCTATACGTGGTGCCCAATCTGCGGAGTCACCCGTTTTAGGAGCACCGCTTACGCCTGAAGCATGACATGCAACACAGAAAGTGTTGTACACAGCAGCCCCATCTCTTGGACCACTTGGAGCTACCGCTACAGGCTCATCGCCAGAGAGATAAACACTACCAACGGGCTTTATGCGTTCGGCAATAGCGTCATATTCTTCTTGGCTAATGTTTGCGGCAAATGCGGCAGATGATAGACCGAAAATAGTGAACAGGACGCATACCAAGCGTCGAGATATATCCATTAAACTCACTTTGCTTTCCCTAGGTAAGTACGTGCTTACTTATTTCTTATCACACGTATTGATAATTTAGAGTTATTATCTGTTAAACCAATGTAAACAGTGGTTAATTATAAGCAGATAAGTTAACGCAATAAACTACAAGTTTTCAGCTTCAAGGGGTTTATCACATCCAGAATCGAGTTTTATTGGCTTTAATTGCTGAAAAAGACACCAAACAAGAAAAAAAGTTGAAAAAGTACTAGACGATCTACAGTGATATACGTATTATTCCACTCCGCCGATAGGGCATGCGCCCGTAGCTCAGCTGGATAGAGCGTTGGCCTCCGGAGCCAAAGGTCGAAGGTTCGAATCCTTTCGGGCGTGCCAATTCCATGAAGGAATTGATCGGTGAAAAAACTATGGTGGCTATAGCTCAGTTGGTAGAGCCCCGGATTGTGATTCCGGTTGTCGCGA
>NZ_JBLNLI010000018.1:0-56336 GCF_059777565.1 Vibrio sp. A37 | reverse complement strand
CCGGCCTGTCACGCCGGGGGTCGCGGGTTCGAGTCCCGTCCACTCCGCCATTTATACAAAGCCTTAGTCGAAAGACTGAGGCTTTTTTGCGTTTAGGGATACGTCGTTCTGAAATTGTTTCTATTACAATGCTTTGGAAGACCAGAGGGTCATAGAGTTGGGGTTATCGCTTATTGCATGACACCTTCTCCAATGCAACCAATTCAGCTCAATGTCATTTACCCAAATGCTGATGCACGTAACTACGAATGAAAGGAACAACGTCTTGCTCGAACCAAGGGTTCTTTCTAAGCCAGAGCGTATTGCGAGGAGAAGGGTGCGGAAGTGGAATATATTTCGGTGCCCAACGTTCCCATTGACGAACGGTTTCAGTTAATGTTTTGGGTTTATCAGAAAGGTAGTAATTTTGCGCATACTGGCCGATGAGTAGCGTCATGCCAATATTAGGTAGTTGATTTAATACTTTTTGATGCCATTTTGGAGCACACTCTTTTCTCGGTGGTAGGTCACCAGTTTTACCTTTTCCGGGGTAGCAAAGTCCCATAGGCATGATCGCTATATTTCTTGCGTCATAAAACCTAGCCCTATCGAGCTGAAGCCAATCCCTGAGTCGATCGCCGCTGGGATCATTCCATGGGATTGAAGTGTGATGCACACGGGTGCCCGGCGCTTGCCCAACTATTAACAATGTTGCTTCTGAACTCGCTTGTATTACAGGATTAGCGCCCAATGGTAGATTGGGCTCACAAGAACGGCATTGGCGTATTTCTGTTAGTAGTTCTTCTAACATTAATAACCTTTCTCGAAGTTCACGACATTTTCCAAATTAAAGCCATGACACCATCTATCGTAATTAGTTTTAAACACTTCAATTACATCCCGAGGGAAGCTTGTTGCTGCGATATGAGGGGTCACTGTTATGGACTCATGAGACCAGAATTCATGTTCATCGGATAAAGGTTCACAATCGAATACATCAAGGAAGGCATGGGTAATATACTGGTTTTCAATGCACTCAATGAGCTCTGTTTCATCGACGGTGATCCCTCGGCCAACATTAAAAAATAGAGTATTTCGACAATTTGAGAATAAGGCTTTATTAAGAAGTCCACGTGTCTCTTGTGTATCTGGCAAAGTATTGACGATGACATCAGCATCTTGGATTGCAGAGTGGATCTCATTGACGTGATAGAGGGAAGCAAATGCTGAATCCTTTGCTGGTATTCCAGTTCTGTTCACTCCAGCAACAATAAAACCCATAGCAGTAGCTGTTTGTGCTAAGTAGTTGCCAATAGAACCAGTACCAAGTATGACCATTTTCTTACCCATGAGAGATGAGTAACTATGTGGTTGCCAAGTTTTGTTGTTTTGCTGGTTCTGGTATTGCCTAAAATGGCGATAATGCTGGACGGAATAACCAATCACGTATTCTGAAATGAATTGACCGAAGATCCCTTTGATATTAGTAAGCGTGTAATCTTGCCGTAAATTAGGCTGCATAAGAGCTTCGACGCCAGCGTAAGTAGATTGTAACCATTTCATTGAACTGAATTCATTTAAACACTTAGCGGCGAGAGGAGGTGCGCCTATGACAATATTTGCTTCTTCCTTTCTATCGACAATTTCCAATCCTAGTAGTCCGAGATTCTGCAGCAATTGGATGTATTGGTTGTTGTTGTGGGTTAGTAGGTAAACTTTATTCATTTGCTTGCTTTTTTCCTTAGTACATATCAAGTACACTTCCGCTGTCTTTTTCTTTCGCAACGAATGAATATTATGCTACGAAACCCTTTACAAGTTCGACTAGAGAAGTTTGAACCATGGCAACAGATTACCTTCATGGCTTGTCTATGTGAGCGCATGTACCCTAACTTTGCCACGTTTTGCGCCAATACAGAATATGCTGAAGCACGAATCTATCGTGAAGTTTTAGACAGTGTATGGGAATTACTGACTGTAAAAAGTGCGAAAATAAACTTTGAACGTCAACTGGAAAAGCTAGAAGATATCATTCCGAGCTCAGAAGAGTTTGATTTTTATGCTGTCTATCCAGCGATTGATGCTTGTGTGGCTCTATCAACCTTGCTTCATGGGTTATTAGATCGCGATGATTTATTCGAAAGCATGCAGCAAGTCAGTCAGCAGTCTGTTTTAACTGTTGCTCAACTAGAAGAAGCTCAGTTTGATGAAGAGATCACTGATGAGAACCAGAAAAGCAACGAAGCCGTTTCTGCTGAATGGGATATTCAGTGGGCGATTTTTAGGCCGTTACGTGATGCGGAAGAACGTGATATTGATTTAATTAAAGATTTGCGCCAAGAGCTGAGAGAGGAGTCAATTAGCAATATTGGTATAGAATTGAGCTAGTGAAGCTAAAAACGAATTGTTTGTACTTCTATTGGGAAATGAGTTGACGAAGCTCATCTTCGAAATTCATTAGCAATGTTCAATACGTACCTTTGCGCATAGAGTTGCACTGTGACAAGCCTCTCCAGCCCTTAAGTAGCGGTCAATTAGTAGCAAATTGTGAGTTAATACTCATATTATGGTTAAAAGTACGTCATTAAAGCGAAAGATTGGCTACAAACCTTTGCCAGACAGGGCATTTATGCTTTAGAGTGAGCTTGAATTCCGATAACACACGAGAAGGGAAACCTAATGAACAAGACCCAATTAATCGACTTTATTGCTGAAAAAGCGGATCTGTCTAAAGCTCAAGCAAAATCTGCTCTTGAAGCAACTCTTGATGGCGTAACTGATGCGCTTAAAGAGGGAGACCAGGTTCAACTAATTGGTTTTGGTACATTCAAAGTAAACCACCGCGCAGCTCGCACTGGGCGCAACCCAAAAACTGGTGCAGAAATCCAAATCGCTGCAGCTAATGTTCCAGCATTTGCAGCAGGCAAAGCGCTGAAAGATTCTGTAAAGTAAGTTACACTTCACCGAGGTAGTCAATATCTCGGTGTTACATTATCTTATGAAAAAGCTCATTCTGCCTTTTTTAATTATCTCTTCTATAGCGGGTTGCTCTTCCACTACTGGGTTAGATAAAACTACCCAATACACTGGTGGCGAGATTATGGGCGACGCGACTAGCTTCTACTGGGCAACAGAAACCATTGAAAATCCAATATCCAGTTCAGACTATGTTAATGATGGTAAATCTGGCTGGTATAAAACTTACTACAAGTGGAACGATGGAAAAGTACAAGAGCTAATTAGAAAAGGTCAGACGCTCACTGACAAGCAAGGCATGGTGCCTTTCAGTGTCGTGATTCGTTTTAATTCTGATGGTGAAGCCATTTACCAGCAATATCGTCTAGGCGGACACATCCTACCTTTAAATGAAGCACAACTTGTTCGTTATCTTCAAGAAGCGCAAACGGTAACCGCCGTCGTTAATCAACAAAAGACACAAGGAACGGTATTAATTCAAGGGATATGGACAGGGAAAGTATTTAAGTCTTGCGATGGTAAGGTATACGATAAGTTAGACTTCAATAAATCATTACCGAAATTTGTCGTCAATCGTCTTTCTTCAGTTGAAAGCTACGTCGCTTTTCTAGGCAAGGTGTCTAGAAAAACGGTAGAAGTAGATAAGCTCTTAATGATGGCTGATGAAAACCAGCAGTGTATTGCTCGGCCGAGCTACATCAAGGAATAAATAATACGTCTAGAATTTAAGAAAGGCGCTCTTCTGGAGCGCCTTTCTTGTAGGTTACTGCTGTTCTCTCGCAATGGCGCGATAGCCAATATCGTTACGATGGAACATGCCATCCCAGTCAATTTGTTTCGCTAGCTTGTAAGCTTGTGTTTGAGCTTCAAAAACAGAGTTGCCAAGAGCGGTAGCACATAGCACACGGCCGCCATTGGTCACTACATTGCCATCTTTTTCAGCAGTACCTGCGTGGAATACTTTCTCACCAGCAACTTCTTCGTTAGGCAGCCCAGAAATGACGTCACCTTTGTTGTAGGACGCTGGGTAACCACCTGCAGCTAGAACAATACCGATTGACGCGCGTGGATCCCATTTAGATTCTGCTTGGTCAAGTTTGCCTTCAATAGCTGTCAAACAAAGCTCAACTAGGTCTGATTGCATGCGCATCATGATTGGTTGAGTCTCTGGATCGCCAAAGCGGCAGTTGTATTCGATCACTTTCGGGTTACCCGAACCGTCGATCATAAGACCTGCATAGAGGAAGCCCGTGTAAGGGTGGCCTTCTTTTTCCATTCCTTCTACCGTTGGGTAGATCACTTGCTGCATGATGCGGTCATAAACTTCAGAGGTAACGACTGGAGCAGGAGAGTATGCACCCATTCCGCCAGTATTTGGCCCTGTGTCTTTGTCGCCTACGCGCTTGTGGTCTTGGCTAGTGGCCATCGGCAGTACGTTCTTGCCATCAACCATAACGATGAAGCTCGCTTCTTCGCCTTCTAGGAACTCTTCGATAACGACACGACTGCCTGCTTCGCCAAAAGCATTGCCCGCTAGCATATCTTTGATTGCATCTTCAGCTTCTTCTAGCGTCATTGCAACGATTACGCCTTTGCCAGCTGCTAGTCCGTCAGCTTTTACCACGATTGGCGCGCCTTGCTCACGGACGTAAGCTAATGCTGGCTCAATTTCAGTAAAGTTTGCGTACGCCGCCGTCGGGATATTGTGGCGAGCAAGGAAGTCTTTAGTAAACGCTTTTGAGCCTTCTAGTTGTGCAGCACCCTCTGTTGGGCCGAAGATAGGTAAGCCTGCCGCTTGGAAAGCATCAACGACGCCGATAACTAATGGCGCTTCAGGGCCAACAATGGTTAATTCGATAGCATTGTCTTGAGCAAACTTCACTAAGCTCTCGATGTCTTCAACACCGATAGCAACGTTTTGAAGTTTTGGCTCTAGAGCGGTACCTGCGTTACCAGGCGCAACAAATACAGTTTCTACATTTGGATTTTGAGCTGCTTTCCAGCCTAATGCGTGCTCACGGCCACCTGAGCCTATTACAAGAACATTCATCGTATATATCCTTAAAATATGTGAAAAGAGGCGCTAGAGAGCGCCTCAATTGTAATTAGTGACGGAAATGACGCATGCCAGTGAAGATCATCGCCATGCCATGCTCGTCTGCTGCTTGAATGACTTCTTCATCACGCATAGAGCCTCCTGGTTGGATAACGCATTTGATGCCTGCTTCTGCTGCTGCATCAATACCATCGCGGAACGGGAAGAAAGCGTCTGATGCCATTACGCTGCCAGCAACTTCTAGGTTCTCGTCTGCCGCTTTAATGCCTGCGATCTTAGCAGAGTAAACTCGGCTCATCTGGCCTGCACCAACACCGATTGTCATATCACCTTTTGCGTATACGATAGCGTTAGATTTCACATATTTTGCTACTTTCCAGCAGAACAGAGCGTCTTTTAGCTCTTCATCCGTTGGCTGACGTTTTGATACCACTTTAAGGTCATCTAGCGACACCATACCTTGGTCACGGTCTTGTACCAATAGACCGCCATTTACACGCTTAACATCAAAACCAGTCGTCTTCGTTGACCATTCACCACATACAAGCAAACGAACGTTCTTCTTCGCGGATACCACTTCGATCGCTTCAGCAGATACTGTTGGTGCGATGATCACTTCAACAAATTGACGTTCAACGATGGCTGCCGCAGTTTCTGCGTCTAGCTCGTGGTTGAAAGCAATGATGCCGCCAAATGCTGACGTTGGATCAGTTTGGTAAGCGCGGTTGTATGCTTCAAGAATGTTCTCGCCCAGAGCAACACCACATGGGTTTGCGTGTTTAACGATAACGCAAGCTGGCTCTGCGAACTCTTTCACACACTCAAGGGCTGCATCAGTGTCTGCGATGTTGTTGTAAGAAAGTGCTTTGCCTTGGATTTGACGTGCAGTAGAAACAGACGCTTCTTCTGGGTTCGCTTCAACGTAGAAAGCAGCATCTTGGTGGCTGTTTTCACCGTAGCGCATGTCTTGTTTTTTAACGAACTGTTGATTGAAAGTGCGCGGGAACTTAGATTCAGCATCACCTTCAGTATTTTCGCCGTAAGAAGGCACCATAGTACCGAAGTAGTTTGCGATCATGCCGTCATAAGATGCTGTGTGCTCAAAAGCAGCGATTGCTAAGTCAAAACGAGTTTCTAAAGTTAGGGATTTCTCGTTTGCATCCATTTCTGCGATAACACGGTTGTAGTCATGTGCATTCACAACAATAGTTACGTCTTTGTGGTTTTTCGCGGCAGAGCGAACCATAGTAGGACCGCCAATATCGATGTTTTCAACGGCATCTTCTAGTGTACAACCTTCTTTTACTACGGTTGCGGCAAACGGATAAAGGTTAACAACCACCATGTCAATTGGGTTGATTCCGTGAGTTTCCATGATGGCATCATCTTGACCACGACGTCCAAGTACTCCACCGTGTACTTTAGGGTGTAGAGTTTTTACTCGGCCATCCATCATTTCAGGAAAGCCTGTGTAATCTGAAACTTCAGTCACAGCTAGACCATTGTCAGCTAACAGACGAGCGGTTCCACCAGTCGATAAAATATCGACGCCACGGTCGGAAAGCGCTTTCGCGAACTCCACAATGCCAGTTTTGTCTGATACGCTGATGAGTGCGCGGCGAATAGGACGAGCGTTATTCATGCTACCTTCTTCCTCAAATTCACGGGTTATATAGTTTAAGGTGTTTGCCAAAACAGAGCGCTAAGCGACACACGAACGATTGGATGCTTGCATCTCAGCTTTGGTAAAGATCTTACCTATATTTATGAGGTTACAACTGCCTCTAGAACGACGGCGCACATTCTAACGAATTTATTCTTAAAAAGCTCGCGCAATCGTTTGGCATGGCGAAAAAATAACAAGTTTGTGGTTATTTAGATAGAAATATCAAAGTAGAAAGGGATGAAAATTATGTTTCAAATCGGTGAGTTGGCAAAAAGGTGTCATGTGAGTTCCGACACACTTCGATTTTACGAAAAGAATGGTTTGATTTCTCCTGCAGGGCGAAGCGACGCAGGGTATCGATTATATAATGAAGAGAACCAAAAACAGGTTAATTTTATCTTGAAAGCCAAACAGTTAGGATTAAGCTTAGAAGAAATTCGAGAGTTGTTAGAAATCAAACTGGAAGCAACGGTAAGAAGCTGCGCGGAAGTGAAAGCGGTGACGTCTAGCAAGCTTGAAACCATCGACCAGAAAATCGAAGAGCTCACTAAAATACGTGTAGCGTTGAAGAAAATTAATGATGCTTGCTGTGGTCACACGACTGACAGCGCCGCACATTGCTCAATTTTAGCTGCTTTGAATGAGCCTGAGTAGCAAGCTATCAGGCTCACCTTTGGGTATTAAACTTTAAACATTCTCAAGTTTCTTTGTAGTTGTTTACCACTCTCCATCAAGTCCTGACTGGCTTTCGCCACCGATTCGGCTTGAGAGGTTGTTTGTACGCTGTTATCGGCGATATTGGTCAGGTTTTGACTGATTTCATCTGTCGCGAGTGTTTGCTGGGAACTGGCTTCCGCAATTTGCTCATTGAGAGACAAGATGATGTTAACCTGCTCTTCAATCGAGCCTAGCGCTTCTTTGGCCATTGCAGCTTGTTCCTGAGTTTGTGCAGATTGCACCTGCGTCTGGGCCATCGATTCGGTCACTTCTTTCGCACGGCCTTGCAAGCTAGAGACGATCTGTTCAATTTCATCGGTACTTGATTGTGTCCTTGTTGCCAGAGTTCTTACTTCATCGGCAACTACAGCAAAGCCTCGACCCTGCTCACCTGCACGGGCAGCCTCGATTGCCGCATTCAGCGCCAATAAGTTCGTTTGTTCTGCAATACCACGAATGACATCTAAAACGGTACCTACGTCTTCTGAATCTTGAGCAAGCTTGTGGGTATTGGTTTCGGTTTGGCTAAGTAAGTCTGACAGAGAGTCAATTTGATTGGTGGCTTTGTCGATAACACTTGAGCCTTGAGAACTTTTATCACTGGCTTCTTGAGCGGCAGTTGCTGCGTTTTGAGCGGCATTTGCGACTTCTTGGTTACTGGCGTGTAACTCGTTCATTGCAGATGCTACGGTATCGACGGCCTGCTGTTGCTGATTGGCTTTGTCAGAGCTGCCTTGCGCAACATTGTTTAAATCCACAGCTGAGGAAGTAATACCTTCACCAACAGGAGTCATATCTTGAACAATAGAACGAATCTTTTGCGTAAATAGGTTGAAAGCGACGGCTATCTGAGATAGTTCGTCTTTGCCGTCCTCTGGAAGCTTTCTCGTTAAGTCTCCATCGCCACTAGCGATTTCATTTAGAGCATCGAGTGTTTCTTTACAAGGACTACTAATACTGCGGCTAATCCATACCGCAAGCGCGATTGCAACAACTAGGGATAATGCTAAGGCAACCAAAACCAGTTGAACTCTCTGCCAGACTAAAGCATCAACGTCATCGACATAAACACCACTACCGATAATCCAACCCCAAGGCTTAAAAAGTTTGACGAAGGAAATTTTTTCCACGTCTGTTTCTGAGCCCGGTTTGGGCCACATATAGCTGACAAAACCCTCACCATGCTTTCTTGTCACGTCAACAAATTCTACAAATAGTTTTTTACCTGTAGGATCTTTGAGATTGGAGAGATCTTTACCATTAAGAGCGGGTTTGATCGGGTGCATTATCATGGCTGGCTGAGTGTCGTTAATCCAAAAATAGTCTTTTGACTCGTAACGAAGTTGGGCGACCGCCATGTGAGCGGCTTCTTGTGCTTGCTTCTCAGATAAGGTGCCGCTGACTTGTAGCTTATGATAATGATCAATCAAGCTATACACAGTTTCCACAAGGTGGCGTGTCTTGGTTTGCTTGGCACTCATTAAGTCAGATTCATACTGATTAATGACGTAACCAAGAGGGATCATCATGACAATCATCAGTACTACGATCATCAAAATTAGTCTTTTTTGAATAGTTAGTGAACGAAGGGCTAGTGAGTTCATCGTACTGTTCCTTGATTAAAGTTTCCGCTGGCTAGCCATTGATGCTGTTTTTATTATTGATAGTAATAACTGTAGTCAAGGGTGTAGATTAAGGGTAGGTGCGAGAAGCATAACTCGAGAAATGATTGATCTGAGTCTGTAAAATAAGACAACGCTTACCTTCTTCTTCACGTTTTACATTGAAATAAGTGCTACATGTTTAAGCATATTCAAGTCTTAAGCTTGTAGTGTTATCGAGTATTTATGGGCAGCTGAGTACTACATTTTAGGTGGCTTGTAGCCCATTCTAAGGCCTCCCCAATGCCTGCCTTTTATATATATTGGAACGGAAATATCGTGCATAATCTCTCCAGTGTCGCGCTTATAGGTTTGCAACAGCATGGTTTTAGTGTGTTCTCCACATCGCAAGCCAACACGATCACCAAAAATACGTTTAGTTCTGTTGTTTATGATGTCAACACTGTCATCACCAGTTAATGGTTTGCAAAATTGGTCATTATGAGTTGGGACATAGCCTTTATCATCGGTAGCGATTGCATAGATGATTTCGTCTCTTTGCTTAATAACAGGTTCTTGTAGGTTAGGAAGTATCGTGTCACAGTACTTATCAAATTTAGTATTGTATTTCGGAGGGTTAGAACTACCAAATGGCGTGTGGTTCCTGTCGAATAGAGCTTGCTCGGATACTTTGCCCGATGCGATGTCTCTTTCAAAGCATTCGCCAATTTCTCTTGCGAGGTCAGACGCGAGTTTATAAAAGGGCCAGTGAATGCTTTTATTGTAGTGCTCGACCATAACGCCATTAATATGCTCGGCAATCCCCATCAGCTTTTCGCCTTCTTTTTGCAATTTGGAAAGTTCAGCATCGGAGTCTTCTAACTCCTTGTTCATTTTTTCAATTGAGCTCGCTATTTGAAGCAGCCCTCCTTCATTTGTCTTGATACCTTGAGTGATGTCGGAAACTTGATGCTCAACATCTTGTGCTTGAAAGGCGATAGTTTTAAGTTGCTCTCCTACGCTTTCAATATCCGCCGCGCCTTTTTCTACTTTTGAAGAGAGCTCTTGAATTGTTTTAATTACTTCGCGAGTTTCATTAAACACTTCCTGAACGATATGGGCGACCTCGTCAGTGCTTTGAGATGTGCGCTCAGCAAGTCCTCTTACTTCATCCGCAACCACGGCAAACCCTCGACCAAACTCCCCAGCGCGTGCGGCCTCAATCGCAGCATTCAAAGCGAGTAAGTTGGTTTGTGAGGCAATATCTTCGATAACTTGGACAACGCTTTTGATTCGGTTCACTTGTGCATCTAGGTTATCCAATTGCTCAACTGAAGCGGTAGTTTGACTGCTTATCTCCTGCATACCTTCGATTGCGGTCCCAAGTTGTTTCATCCCTTGAGTGCCGACGTTGTGCATTTCTTTAGCAGCAGTTAACGCGTGCTGAGCGGAAGTTGAAGTAACGGTAAGGGTTTCGGTGATTTCCTTTGATGTTTCCGCGATATGATGAACAGATTCAACTTCATTGCTGGCTTGTACTTTGAGTTGGTCAATTGCAAAGGAGACTTCAGCAGTACTGACGGCATTGACCGTTAACTCACTTTCAATCAGAGAGGCAATGGTATTATTGTTGTTGGAGTCACTTGTTTCTGGAGTTTCGCTGTTTTTTGACGCTTTAGCGGAGAGCAATAACGAAATTACTGCAGCAATCAAAACGATGGCTGCAGGCCCGACGCTGTATAAAAACAGGCACAACAAAGTGGCAATTAGCCAAACTAGGCCTTCCATCCACTTTTCACGAAGAGTCATGTTCATTGTCACTCCTGATTGAACGAAACTAATAAAACTATAGCTTCAACTTTTTATATAGATCTAAATATTTAGAGCTTTTAGTTGAATTAAATGTAAATAATCTCATCTATATCGTTTGATTATGATGTTTGACACGTATCACATTTAATCGAAGCTACAGAGAAATTTCAGAGTTGTGTCAACTCTAATGGATGAGAAAGATTCGGCATTGATGTTTAAACTTTGCTCGTTTAGCATTCGCTGCGCGCAGTTTATTTAACCGCGTATTGTATAAGTAAAAGAGTGCTAAAAATGAAAGCGTTAAAAATTAAATCTATGGCAGTGGTATTGGGAGCATTGATAAGCTGCCAAGTGATGGCGGACTCAAGCCAGCCAATAGACACTGCTTCTACTGATTCAACAGTCAAAACTGATCAACCTAAACAAACAGCAAAAAAGGACGATAGTACTTTCTCCAAAATGCTGACTTCTTTATCTCCTGACTCGGATTCTATTTTAGAAAGAAAGATCCGACAGCAAGAGAAGATCAGCGATATTCCTGGAGGTATCAGTTTCTATCAGCCTACATATGTGTTGCCGTTCTACTACACAGGTAGCCCAGATCAAGAGGTTTACAACGGCCAAACACCAGATAATCAATCTGTCATGCGTGAAGAATTCAAAACCCAGTTCAGTTTTAGAATGCCTCTTTGGAAGGACATGCTAGGTAACCCCGATTACAGCTTGAATGCAGGTTACACCCAGTTGATGTATTGGCAGTTTTATGCGAAATCCCAATACTTTAGGGAAACTAATTACATGCCTGAAGTGTTTTTATCTGATCACTTTCATAAAAACTGGCGCATTAACTATGGGATTGTTCACCAGTCGAATGGTCGTGGTGGTGACTACGAGCGTAGCTGGAACCGTGTTTATGCTAACTTAGAGACATCAGGCCATCATTGGCTACTGAGTGTTAAACCATGGGTATTAATCTTTAAGCCACAATCTAGTGAACTACACAATCCAGATATCGCGCATTATTTGGGTCATGAAAAAATTCGTTATGAATATGAGTTTGACAACAAAATGACAACCTCTGTCGCGGTGACAAATGTAGAAAGTGGCATGAAGCGAGGCGCGGTTGAAGTGGATTACACCATTCCTTTATTGAACAATATGAGCATGATGCTACAGTACTTCAACGGTTACGGCCAAAGCTTAATAGAATACAACCACAGAACACAAAGCGTGGGTATTGGTTTCTCATTAGCGACCTAACAGACTTTAGAAAGGCTCCAAATTGGAGCCTTTTTTACATCTAGACATTATCGAGTAGTAGAAGATAGCGGTTTTGTTTGCAGACTCGACGAAATGTTAAAGCCAATAATTGCAGCAAAGGCGGCAATGTTATAAAACTCAAATGCGTTGTCAGAGACGACCGTTGCTCTTTGAGGGAAACTTAACATTATAATGTTTTTCTATTGGTAGGCAGCTAATATTTCGACATTATTTCCACTTGGATCTGTAGTAAAGAAGTACTGAAAGCCCCCTAGCCGAGCTTGTTCAATTGGGCTGCATTTCTGCAAATTGCTGAGACTTGAGTAGCACTCTTCAATGTTTATAACTTCTATTGCTAGGTGGGAAATACCTCGTTTTTTGATATCTAAAAAGTCACGTTCGACATTTGTTTCTGAATGGTTCTTAAATTCAAATAACTCAATGCGAGTGCCTTGGTTACTTTTCAGTAAAGTGATAGTAAGATCTTGATCTTCATAACTCTTCTCTTCAACAAAGCCAAAGCGGTTATAGAATTCAATGCAAGGCCGTATTGAATGACAGGTCAGGCTGACGTGGTGTAATTGTCCCAACATGTTTATACGATTCCGTAATTAATAGTGTTTTGAATAGTGTGGATATTGCTTTTTAGAGCAATTGAGTTTTCGTTGTGTTTTAGTCCAGTAACTTAACATGCCAGCCATATCGGTTAGTAAGGTCATAAGTGACTGGTTGTAACAAACCTGTAGAATTCTTGGCACGCGGATTCCGCTTCAAAGCACCAAACATCCATACTGTTAGCCATCAATACCCATAAGTTAACTCGTTGCCTATATTAACATACCAACTTTTATATTGGTCTATCTTGAGCGGTCGCATTGATTGCTCAAGGTATTAGCCAATTTGTAGTAAGGTTGTGAAAATGGTAATAACACCTTTCTTCTATCACTACTATTTGTCAGGAATTATTCAATGCACGGATTTCTTTCTGGGCTTGCATTGAGCTTTAGCCTTATCTTGGCCATTGGCTCACAGAATGCGTTTGTGTTGAAACAAGGCTTAAAACAGCAATATGTTTTGTCTATATGTACGATTTGCGCGCTATCTGATGTCATATTGATTCTGATTGGTGTTTATGGGGTTAACCATATCGCGTCAATTACGCTAGCATTTTCGTTAGTAGCGAAATATCTTGGTGTGGCATTTCTTGCGTTTTATGGCTTAAAGAGCTTTAGAGCGGCATTGTTTGATACGGAAAGCATGGATATCCATAACGGAAAGAAGGTGACGCATACTCAGGCTATCCTCGCTTGTTTAGCATTCACTTGGCTAAACCCGCACGTTTACATAGATACCGTTTTTCTGATTGGCTCGATTTCCACCAACTACGCTGGTGAAAAAGCCATGTTTGCGTTCGGAGCGATAACTGCTTCTTGGATATTTTTCTTTTCTCTCGGTTATGGTGCTCGTGTGCTGACGCCTCTTTTCAGCAAGCCTATTTGTTGGAAGGTGCTTGATTTTGTTGTTGGTATCGTTATGTGGGGGATTGCCGTAAAGATTTTGCTGATGAAGATTTAGTCGATATTAAATGGTGCATATCGTTTACTCACCAAGGAAGTAGATCTCAGTGAGCAAACGGCAACAGTATGGCTATTAGTCTTTGATAATAGGTACAACCAACATATCTATAGGTGAGCGATTGATGATTTTCTTCGCCGAAGAAGAGAACTTACTGACAAAATCTTGGTGGTGACCACATACAAGGAGATCGATATCGAACTCACGAATAGTATGGCAAAGTTCTTCGCATAGGTGACCGCTACCAACAAAGGTGTTTTTGATAGGGTAGTCTGTGTTATCTGCTAACTTAGTTACAAACTCTTCTGAAACCTCTCTGGTCTTTAAATTAATATCAATGAGTCCGATATAGCGTTCGTTGTAGTTTTCGTCGATGTGAATCAGTGACAGTTCAGCCTGTAGGGATTCTGCAAGGGCTACTGCTTTTTTCACTAGATAGTTGCTTTCCTCAGAGAGGTCGATGGCCACTAAAATATGTTTATAGCTCATAGCTGGTTATCCTCTTGTTTTATTTGTCCAAAGACTAACCGCATGGATATAAATCAAGTGTCATAGTTTAGTTAGAAAAAGCCACTTTGCGACTATGGTCTTAGCAAGGGGAGCAATCCTATTATTTCAATCAATTGATACTGTCTGTAACTAAAGGTTTTGATGATAAAAACGGTTATTAGCGGATATAAAAAAGCCCTAGACAATCTCTTATCTAGGGCCTTAAAAGCAAATAATTAAACTAATTTTTATTAGTTCATGCCGTATTTCTTAAGCTTCTTGCGAAGAGTACCACGGTTGATACCCATCATAGTTGCTGCGCGAGTTTGGTTACCGCGAGTGTATTGCATGATAGTGTCTAGAAGAGGTTGCTCAACTTCAGCTAGAACTAATTCATACAATTCAGAGACTTCTTGACCATTTAATTGAGCAAGATAGTTTTTAAGAGAAGCTTTAACGGAATCACGTAATGGTTTTTGAGTGATTTGATCTTGTGAAGTCACAGTAGTTACTGTTAAAGCGTCTGATGTCAGATTTTGTTCGAACATATTATGTCTAGCTCTTCTCTAATTATGATGCAACGTTATCAAAATAACTTTCTAGCGCTTCGAGTTGCTGCGGAGCAGCCTCTAGGGCGTTGAAAGTACGGCGAAACTCACTGGCTTGCCCATGTTCTTTTAAATACCAACCAACGTGCTTACGCGCGATGCGAGGTCCTAAATACTCGCCATAAAAATTATGTAGAGCGTTTACATGGCCAAGCAGTATACCTTTCACTTCCTCGGTAGGGAGATCGGGCATTTCTGTGCCGTTTTCCAAATAATGTTGGATTTGTTTAAAAATCCATGGTCGACCTTGTGCGGGTCTGCCAATCATCAAAGCGTCTGCGCCAGTGTACTCAAGTACCTGTTTCGCTTTTTTAGGGCTATCAATATCACCGTTGGCAATCACTGGGATATTAACTGCGCGCTTGACCGCTTTGATGCTGTCATATTCGGCCTCTCCTTTGTACATACAAGCTTTTGTACGGCCGTGTAAGGCCAAAGCTTGAATGCCGCAGTCTTGGGCTAACTTGGCTATTTGGACGCAGTTTTTGTTCTCTGTGTCCCAGCCTGTGCGAGTTTTCAATGTCACTGGTACATCGACTGCATCTACCACTGCTTTTAAAATATCTTCGATGATATCTGGGTGTTTCAGTAGAGCAGAGCCCGCTAATTTTTTGTTTACCTTTTTCGCCGGGCAGCCCATATTGATATCAATGATTTGGGCGCCATTCTCAACGCTAAATTGAGCGGCTTCAGCCATGAGTGTCGGATCGGCTCCGGCTATCTGTACAGAGCGGATACCAGATTCACCCTCATGAACCATACGCTGTTTTGACTTTGCAGTTTTCCAAAGCTTCGGGTTGGAAGACATCATTTCACTGACCGCCATTCCAGCACCGTATTTAAGACACAATTCTCGAAAAGGTCTATCGGTAACTCCAGCCATGGGAGCAACAATCAAATTGTTCTTAAGTTGATAGTTTCCTATTCTCAAAATGTCTTCACAGTTCGCATCGGCAAGGGCGCGCATTTTACGCATTTTTTCCTTGCGTGAAAAGACTAATATTTGAGCATTTACAAATTGTTTTTGCAATCTGTTTAAAAATCAGCCTATTAATCAAAAAACGCTTACGAACTTTGTTTCATTCCTGAGATACGACACCACTCACTCTGCTCTGTGATTGGGTCTAGTTGGAAGTCATCGCTGTAGTAACTAGCGACATCTCTCGCCTGTGTATCGAGGACACCAGACATGGCTAAACAGCCACTTTCTTTGACAAGTTCCTTGATGATTGGTGAAAGTTCTCTAAGTGGCCCTGCAAGTATGTTCGCTACCACTACATCTGCAATTAAGCCTTCTGGCTGATCTTGAGGCAGGAATACTTGCAGCTGATCTGCAACACCATTTCGTTCTGCATTATCTTTTGATGCAAGCAGAGCTTGTGGATCAATATCGATCCCGATGACTTTTTCAGCGCCTAACTTGATCGCTGCGATCGCCAAAATACCTGAGCCACAACCGAAGTCGATAACGGTTTTTCCTGATAGATCTAGCCCTTCCAACCATTCTAAACATAGAGCCGTTGTTGGGTGTGTACCGGTACCAAAAGCAAGGCCCGGATCGAGCATGACGTTCACAGCACTAGGATCGGGAATATCTCTCCAGCTCGGGCAGACCCACAGTTTTTCGCCAAATTTCATTGGGTGGAAATTGTCCATCCATTCGCGTTCCCAATCTTTATCTTCAAGCTGTTCAACTTTGTAAGCGAAACCATCTTCAAGTAACTGACTTTTCTTCAGTGTGCTTAGCACCAAATCTACGTCAGCTTCTGCATCGTAGAGAGCCAAGATATCCGTATCGCCCCACAAGCGAGTTTCCCCGGGAAGTGGTTCGAATACTGGCGTGTCATGAGCATCGAGAAAAGTGATTGATAGTGCGCCAGTTTGCTCCATCAAAAGATCGCCAATAGGCTCGGCATTTTCTGATGTAGCATTGAGCTTAATTTGTATCCAAGGCATGGTTTTTCGCTTAAATATTAGACAACTTAACGATAGGGGAGGCAGTCTAGCATGAAACTTGCGCAATCCCTAGAACTGTTAACCTCGCACAGCGATAAATAGAAAAAGCCACCCAATAGGTGGCTTTTATGCTATTTAAGAGTGATTTAGCGGGTTTATTGTAAGCCCAGCTTTTTCTCTAGGTAGTGGATGTTTGCACCACCATGTTGGAAGTTTTCGTCGTTCATGATTGATTCTTGCAGAGACACATTAGTTTTGATGCCTTCTACAATCATTTCGCCCAATGCATTTTTCATGCGAGCGATAGCGACGTCGCGGTTTTCACCAAAAGTGATTAGCTTGCCGATCATTGAGTCGTAGTGTGGTGGAACCGTGTATCCAGCGTAGATATGAGATTCCCAACGCACGCCCATGCCACCTGGTGGGTGGAAACGGTCAATCTTACCTGGAGAAGGTAAGAAGCGCTCTGGATCTTCTGCGTTGATACGGCACTCGATAGCGTGACCACTGATTTTGATGTCATCCTGCGTGTATGACAGCGGTTGACCCGCTGCAACGCGAAGCTGCTCTTTAATCAAATCAACACCAGTGACCATTTCTGTTACTGGGTGCTCTACCTGAATACGAGTGTTCATTTCGATGAAGTAGAACTCGCCGTTTTCGTATAGGAACTCAAAGGTACCAGCGCCGCGATAACCGATTTCGATACATGCGCGAGTACAACGTTCACCGATGTATTTACGCATTTCTGCAGTGATACCAGGAGCCGGAGCTTCTTCGACAACTTTTTGGTGACGACGCTGCATTGAGCAGTCACGTTCACCTAGGTGGATAGCGTTGCCTTGGCCATCAGCAATAACTTGAACTTCAACGTGACGTGGGTTTTCTAGAAATTTTTCCATGTAAACCATGTCATTGTTGAAGGCTGCTTTCGCTTCAGCACGGGTCATTGCGATCGCTTCTACTAACTCTTCTTCAGAGCGAACAACACGCATACCGCGACCACCGCCACCACCAGAAGCTTTGATGATTACTGGGTAACCGATACGTTTTGCGTGGGCTTTGTTCTTCGACGCGTCATCGTCAAGAGGGCCGTCAGAGCCAGGTACGCAAGGAACGCCAGCTTTTTTCATCGCATTGATCGCGGCAACTTTGTCACCCATGATGCGAATGGTTTCTGCTTTAGGACCAACAAAAATGAAGCCGCTGCGCTCAACTTGCTCTGCAAAATCGGCGTTTTCTGACAAAAAGCCGTAGCCTGGGTGAATAGCGATAGCGCCAGTCACTTCAGCAGCAGAAATAATACGAGGAATATTTAAATAGCTATCAATACCACGAGCAGGACCAATACATACTGTTTCGTCAGCAAGCAGTACGTGCTTTAGATCGCGGTCAGCTGTCGAGTGTACAGCAACGGTTTTGATGCCAAGTTCTTTACATGCGCGAAGAATACGAAGTGCAATTTCACCTCGGTTCGCGATGACTAATTTATCTAGCATGAGATACTGCCTCTATATTATTCGATAACAACAAGTGGTTGATCGAATTCAACTGGTTGGCCGTCTTCAGCTAGGATTGCAGTTACAACACCAGATTTGTCAGCTTCGATTTGGTTCATCATCTTCATTGCTTCAACAATACATAGTGTTTCGCCAGCTGTTACAGATTGACCAACTTCGATGAATGATTTTGCATCTGGGCTAGGTGCGCGGTAGAAAGTACCAACCATTGGAGAAAGAACTTGGTGACCAGCAGGTACAGCTGGAGCCTCTGGTGCACTTGCCGCTTCAGCTGTCGGTGCAGGTGCTGCAGGCACAGGAGCGGCTACAGGTGCAGGAGCGGCTGCATATTGAACAGGAGCTACAGGAGCTGCGGTTCCGCTACGGCTGATTCGTACGGATTCTTCACCTTCAGAAATTTCCAGCTCCGCAATGCCGGATTCTTCAACTAATTCAATCAGTTTTTTTATTTTACGGATATCCATTTTGTCTTTCTCTTTTATCTTATGGTTAAGACAGCTCTAGGAGCTGTAGAGTATTAGGTATTACTTTGCCTGCAACTTCTCAATGGCTGCAGACAGAGCGAAATCGTAGCCTTGTGCGCCGAGCCCACAAATAACACCGACAGCTTTGTCGGATAGATATGAGTGGTGGCGGAACGGTTCACGTGCATGTACGTTGGACAGATGCACCTCAATGAACGGTATCGCTACACCTAGCAGTGCATCTCTTAATGCCACACTGGTGTGGGTTAACGCTGCTGGGTTAATAATGATGAAGTCGACATTTCCGTGAGCGTCATGGATCGCTTCAATTAATTCGTATTCTTTGTTAGATTGCAGATGCTGAAGCTCAATGTTTTCTTTCTTCGCTCTGGTTTCTAGGTGCTCAACGATATCGTTAAGCGTGTTGGAACCATAATGAGTGGGTTCTCTCAAGCCTAACAGATTAAGGTTTGGCCCATTTAGAACGAGAATGCTTAATTTTGTAGACATTATGCAGCCATCTTTCGTTAATGTGAGAAGATTACGAATACTCCCACATTCTTCGCTCGTTCATCAAGAAAATTTTCTCTAAATTTGGCGAACGCTAACAAATTGACACAGATTATAGCCAATTCAAAACAAATCGCAGCATTTTACTGGTCTAATCTCCCTATTGATATCATCACAAACGTTGAGGATAAATTTATCGGACAGGCGAGAAGTGTAGTGGAAATAGGGCGTTGGAAGAAAAAGAAAGCCACCATCTTTTGATAGTGGCTTTAAAATAGTTCATGAATTGAGTTAGTTGGCTTACGTTAGAGCGTTTTTCTCTTCAATTAGCTTATCAACAACACTTGGATCAGCTAAGGTTGACGTGTCACCCAAGTTACTGGTATCGCCAGTGGCGATTTTACGTAAAATGCGGCGCATGATCTTGCCCGAGCGAGTTTTTGGCAGCGATTCTGTCCAATGTAATACATCAGGTGTTGCGATTGGGCCGATTTCTTTACGTACCCAGTTTTTCACTTCTTTGTGCAATTCCGCACTTGGATACTCGCCGTCGTTTAGAGTGATATAAGCATAGATAGCTTGGCCTTTGATATCATGAGGAATACCAACGATGGCAGCTTCTGCGATTTTATCGAATGCGACGAGCGCTGATTCGATTTCAGCCGTGCCCATACGGTGGCCTGAAACATTCAGCACGTCATCAACTCGGCCTGTAATCCAGTAATAACCATCTTCGTCTCTACGAGCGCCATCCCCTGTGAAATACATACCTTTAAAGGTAGAGAAATAGGTTTGCTCAAAGCGCTCATGGTCGCCATAAACGGTACGCATTTGTCCTGGCCAAGAGTCAAGGATAACGAGGTTGCCTTCCGCTGCTCCTTCAACAATATTGCCGACGTTGTCGACAAGTGCAGGCTGAACGCCAAAGAAAGGTTTACTTGCAGATCCGGGTTTAAGGTCTGTTGCTCCTGGTAGAGGTGTAATAAGAATGCCGCCTGTTTCTGTTTGCCACCAAGTATCAACAATCGGTGAATTTGTATCCCCGATTGCTTTGTAGTACCACTCCCAAGCTTCTGGGTTAATCGGTTCTCCTACTGAGCCCATAATACGTAGACTGGTACGTTTAGTATCACCAATTGCCTCGTCACCTTTCGCCATTAACGCACGGATGGCCGTTGGCGCAGTATAGAGAATGTTAACTTGGTGCTTATCCACCACTTGGCACATGCGGCTAGTATCTGGATAGTTTGGTACACCTTCAAATAGAATCGTTTTTGCACCGTTTGAGAGTGGACCATAGATAAGATAAGTATGACCCGTAATCCAGCCCACATCAGCCGTACACCAGAAAGTTTCGCCTTCTTGATAGTCGAACACGTATTTAAAGGTCATAGTGGCGTAAACGAGATAGCCACCAGTGGTATGCATAACACCTTTAGGTTTACCTGTTGAGCCAGAGGTATAAAGAATGAATAGTGGATCTTCAGCATTCATTTCTTCTGGTGGGCAATCATCTGATGCACTTTCTGTCGCTTCATGCCACCAAACATCTCGGTGTTCATGCCAGCCTACATCAACGCCTGTACGTTTAAGAACCAATACTTTACTGATTGTTTTTACTTCAGGGTTTGTCAGTGCTTCATCGACATTTTTCTTAAGTGGTACAGCGCGGCCACCGCGAATACCTTCGTCTGCGGTAATCACTACTTTGGCGTCCGAGTCTATAATACGACCTGCCAATGCTTCTGGAGAGAAACCACCGAATACAACGGTGTGGACCGCACCAATACGAGTACATGCAAGCATTGCAATTGCTGCCTCTGGCACCATTGGCATGTACAGACAGACAACATCGCCTTTGCGTACGCCTTGCTCTTTTAATGCGTTAGAAAAGCGGCAGACTTCTTTGTGCAATTCTTTAAAGGTGAGTGTTTTATCGTCTTTAGGCTCGTCGCCTTCCCAAATAATAGCGACTTCATCGCCTTTGCTTGCAAGGTGTCGGTCGATACAGTTTGCAGAGACATTGAGCGTACCATCTTCGAACCAACGTATATCTACGTGGCCAGTGTCAAAAGAGGTGCTTTTTACTTTGTTGAAAGGCTTAATCCAGTCAACGATATTTCCATGTTCGCTCCAGAACTCGACAGGGTTACTAACAGATTGTTGATACATATCTTGGTAAGTTTGTGCATCAATATGTGTTTTGGCTTTGATATTTTCTTTTACCGGATAAACATGGGATTCGCTCATTGCTTCTCTCCTTCTGAATTCAGCAAACGCATAAAAATTAGGGCTAGAGTCGTTACAGGAAATTCACGTATTCGTTTCGCAATAGTTAAATGAAAAATTGATTTCATAATATGCGTTAAAATAGTGGCCTTCGGTGTATTTTGAAATTTTTTTGTTATCAGCGTCACATACTTAACGCCGTCGTCCGTCACTCTCCGTCAGAGTTATGCGATCTACAATTAGACTTTAGGATGAGATGCGGTTATTCGCCTACTTTATGCGCATTTTATTTATCATTCGCACTGATATGAGCAAAAGTGCGCTTAATTTTTGGTCGGTGGGGCGGTGCTTGGAGGTGTTCCGAAGGTCAGGCGCGTATATATTAGTGCCGCTGAGAGGGCATCTTGAAATGCGTCATGCTTGTCTTCCAAAGGAATCCCTAAATGCTGGCAAATACTATCCATACTCAGGTCAAAGTAACCATTTGGCAGGTGTTTTTGTAGCTTATCTTGGTAAATTAGGCTGACTTCGATGATTTGATTAGGTAGTGGAAAGCCAAGGTGCTTCTGGCAAGCTATGTCTAACATTTTTTTATCATATCGAATGTGATATCCCACCATAGGACGATTGCCAATAAAATCCAGCAATCTTGTTATTGCTTGTTTTTCGTCTATTCCATCAATCAAGTCATGATGACGGAGCTTGTGTATTTTAATGGAATCTGAGTTTAGAGAGTCAGGGGCTGCTAAGCGCACTTCAAAGGATTGACTAGTAATAATTCGGTTGCTCACAATTTTTATTGCTGCGATGGTGAGTAAATCTGCTTTTACTGGATCTAAGCTGGTGGCTTCGCAGTCTAATGCCACTAGCTCATTTTCATGAGGTTTATCGAAAAGGTCGAGATAGGGTGAGTGCTTAAGCTTTTTTCGCCAAAGGCATCTTTGTATCCAGTTCATATAGGCTCATTTTGTTTTTTAAAGCGCTAATCTCGAATTTGATAGTGGTATTCCAGCCATTGTTTAAACTTTTTTACCACTTTGAGACTATGGCGCAAGATATCTCTGTCTGCTCTATCAAGCCTTTCAACTTCGATTGTGTTGCTACTGCCTTTGCTACTGAATAGCTGCTGGGCAAGACGAAGTTTGATAAAAAGCTTTAGCGCTTCGGCGATGTTGTCACCGGTTTCTTTATCTAGTACGTTTTGGCTGCTTAAAGCATCAATTCGCTCAAAGGTACTCGTGGCAATTAGTCCATGTTCTAAGCTGAGAGAGCGAACTCCATGAACGATTGGAAATATCCCCCCTTGTTTAATATCTAAGCCTGATTTTTCTTGCTTCAAATTGCCAAAAACCGTTAAGGGTGTGGTGAAGCCTAATGCTGGTTTGGAAAATTCTGAGATGAGCAGGGATTTGTTTTTCATTTGCTCTGATATTACTTGCTTGATTGGATTGAGGAGTGTGGGATTACCTGCGGTAGCGCGCGCATCAGACAAGATGGATAAATTCATAACATCCTTGCCTTGAGAAGATTTTATCCAATGTTCAACGGTGCTTATCCAATCGCTTTGTGTTTTTACCCAATCTGGGTTGCTCACCATTATATTTCCAGGGCACAAGGGGTAACCGAGCTCGGATAATGTTGCACTGAAAGTAGTCATATATTCTTGGCACTGTGGCCAGCTTGAACCATTTTTTAAGATCAGAGCATTGTCCTGATCGGTTTTTAAAATTTGTTCTTTGCGTCCTTCAGAGCCAAGCACAATGAGGCAGCAATCTTGATGATATTCAGCAGGGATAGTGAGCTCAAATGCGCGTTCGATGATTTGATCGTTGATGGTGGCAATCAGATCCATCAAAAAGCGAGTGTGAATACCATTTTGTAGCAATTGTTCGACTAACTTTCTTTGGTTGTTAGAGACACTTTTTAGTTCTTCGATACTGCTAGAACGAGCGATTCGTAGTGTCAGAACATGTGAATGTGTTGAGAAGGCGCTGAGAATTTGCAGCATATCGAGCATGCCGACGGCTTCGCCGTTTTTGCAGACCATTAAGCGTTTGACCCGGTTTTGAGTCATAGTGATCATTGCGTTAAATAAGTAGTCACCATCTTCGACATTCAGCACGGGAAAAGACGCAATTTTTCCAACGTGGCTATCTATTGGTTGGCTGTGGATCATCACTGCGTGCAGTAAATCAGTACGGGTAATGATCGCGTAGTGAGGTAAAGTAGGGTAGTCACTTAACCGAGAATCGTCTTCTTTTAACTTGACCAACGCAGCATCAATATTATGCGCTTGTAATTGCTCCGTGACGACATTGATGGGCGTATCAGCTTCAAACAAGATAGATGGGTGATAAATCGCTGAGCTAATGCGTGTTAATATAAATTCGGCTAAGTTTTGTTGCTTTTTGGCCATTTCCACCAATTCTTGTTTTTTGGCTAAGTTGGTATCAAAGAAAACGGCGAATTGCGGATTTGAGTTATAAAGTTCAAGAAATACGGTTTGAGGAAGCAAGTAGCAAATTGTGTCTTCAAGCGCGATATATTGGTGCTTAGAAATACCTTCAATTAACACCTTCGCATCGAATAAGTCTTCGGCTACAAAGTGAGATAACACTTCTTTTCCATTACTGGAGCGTTTTTCGACCGCCCCTTTGATAATAACAAACAAAGAGTCGCTGCTGTGTTCACTGCGAATTATGGGGTCGTTCTCCCTATAGTAGGCGATATCGAGCGAGCGCCGTACCGTGGTTTGTTCTAGCTCACTCAAGCGATCAAAGGGAGCGGTATGCATATTGAAGTTATCTGGCATTGCTTGCTTACTCGTATGGACCCTATATATAGTTTGGCAAAATATCGCGTTTGCTCCAGACGAATTTACCTATTGTGTTGTAAAATCGGGACTACTTTGCAAATAACCTGAGTGTTTTCGGAGAGCCCACCGGCTACCAAATGCTCAATTGTTCATTGATTAGGAATTACGATGACCTCCCCTTCACCTCATGGATGGATTTCTCAATATATTTTCGGCTTTTTTTTTACTTACGGTGTTTACTTGCCTTTTTGGGCTTTGTGGTATGAAGGCCAGCATATATCCGCGACAGATATCGGCATTTTAATTGGGCTTGGTTTCGCGACTCGCTGCATTGTTAATTTGGTTCTCACTCCTCGATTTCATTTGGCAGAGCAGTTTATTCCTATTTTGAGGGTATTAGCTTGTTTAGCAGCAGGATTTCTCGCATTGCATTACTTTGTTGAAACTCAGTTTTGGCTGCTTGTCGTGGTAACTATCCTTTTTAATTTATGTTGCGGCCTGATTGTTCCACTGTCTGATTCAATGGCAAACTACTATTCGAGGTTGAAGCTACTTGATTATGGGCGAACGCGTTTATGGGGCTCTGTTGCATTTATCGTTGGCTCGACGGTCGTTGGGTATTTGATTTCGTTGTATGGCACAGAAGTCATCGTGCTGACCGCATTGGCAGGGACGATAGCTTCGGTTTTGCTGAGTTTTAGAAATACTAACCCAATGCCTGTGACTCATGATGCAAAGGTTCCTCAGCGTCCAAAAGTGTTTTCGCAGCTCAAAGACTGGCAAGTGATTAAGTTCCTGATCTTGGTATCACTGATTCAAGGTAGTCACGCCGCTTATTACAGCTTTAGCAGTTTGCATTGGAGAGAAGCGGGGATTTCTGGAACTGCTATCGGTTATTTATGGAGCCTTGGGGTAATTGCTGAGATTCTAGTATTTGCATTCAGTCAGAGGCTTTTCGCAGGGAGTTCACTACGGACCATGTTTGTCTTGTCTTCCTTAGGAGTGATAATACGTTGGGCGCTCACTGCTATGACGACCGATGTTGCTATCTTAGTTTTTGTTCAGTTGCTTCATGGTGTGACATTTGCGACTGCCCATTTAGCAACAATTCGCTACATTGAACGCGGAGAGGAGAGTCGTATTGTGGTTCTTCAAGCGCTATACAATGCTATCCCTCTTGGCGCTTTTATCGCTTTGATGACCGCTATTAGCGGTTGGGGGTATGAGTATTGGGGCGCTAATATTTTTTGGTTGATGTCGCTGATGGGATTCTTCGCTTTGTTTATTAAGTTGGAGAAACAGCCAGCTCAAATTGTGGATGTTAAATTGTCATCTAGTAGACCAGTAGATCCTAGTTAACCTGAATGTAGGTTAGTGAATAGTAGGAGAAGAAAATGGATTGGCTAGCGATACCGCTGTCTCTTGTTTATCTTGGATTCCTTTTCATACTAGCTTGGTATGGAGACAAGAATCGGAATTGGCTTTCTCGTTGGCGGCCTTGGATTTACAGCTTATCGCTTGCCGTGTATTGCACTTCGTGGGCGTTTTTCGGCACGATTGGTCAAGCAAGCCTGAATCCTTGGGCCTTTTTGCCTGTATATCTCGCGCCAATACTGGTGTTCATTTTTGGTTGGCGAGTATTAGCAAAGTTAATCCTAATCTCAAAACGTGAGAACGTTAGCTCTATTGCTGACTTTATAGCGGCAAGGTATGGTAAATCTCACAGCTTAGCCACAGTTTTGACAGTGAGTGCTACCATTGGGGTTTTGCCATATATCGCATTGCAGATAAAAGGCATCATCTTGGGGTTAGAAGTTATTACCCCCAGTTTTGTTGCGCACTTGGGGGAGTTTAAAGAGCTTCTATCGATATCTATTGTGGTGGTTCTCGCGTTATTTACGATTTTATTTGGTACTCAACACCTTGAATCGAGTGAACATCACCGGGGGTTGACTAAGGTGATCGCATTTGAGTCAGTTGTTAAACTCCTCGCTTATGTGGCTATTGGTGGGCTGGCAATCTATTTAGCTGTCGGAGACGAGCGAGTCAATATGATGCAAGTCGCGAAGCAAACTTATCAACCGCCAAACTTCGTGACGCTATTCATTCATTTTTTGCTTTCTGCATTGGCTATTATCTGCCTACCACGTCAATTTCACATGATGGTGATTGAAAATGAAAAACCACAAGATCTCAAAAAAGCTAGGGTCATTTTTCCACTTTATTTAGCGTTGATGGCTGTTTTTGTATTGCCTATCGCTTGGGTTGGAGCGGGATTATTTGGTGTTACTGGCAGCCAGAGCCAAGTTTTGTCCATTCCTCTTCTAATTGGCGCAAATAAGCTAGCATTGTTTGCGTATATTGGTGGGTTATCTGCGGCATTTGGTATGGTGGTGGTGTCGACAATTGCATTAGCCATCATGGTTTCAAATGAAGTTATTGTACCGTATCTATTGCGACGGACTAGGTTAGTCGGCGAGCAAAGAAGTCAGTTTTCACATCAACTCATTTCCGCGCGCAGAATCATCATCGTCTTGATAATGTTTGGTGCTTGGCTTTGTTACCTATTGCTGGAAAATATCCAATCACTGTCTGAAATAGGATATCTATCGTTTGCCGCTGTTAGCCAATTTGCTCCCGCCTTGCTTGGTGGAGTGTATTGGCATTTAGGTAATCGGAGAGGAGTATACGCTGGCTTGGCAGCAGGTTTCTCGGTTTGGCTGATTACTTTACTTTCACAATTAGGTTGGCTAGCTGGAGATGCGAGCAGCAACTTTTTGTTGTGGATAATCACTCCGAGTGAGTATTGGAGCAATCTGAATATCAACCCTTTAGATTGGGGAATGTTTTTAAGCATACTGGTAAACGCATTGTTGTATGTAGTGGTTTCCTTACTCACGCGAACAAGCTTGAGTGAACGCTTGCATAGTTCTGCTTTTGTCGGCAGTCCATTACCCGAAAACGAAAACGTCAATGTTTATCAAAGCCGAGTGACGGTCGGAGAGCTGGAGCTACTTGCCTCTCGGTTTGTCGGTCGGGAGCGAATGCGGGTGGAATTTCGGCAGTTTTGGCGTGCGCACAGTGAGCATGTAGGAGCTGACGAACAAGCACCATCTTCTTTAATTCGCTATACAGAGAAAGTATTAGCGCGGGTGTTTGGTGTTTCTTCCGCAAAGTTGGTTCTCACGTCTGCTTTGCAAGGACGCAGTATGCAATTGGAAGATATTGCAACGATAATGGATGAGGCTTCTGAGCTGTATGATTTTAGTCGTGGAGTGTTGCAAGGTGCAATTGAACACTTAGATCAAGGCATTGCTGTTATCGATAAGCAGCTAAAGCTTGTGGCTTGGAATCAAAAGTATAAAGAACTGTTTCACTTCCCTTCTAACCTTGTCCAAGTCGGCCGTCCGTTTGCCGACATGATCCAATTTAACGCTCAACATGGACTGTTTGGGCCAGGAGAAGCTAATGAGCATGTACGTCATCGAATTTTTTATCTTGAGAAAGGAGCTAGTCATACTTCAACCCGTACCGCTCCTGACGGTCGAGTAATAGAAGTGCATGGTAATCCGATGCCCGGTGGCGGTTTTGTCATGCGCTACACAGATATCACCGAGTTTAGAAAAGCAGAAGAGGCCTTGAAACAGGCGAACGAAACATTAGAAGAGAGAGTGCTTGAAAGAACGCAGGAGCTAGAAACTTTAAACCGAGAGCTAATATGCGCTCGTCAAAAAGCAGAATATGAATCGAAATCAAAATCTCGTTTTCTTGCCGCTGTTAGCCATGACTTAATGCAGCCATTGAATGCCGCTAGGCTATTTGCTTCGTCGCTATCTGAAGTTAGCCAAAATAAAGAAAGCAAAGGGCTTTCATCTCATATTGAAAGTGCGCTAAATGCCGCGGAAGATTTGATTGGTGATTTGCTAGATATCTCTCGATTGGAGTCAGGGAAACTGGATACCAACATGGCTGTGTTCGCAATCAATGACGTACTTTGCAAACTTCATGCGGAGTTTAAAGCTTTATCGGTTGAGCAGGAGATCGATTTCAATATGGTTCCTTCTTCTTTGTATGTGAAGTCGGATCCAAAGCTCTTACGTCGTGTGATCCAAAACTTTTTGACGAATGCTTTTCGGTACAACCCGCACGGAAAAGTGGTGCTTGGGGTACGTAGGACAAAAGGTTTAGCCCGTATTGAAGTCTGGGATAATGGGCAAGGTATTGATGAAAGTAAGCAGAGAGAAATTTTTGAAGAGTTCACTCGCGGGCAGTGCTCAGGGAGTCAGAAAGGGCTCGGCTTAGGTTTAGCGATTTCAAAAGGTATCGCCAATGTTTTGGGACACCAAATATCGATGCAATCTCAACTTGGAAAAGGCAGCGTATTTTCCATTTCACTACCGCAGGATGAAAAGCCTGAGGTAGTCGAAGTCAAGCCAGTTCAACCTCAAGGGGCTAACTTGCAAGGTGTTAGAGTACTTTGTGTGGATAACGAGGAAAAAATACGTATCGCGATGAAAGCCTTACTGGAGCGATGGGGATGTGATGTAGAAGTTGTGGCAGATCTCGAACAGAGCTCTTCGTTAGTTAGGCAAGGCTGGATTCCAAGCGTTGTGCTGTCCGACTATCGTTTGGACGGTTCGTTGACGGGTATCGATGTACTCATGGGTTTAAGAGCAGAAATACCTAACGAGTTTCTTGGAGTGATCATTAGTGCTGATTGCACGGAAAATATGACCCAAGGTATTCACTCTGAAGGGTTTGAGTTTATACCTAAGCCAGTAAAAGCGATTAAGTTAAGAGCTATGCTAAATCAATTTGTCAGTTAGATAGATGACTCCTGTTTTTCATTTAAAATATTCATAAAGTATATGTTTGTGCTCGCAAAATGAGCAGGGTGTAATAATGCTTGGCGTAAAATGCCAAAACAGGTATATCTAGAATTATTAGCCTAATCGGCTAGGTAACAAAGTATCGAGTTAGGACAATTTAACTTGAAAGGAATCGGTGTGAGGCGAAATAGAGCAATAGGTTCTGATAGGCATGCACACTAGACAATGTAATCTGATACTGATCTTAGACTAAATTGCATTTCCTGAGAGGTTAAAAATGAATGCTGACGAAAAAGTTTTAATTGAAAACTTGGCCCAGCGCCTTCAGCAAGCTCAATTGTCGGATATTGACACAGACGCTGAAAAACTGATTCAAAAACTCATGTCGAATCAGCCTCGAGCAATGTACCTGCTCACCCAAGCTGTGTTGTTACAAGAGCAAGCATTGAAAGCGAGTCAAGAAAAAATCACACAGTTAGAGCAACAAGTACAACAGGCTTCAAGCCAGAAAAAAAGCGGCTTCTTAAGTGGGCTATTTGGGGGCTCATCTCAGCCAAGTAGTCATACCCCAGCGGGTAATACTGGCTACGCTCCAGCAAATAATGGCAACTACTCTTCATCGAACTACTCCCAACCTCAGCAAGGCTATTCACAGCCTCATGCCAACGATTATCGCCCTTCACGAGGAAGCAGCTTTATGGGGCAGGCGGCGAGTACGGCATTAGGCGTAGCCGGAGGGGCGTTGTTATTTGAAGGTGTTTCTCATATGTTTGGTGGTCGTGGGGGCTTAGGCAGTGGCTTTCTTGGTGGAAATAATGAAACTATCGTTAACGAAACGATCATTAACCAAGCGCCTGATACGGATCAGCTAGCAAATCAAGATTTTGGCCAAGGCGTTGATAATGGTGGCTGGAATGATCCATCAAATGGTTTTACGTCGGGGAATGATGGATTTGCTGGTGGAGATACCTGGAGTAATAACTTTGCTGGTGATCAAAACCCAGATTCAGGATTTGGCTTTGACGATAGTGGATTTGATAACAGCAGCTTCGACAATAGCGGCGAATTCGACGATGGAGGGTTTGGTGGTTTTGACGGCGGAGGCTTCGACGATAACAATTGGTAATTAATCTCAACAAAATAGCCCTGCATAGGAGCTGGGCTATTTTTATGGAGGTCTGCTCTAGTGACTGTGTGCGTCACCAGCACCTTTCGGATATCGAATTGATTCCACTAGGTCTTGAACTTCATCGGGTACCACAGCAGTAAACTTACTAACTATCAATGACACGATTAAGTTAAGTACCATACCTAATGTACCTATACCTTCAGGGCTAATGCCAAACCACCAGTTGTCAGGCGTATTTGCGGCAGGATTTACAAATTTAAAGTAAATAATATAAGTTGCCGTAAATAGGATACCCGCAAGCATACCAGTAATCGCGCCTTCTTTATTCATCTTCTTGTAGAAGATCCCAAGTATTATCGCTGGGAAGAAGGAGGAGGCGGCCAGTCCGAAGGCGAATGCCACTACCTGAGCCACAAAGCCTGGTGGGTTGATGCCTAAATATCCTGCTCCGAGTATGGCTAGCACAGCGGCTAGCCTTGCCGCCAGGAGCTCTTGCTTATCCGTCATCGAAGGTTTGAAGCCTTTTTTCAGCAAGTCATGAGATATCGCAGTAGAGATAACCAATAACAAGCCCGCTGCAGTAGAGAGCGCTGCTGCTAGGCCACCTGCCGCAAGTAGCGCGACGACCCAGTTTGGCAAATTAGCAAGTTCAGGCGAAGCAAGTACGATAATGTCTCGGTTGATTTTCATCTCATTGCGATTGTCGCCTGAGTAGAACATCCGACCGTCACCATTCTTATCATCCCAGCTTACCAGCCCTGTCGCTTCCCAGTTTCTATACCAACTTGGTGCATCGGTTCCTGCTACACCTTGTAAGTTAGGACCATTCAGCGTTTCAATCATGTTTACACGAGCAAATGCCGCCACGCCAGGTGCCGTTGTATAAAGTAACGAGATAAAGACCAGTGCCCAACCAGCAGAAATCCGTGCGTCACGAACTTTTGGTACCGTAAAGAAGCGGATAATGACATGTGGGAGGCCTGCAGTACCCACCATTAATGCCGCGCAGATGAAGAAGACATCAACCATACTCTTACTGCCATCAGTATATGCAGTAAAACCGAGTTCTTGGGTTAGACCATCTAGCTTATCCAGCAGATAAGTTTCGCTTCCGGTCATTGTTGAACCCATACCAATTTGAGGAAGGAAATGACCTGTCATCATTAGTGAGGTAAAGATGGCCGGGACTAAGAAAGCAAAAATGAGAACACAGTATTGGGCGACCTGTGTATAGGTGATGCCTTTCATGCCTCCTAGTACCGCGTAGAAGAATACGATAGCCATACCGATCACAATACCGATATCGATGTCTACTTCTAAGAAACGGGAGAAAACCACTCCAACGCCACGCATCTGACCAGCAACATAGGTAAAGGAGATAAATATTGCACAGAATACTGCGACCATTCGTGCTGTTTTTGAGTAATATCGCTCACCGATAAAGTCAGGAACAGTGAACTGTCCAAACTTACGCAAGTATGGGGCTAAACATAGTGCTAGGAGCACATAGCCACCAGTCCACCCCATTAGATAGACTGCGCCGTCGTATCCGATAAATGCGATGATACCTGCCATCGAAATGAATGATGCTGCTGACATCCAATCCGCAGCAGTAGCCATACCATTGGCAACAGGGTGGACGCCTCCGCCAGCGACATAAAACTCACTTGTCGATCCCGCTCGAGCCCAAATTGCGATACCTATATATAACGCAAAAGTGATGCCGACGAGAATAAATGTCCAAGTTTGAATATCCATATCTAGTCTCTCTTACTTATTTAGTCTTCATGCACGTTATATTTTCTGTCTAGCGCATTCATGCGCCACACATAAACAAAGATCAAAATAACGAAAGTAAATATGGAACCTTGCTGAGCGAACCAAAATCCGAGTTTAAAACCACCAAGTCGAATATTGTTTAGTGCGTCAACGAACAAAATTCCAGCGCCATAGGAAACGACAAACCAGATCACTAGTAAGACTGTCATCAGGGTGAGGTTTTCTTTCCAGTAGGCCTTAGCCTGTTCTGTAGACTCGAAAGCCATGGTTTTCTCCTTTTATGTTATTGGAGTGTTATTACAATGTTATTCTTGTAAGGGATCAGAGAAAAGGCAAGCTGATAGAGGGACTTTGATGGCAAAAATATAAATAAAAAGCGCCACTTAGAAATGGCGCTTTAAAAAAAATCTTGAATAACAAAAAGATAGAATAATATCTCTAAACTTAGGCTAGAAGTAGAAGTCTTTGATGCCTAACAATAAATTGTTCAGAGCAACTGCTGCCAATATGAGCCCCATGACTCGGCTGATGACAGCGGCCCCGACGGTACCGATGACTCTTTGAATCGTGGTTGCACCGAGCAAGAGTAAAAGTGTGATCACCATAACAGAGAGGGTTACACCTGCGGTAATGGCTTGGTCAACTATTGAGTAGCGATGGTTATCAGTCAACAGTACAATAGCCATCATTGCACCTGGAGAGGCAATAGACGGGATAGCTAAAGGGTAAACTGCGAGGTTTGCCAGTTCAGAGTGGCTGATCTCTTCTGATATTTTTTGCTCTTGCTCGGGTTTGCTTTCACCAAAAATCATGGTTAAAGCAAATAATAGCAGTACTAACCCACCAGCAGCCTGAAAGGCAGGCAAAGGTATTTGCATAGCTTCAAGTAACATTTGTCCTACTAAAAGAAAGAAAAGTAATACAAAGGTGGCAATAGCTACGGCTTTTAACGCGACGAGTCGGCGCTGTTTCAGTTCTAAGTGGTGCGTTTGTGACATGTAGACGGGCACAGAACCAATTGGGTCGACAACGGCCCACAATAAAACGAATTGGGTGATTAAATTATCAAGCAATGTAGGATCTCCCAGAGTTAATAAAACAGAGGGATGAATGGAGTAGGTCAGCTGACCTAAAGCTTAGACTCTATTGTAACCTATCATGATCCATATTTGTGAAGAATCTTTAACGTTTAATGTTCAGTTTCAGTCTGTTGCAATAAAATAACCGCTTGAGTTCTGTTTTTTACTCCTAACTTTCTAAAAATAGCCGTCATATGTGCCTTTATTGTTGCTTCTGAAACATTTAGTTCGTACGCAATTTGTTTGTTTAGCAAACCATCTGAAAGCATAGTCAGCACTTTATATTGCTGGGGGGTCAGTGTTGCGATTTTTTGTGATAGCTCAAAGTAAGCTTGTGACTCGGAGGAAGATATATCAGGGAAGTAAGGTTCACCCTCTAAAACTTGGTTTAAAGCTTTAATTAGTGACTTTATATCGCTGGATTTTGGGATAAATCCGAACGCTCCGTGTGCTTTGACTTGAGATATTACATTGGGTTCTTCGCTGGCAGAAATAACGACAACGGGCAAATTAGGATAGTCCGCCCTGAGTTGGATTAGGCCGGACATGCCATTGGCGCCAGGCATCTTTAAATCCAACAGAATCAGGTCGGTGTCGTTATGACTCTTTACCAGAGAAAAAAGAGCGTCAAGAGAGTCGGCTTCCAATAGATTTGCATCTTCAATAGCCATGTTCACCGATTGAAAAAGTGCATTTCGAAATAATGGATGATCGTCAGCAATGACAATTGTGTAACTAGTTTCCATAAAGAAAATACTGGTTAATGGCTTTTAACTTACTATACCTGCCTATAACCGATAGCAACAATACATATGCAGCTAATTTTAGAGCTTTATTCTTAAAAGTGTGAATGCGTTGCGGCTAGCGAGGTTATTTTCGCTAATATAATAAACGAAATAAGCAAAAAAATTACAGAGGCACCATCCTGTATTTGGAACAATACCCCTAAAATTTTTACTTTATTTACTTTGAGAATCAAATTTTGGATTATTAATATGATTTAGGAATGTTTTAGCGTCTTTAAAGCCAGTGATTCTTTCAGTTGACATATATTCTCCATTTGCGTTCCAAAACTCTATCGTGGGTAGTCCCAGCACGTTCATTTTTTGCATGAGTTTAAAATCGTCGGGCAAGCTTTTTGTCACGTCCGCTTGCAGCAAAACAAACTGCTTTAATTTTGCTTCGACGTTTTTATCGTGGAAAGTGTATTTTTCGAACTCCTTACAAGCTACGCACCAGTCGGCATAGAAGTCCAGCATTACAGGCTTGTGTTCTTGCTTTGCTTTGGCTAGCTGCGCATTAAGTTCTGCAACATTATGGATACGTATGAACTGTACTTGTTGCTCAGAGCTGGATGATGATCGTGAAGGTGAATACCAATCATTTAATAAAGGTTGCGCAGAGAATACAATGCCCAGTATAGCGATGATAGCAACAGCACTCTGTTTCCATCCCCCAAAGCTAAAGCTATTCTTTATGTGGTAGAGCCAACCAAAGACTGAGATCCCAAGGACTGACCACAAAATTGAGCTCCAAAAATCAGGAATGATCCTCTCTAACAAGAGAATAGGTGCTGCTAGCAAAATAAAGCCAAATAGGGCCTTAACCTTATTCATCCAATCTCCGGACTTTGGTAGCAGTTTATTGCCAAATACTGCGGCTAAAATGAGGGGGATCCCCATTCCGAGGGCGAGCGCATACAGTGTGATACCACCGATCAATAAGTTACCTGTTTGGGCAACATATAGCAGTGCTCCTGACAGTGGTGCAGTGGTACAAGGCGAGCAAACCAGTCCAGAAATTGCCCCCATAGCAAAGACACCTAGCCCGTTTCCAGACTTTTGTTGATTGCTAAGTGAATTGAGCCACGTTTGCGCACCACTTGGTAACTGAAGCGAATATAAACCAAACATTGAGAATGCTAACGCGACAAACAAAACGCTTAAACCAATGAGCACATAGGGGTGCTGCATTGCAGCTTGGAATTGCATCCCAGCAGAAGCAACAATTAATCCCAATAGAGTGTAAGTAAGCGCCATACCTTGCACATAAATCATGGATAAAGTAAATGCCCTGCGATGAGATAATCGGCCACTCCCTAACACGATGCTGGTTAAGATTGGATACATAGGTAGAACACATGGGGTAAATGCTAACCCGACACCTAGCGCTAAAAATAGTAGTGGTGTCCACCAATGATTACCTAAAAACGAAAAATAGGAATCAGTCGTGCTTTGCGTATTTACGTTTTTGGAACTGTTTGTTGTTTTGGGTTTCTCTGCTGAATTGCTTGTTGCCTGAGTAAGTTGTGTATCTAAATGTACGATTTTTGTTTCAGGAGGATAGCAAAAACCAGCTTCCGCGCAGCCTTGATATTGAACAGTAAGCTCTGCTCCTTTCTGGATGTTATCGACTGGTACAGCAATGGATAGCGGTGAAGTAAATACGTTCACCTCACCAAAAAACTCGTCTTTGTGCGGCTGTCCTTTTGGTATCAAAAAATCACCTAATATGACATTCTTTCCTGTGATGGAAATAGTGTGTCGATATAGGTAGTAACCGGGCTTAACTTGCCAATCAAGGTAAACAAACTTCCCTTGTTGCATGTGGCTAAAAGAAAAGGCTTGATCAACAGGAACAAACTTTGGCGTCGATGAGGAAGAGCCTGGCAAAGATACTTTATTGCCAATCTGAGCCATGGCAGGGCTAGAAAGGGTAAATAAACAGCAAAAAAGCAAAGTAACGAGTGTGCGCATAAAAAGATCAATGTCGATTAAATTGGCGATATTCTAACTAAATCAGACAGGAAAACGCCGAAAAAATTTTCAACAAAGTGTATTTAATTCGGCCGCGTCACTAATTTTTTATTTACGAGTACAAAAAGGGAGCAAGCTCCCTTTCAGTTTATATGGCGATTCCTCCCACAATAAAACCTAGCCCGACAGCAGAAGAAATAGTGACAACTCCCGGAATGAAAAAAGGATGATTAAATACATATTGTCCAATTCTTGTTGAACCAGTGTCATCCATTTCAACAGCGGCAAGTAATGTTGGGTATGTAGGTAAAACAAATAAGGCGCTTACTGCAGCAAAAGACGCAACAGCTGTAAGAGGAGCAACCCCAATAGCCAATGCAGCAGGCATCAAAGCGACGGTAGTGGCACCCTGAGAGTAAAGTAGCATGGAAGCAAAAAATAGAACCACGGCTAGCATCCATGGGTGCTGCGATAGCAGTTGACCCGCAACTTCTTTGATATCGCTAACATGTGCGTTAACAAAGGTAGAGCCTAACCAAGCCACGCCAAGTACACAAACACAAGCTGTCATCCCTGATTTAAATGTCGATGCCGAGGAGATCTTCGACGCGTCGATTTTTGTTGTGCCAACAATCAGCGCTGCGGCAGCGAGCATAACTGCCATGATGGCTTCATTGCGCCCAAGAACAGGGTGCTCTATGAGCCCAACAGATTTAGAAATTGCTGCGGCGTAGCAGACGACAAATAGTATTGCGCCGAGGAAGATAAAGGTTGCACGCTTTGCTGTTGGGGCAATATCACGCTGCTGTTGAGAGCTAACTTTTACCAATCCTTTCGCCAATCTATCTTGGTACAGTTTGTCATCTTTGAGCTCAACACCCATGTAGTTGGCAACGAAAGCGCCGATCATACACGCGATAAATGTGCTCGGAATACAAACGGCCAGTAGCGTTAGGTAGCTGACTCCATGTGGAGCTAACATTGCAGAAAAGGCGACCACGGCTGCAGAAATTGGTGAGGCTGTAATGGCTATTTGGGAAGCAATTACAGAAATAGATAGTGGCCGTGAAGGTCTAATTCCTTGTCCTTTTGCAACTTCGGCAATGACGGGGAGAGTTGAAAAGGCTGTATGGCCTGTGCCTGCCATTAAAGTCATCAAAAAAGTTACCATAGGTGCATAAAAGGTAATTCTTTCTGGATGTTTTCTTAAAAAGTTTTCCGCTAGTTGAACTAACCAGTCCATCCCCCCAGCAACCTGCATCGCAGCTATGGCGGTGATGACCGACATGATAATAAGAATAACATCGACAGGTATATAAGCCTGACTAGTTGGGACCCCTAAAAAAAGGGATAAAAAAATCACACCAGCTCCGCCAGCGAAGCCGATCCCGATGCCACCAATCCGTGCTCCAATATAAATAAATAATAGGAGTATGACTAATTCCACCGCTACCATAATTGGTTCCTCTTAAAATAATAAACTTCAATTTTCTAAAAATTCAATTGATAAACTTTTAGAAAATAATTTTGGTAGCCAAATGAATTGATCTAAAAATAAGAGTAATTAGAAGAGGAGGGCTCTCTATGGAGCCCTTAATTGATTTATTCGTATCGTTTAGCGTTATATTTTGGTTGCATGAAATTAGAAATAGAAAGAATTTCATCAAGTTGCTCAGAAGTTAACAGCCCACGTTCTAAAACAACTTCACGAACACTCTTTCCAGTTTCTGCGCAAATCTTTCCAACAATATCACCTTGATGGTGACCGATGTACGGATTGAGATAAGTCACGATACCAATAGAGTTATGTACGTAGCTTTCGCAGATCTCTTTATTCACGGTAATACCGTCAATGCATTTGTCTCGCAAATTGACACAGGCATTGGTAAGAATATCCAAAGACTCAAACATGCTTTGAGCTATCACTGGCTCCATAACATTTAGCTGTAATTGTCCGCCTTCTGCTGCAAAGGAAATAGTATTGTCGTTTCCTAGTACTTTGAAGCAAACTTGATTGACTACTTCAGGAACGACTGGGTTTACTTTTGCAGGCATTATGGATGAGCCAGCTTGTAGCTCTGGAAGGTTTAGCTCATTTAGCCCTGCGCGAGGCCCAGAAGAGAGAAGGCGCAAGTCGTTACAAATCTTAGAAAGTTTTACTGCTAGACGTTTTACTGCGCCATGTGTCATTACATAGGCACCACAGTCGGAAGTGGCTTCAATCAAATCTTCAGCGGCAACACATTCAAGTCCAGTCACTGACGCTAGATGCTTGACGGCAAGCTCTTGATATCCTTGAGCAGCATTTAACCCTGTTCCGATAGCGGTTGCGCCTAAATTCACTTCAAGTAGCAACTTCGACGTGTACTCTAGAGCTTTAATTTCTTCATTTAAGGTGACGGCCCAAGCATGAAACTCTTGGCCGACGGTCATAGGGACGGCATCTTGTAATTGGGTGCGACCCATTTTTAAAACTTTGCTAAATTCTTGGCTTTTTAGTTCGAATGAAGCTTTTAGATATTCAATGGCATCAGTGAGCTTTTTGACACTATTAAACACTGAGATACGGAAACCGGTTGGGTAGGCGCAGTTGGTAGACTGGCTCTTATTTACATGGTCATTCGGATTGATAAATTGGTATTGACCCTTTTCTTTACCCATGATTTCTAGCGCTAGGTTTGCTATCACCTCATTGGTATTCATGTTAACCGATGTACCAGCACCACCTTGAAAAACATCGGATGGGAACTGATCCATACATTTGCCAGTATCCAAAATAAGGTCGCAAGCTTGGATGATATAATCTGCGACTTCACGTGGAATGACGCCCAGCTCTTTATTGGCTAATGCTGCAGCTTTTTTTGTCATCACCATACCGCGTACAAATTCAGGGACATCCGAAATTGTGACGCGAGAAATATTAAAATTTTCTATTGCTCGTAGAGTATGAATACCGTAGTAAGCATCAGCAGGGACATGTCTTTGACCTAGCAAATCTTCTTCAATGCGTGTGTTTGGTATTTTTGTATCTTGTGATTCTGGCAGGGTAACCATCTTAGCTGTCCTCAGATCGATGTTCTCGTAAAGTGTTCAGATTGTATTTATTGTTTTAGTATTCTGCTATATGGACTTCGTGAAAATTTGCCCTTGTATAGGTGACGGTAATAATACTCTGCAAAGTCTATAAATAAAGCGGTTAGATCACCTTTTCTTAAATTGTTTTTCTCAAGCAATAATTATATTTCTATATTGAATAATTTATATACTGAATGGGGTTTCGGTGTGGTTCTATAAGGTTATACCGATTTTTTCTCGAATAATGATTGTGTTAACGAAAATAACAACTTTTAGATGGCTAATAACGATGTTTTTAAAAAGATAAATAAAAAGTTGATTAAATATTAATCTTTTGTTGTTCTTGGCCAATTGGCACCTAGAATTCGTATATTTAAAACATTTGGGTATAGTCTTGTAATACATGCAGTTGGAGGAGCTTCTATGTTTGCCTTTCTTTTTCTAGTTTTTGTTGTAGTTCCAGTACTTGAGATTGCCATCTTTGTTCAAGTTGGAAGTGTGATAGGGCTCTGGCCAACCGTTGGTTTGGTTTTAATTAGTGCATTTGTTGGCGCCTCGTTAGTCAGAAGCCAAGGAATGCAAACACTAATTTCAGTTCAAAAGCGCCTCCAGCAAGGAGAAGTGCCGACTCAACAAATTTTCGAAGGTGTTATGTTAGCAGTGGCTGGCGTATTGCTTATTACTCCCGGCTTTTTGACTGATTTGATGGGGATGATTCTCTTGCTACCTGCTCCACGAGCAAAGCTCGCTAAATATGTCATGAACAAGGCGGAATTTAGAGTTTCGAGCCGCGGCTTTTCAAATGGTCCTTTTAATGGTGACAAAGGGAACACTTATGAAGGTGAGTACGAAAAAAAAGATGATCAAGATAGAGATAAACTAAATTAGTTTCTCTATCAAAATATCAATGGTTAATTATTTTATATATCTAATATATTGAACATTTTATTCAAAATGAATCATTGTTATTAAATCTCCAAATTATCTATATTGTAAAAAGCTAAACATTGGCATTTTGTAAGTATTTGAACCAAATACTAATAAGGAAAAGGTCTATGTATCCGACACATGTTCAGCACTTTTTACAACAGTACAATATCCACAAACCGATAATTCAAGCACCAATGGCTGGTGGAGTTACTTCTGTTGATCTTGTTGCGTCAGTCAGCAACGCTGGAGGATTAGGTTCAATTGGGGCGGCTTATATGTCTGCTGAAGAACTTGACAGTGATATTAAAGAGCTAAAACGAAGAACTTCGGCTCCATTTTCAGTCAACCTATTTTGTTTTGAAACGTCTCCAGCTCCAAGCTGGGATGCTACAAATCCGGCGATAGCAAAGTATCTTGAACTATTTGCTCAATATGGCATAGAGCGACCTACTCAGTATCCAGTGGTAGCCGATCCTTTTTCCAAACAGTTAGAGGTTGTCACTAACCACCAAGTCCCCATTGTATCTTTCACTTTTGGTATTCCAGACAAGAATATAATTAAATCTATCCAAGCGTACGGTGGGAAAGTATGGATAACGGTAACAAATCTTGTGGAGGCGCAACAAGCACAGTGCTCTGAAGTGGACGCAATTATTCTCCAAGGATATGAAGCCGGTGGACATAGAGCTTCATTTGACCCAGCAGCTAAGGCTTCCGAGCAGATCGGTCTCATTTCTCTACTGCAACTTGTCTCTGACTCTATCAAGATTCCATTTATTGCATCCGGTGGCTTAATGTCAGGTAAGTCAATTTATGCCACCATGGTATTGGGGGCGGTTGCGGGGCAGGTAGGTACTGCTTTTTTAGGTTGCCAAGAAGCAAAAATTTCCTCCTCGTGGAGAGAGGCGCTAAAAAGTGCGTCTGGCGTTGATACTGTATTGACTCGTTCCTTTTCTGGTCGATTAGCACGAGGTATTGCAAACAAGCATACTAAAGAGTTTGAAAATATTGAGGCATTTATCCCTGAGTTCCCTTATATCAACTCGATAACTGGGCCACTAAGATCGAAGTTTAAAGAGCAAGAATCTTGCGACCATCAGAGCTTATGGGCAGGACAAAGCTGTAGCTTAACGCGAGCTATGACTGCTGAGAGTTTGATCAAGACTCTTTCTTCTGAGATTGAGCAAGCGGCTAGATTGTAAATCGGAACATCTATTCTGGGATGCAAAATAATCGATGATTATTGTGCCCCCTCAAATCCCATCTGTCGCCAAGCTTCGAATGCGATGATAGCTACTGCGTTAGAAAGATTAAGGCTTCTAGCTTCTGGCATCATTGGTATTCGAATGCGTTGCTCAAGTGGTAGGCTTTCGATTATATCAGCGGGCAGTCCACGAGTTTCTGGCCCAAATAAAAGCACATCTCCACTTTGGTAAGAGGCGTCTACATGGTGGCCTGTTGTTTTGGTTGTACAAGCAAATAGACGGTAGCCCTCTGTTTTTTCTTCTTGTAAGTATTGAATGAACGCTGCGAAATTTTTATGCCTTTTAACGTTTGCTAGATCGTGATAATCCAATCCTGCACGGCGAAGCTTCTTCTCTTCTAGGTCAAAGCCTAAAGGTTCTATTAGATGAAGGCGAGCACCACAGTTAGCGCACAAACGAATAATATTTCCCGTATTTGGGGCTATTTCAGGCTCGTAAAGGGCGATGTCGAACATAATTATTTTTGCTTGAAAATGGGAAGTGGCAGTATATACCCAAATGACTTAAAGGTGCAGTTTTCAAGCTATTTGGGTATCAATATTACTGGATTTCTTATTGATTAAGAGGAGCTCAATTGTGAATGGGCAGCTCAATTAGAACGTTTAGACCGCCTAACTCACTGCGGCTTGCTGTTATGGTACCGTTGTGTTGGCGAATAGCACTTTCTGTAATGGCGAGACCTAAGCCAGCGCCACCACTATTTCGGTCTCGTGCCGTCGAAACACGATAAAATGGCCTAAAAATATCGTTGAGTTCACTGTCTGGAACACCTGAGCCGTTATCACTGACAGAGATATAAAGTGTTTCGTTTGAGGTAGAAATATCCACTTCAACCCGATCTTTACCGTAATAAATGGCATTGCGAATGATATTTTCTACTGCGCTCATGAGTAACTTAGGGTTGCCAGATATAGACAAATCGGCGATGTGAGAATACTCAAGAGTTTTTCCCATTTGCTCGGCTTCAAATTGTCCGTCTTTTAGGATTTCTTCCCACAAACTCGATATTGGCTGTGTTTCTCTTTCTAAGTGGCTGTTTGCTTGCATTCGAGAGAGTTCAAGCAATTCACCAATCATTTGTTCCAGCCTTTGAGCTTCAGTATCGACGCGTGACAGCTCAGAGCTTTCTCCTAGCTTTCTAGTTGCTAGAGCATTCGCCATTCTTAGCCGAGTCAAAGGAGAGCGCAGCTCGTGCGAGATATCCGAGAGCAGTCTTTGTTGGCCTGAAAGCATATGATTGACGGCTTCCACCATTTGATTGAAGCTTTTTCCAGTTTGCTGAAATTCCGTTGTGCCTTTTTCCAAATCATAATCGACCACAAACTCACCTTTGGCTACCCGTTGTGCGGCTCTTTCAAGTTTACGTGCGGGTTGACTTAGCGCCCAAGCAAGCCAAAGAAGTAAAGGAGTGCTCACAGCCATAACAGCAAGTAGAAGCTGGAAAGGTTTATCAAATAGCTGCAACAAAAATGGTGGTGGTTGATTCCATTTCGTGCCGAAAAATAGCAGTAAATCTTGGTTGGCCAGATTGATAGTTAGCGGGCCAGCAATTAAATAGTGCCCGTACAGCCTCTGTTTTGGCTTGGTGCCACTGTACCCTGTGACAAAATTTCTTAGCTCTCTGAAGTGGTTGGCCCTTCTTGCTTTACCGGTCAGAATATTACCGCTTAAATCAGCAAGAAACAGGCTAGGCCTATTAGATTTTTGTGGTCTGGCTTGATGGTTAAAGTCGTTAACTATTTTTTGCAGGTTTGGCTCTTGCTGGTATTTCTTTTCAATATAGTCACGTATGCGTTCATATTTAACCATCTGGGAAGGAGGGATGTCTCTTTGTTTACGAGGGTCGAGGTGAGACAAATATAAGACGGCGATCAGCACCATCAACATAGTGAACCAGAAAATCGCAAAGATCCTACCATATAAGCTAGTAATTTTTGGAAAGCGCATGCTTAATTCTCAACCAGCAAATAACCACGGCCTCGAAGTGTTTTTATGCGAGGTTTACCATCTGATCGATCAGGCAACTTTTTACGCAAATTTGATACGTGCATATCGATGGCACGATCAAAAGCGGACAGCCTCTTCCCTAATACGTCCAAGCTAAGCGTCTCTTTAGTGGCAACTTCTCCAGGGTTTTGCACAAAGTGAGCGAGAAGGGCAAATTCAGTAGTGGTTAAGTCAAGTAATTGCTTTTGGCAATAGGCTTCTTGTTTACCTGGGTAAACATAAATATCTTGATATTCTAGACATTCATTGCCTTTTGTTGTGGATTTGGTATTGGTTCGACGTAATATGGCACGAATTCTTGCGAGGAGCTCTCTGTCGCTAAAAGGTTTTGGTAAATAGTCGTCAGCGCCTAGCTCCAAGCCGATGACTCGGTCAATTTCCTCACCTTTTGCAGTTAGCATCAGTACCGGCGTTTCCCATTTCTCTCGGAGGCGCTTGAGCGTTTCTATCCCATTCAACTTAGGCATCATCACGTCGAGTAATATCAAGTCAGTTTGTTCGGTTAGTTTTTCTAAACCAGCTTCACCGTCGTTTGCCTCTGACACATTGAATCCTTCGAAGGTTAATACCTCTTTAAGTAGGCTGGTTAGCTCAGTGTCGTCATCAATTAACAAGATATTTGCCATAAGATTGCTCAGTTTTAGTTTGAATATGCTCTAGCTATATATTACTCAGAATTTTCGTGAACCATGAGCTTTATTTGTGCTCTTTACGATTCTTTACGCTTGCCTTACGTCGCTTTACATCCCAGCGATTAATGTTATACCCAAGTAACCTCAAGATGCATTATTCAGAGTGAATTCAGTGTTTCCAATTTAAGGAAAACAGCCGTAGGAATGGTCAACCTTTTCAAGGTTGTTTGACGCAAAAGTGGAGACACTGAATCACTCCCAAAGGGCGAGCAGATAAGGCTTCACTACGTCGTTATCGATTTTCAACGTAGAATGACTATGTCTACAAATCGCTGCCTAGTATTGAAGCCTTCTCTGTCTCGCTGAAACAAGCATCTTGAGGTCACTTGGGTATATACTCAGCACTGTGAATTACAGCTGCTAAATTCAATTAGACGAAAGGTATCGCTATGAAAACAAAAAATAAATTAATCTTATCTGCTGTAATTCTCCCATTAATTGTGGGCTCTGCGAGCGTATTTGCATACGGTGGAAAAGATGGACATCGAGGAAAAAAACAATGCCGTCCAGGTATTGACCGTAGTGTGCTCAAGCAGCTTGATCTGACCCAAGAGCAAAAAGATAAGATGCAAGAGATGAAGCAGGCAAATAAACAGGAAAGAAAAGAAGAATTCCAGAAAAATGCTGCGACTCGCCAAGCTTATCAAGAACAAATTCAGAAGCTTGTTTTAGCGGATAACTTTGACCAGAATGCTGCTGATACACTAGCTAAGCAAATGGCAGATGCACAGGTGCAAAAACGTGTTGAAAAAATGAAACAGCAGCACGACATGCTCAATGTTCTCACTCCAGCTCAGAAAACAAAATATGTTGAGCTAGAAAAGGCAAAAATGGAACAGTGCCGCAGTTAACCTAATGCTTTAGAGATAGTTAGTTTAAATATAAAGGTTGGTAGGGCTTCTACCAGCCTTTTTGCTCTTTACACTTCTTTACGCCTTACTTACGTTTTTTTGCACTTAAATCCCTAGTCTCACTTTACTTTATCTAGAGATAGGAATGGTGGAACGATGAGATTCGTAAAGAAGGTCAGTTCAATTTTATTGTCAGCGCTACCCTTAATGTTTTCAAGTTATGTTCATGCCGCGAACTTCGGTAATTCTCCCGCACTTAACAATGAGTGTGGTTTCGGTTTGGATATTGACGCTTTTCATAAACTTGATTTGACAAGTAAACAGAAAGGGCAACTAGCGAATTTAGAGTTATTAGATCACAACGCTATTCTGGAAGAGCTTGCTAAAGGTGGCGATGTTCGCCAAGCGTATCGTATAGAAATACAGAAGCTTCTGATGGCAAAGAAATTAGATGAAGCTGCCGCGAGTCGATTAACCCAGAAGATGGCCAGCTCTCAAGCTTATCTGAATTTGCAATTGATGGAGCAGCAACATGCAATGTTTGCTGTCTTAACAGCAAAACAAAAAAACGCTTATATCGAAATTGAGAATAAAAAAGCTTCTCAATGTCGCTCTTAATTGTTTTGCGTTTTCGCTGCAATAAATGTGTTTTTAGCCGAAGTTAGCTATATTTTTTAGGATTTACGTCACATTTTACGAGCTATTTGTTTAATTAAAGTTATAATTGACCAAGTCAGTCTTTTATAAAAATTACTACCTATAAATTATGAAAAATGAATACGCTCGTCTTGTCACTTCTGCGGCATGGACTGCGACGATTGTCGCAACAATATTATTAATTTTTAAGATCTTCGCTTGGTGGGTAACTGGCTCTGTCAGTTTGCTTGCTTCTTTGATCGACTCTCTTCTTGATATCTCTGCTTCGGTAGTGAACTTGATAGTGATTCGTTACTCGCTGCAACCCGCAGACAAAGAACATCGTTTCGGCCACGGCAAGGCAGAATCGTTAGCAGCCTTAGCTCAAGCGATGTTTATATCTGGCTCTGCGTGCTTCCTCATTCTAAATGGTATTGAGCGTTTTTTCCGTCCAGCAGAGCTGCACTCACCTCAAGTTGGCGTCTATGTAAGTATCTTCGCGATAGTTGTAACTTACGCTTTGGTTCGTTTTCAAAAGTATGTGGTGAAGAAAACAGGTAGCCAAGCAATAGCCGCTGACTCACTTCATTATCAATCTGATCTCTATTTAAATATCGCCATATTAATCGCTATAGTTCTTACTTGGATCGGTATCAAACAAGCCGATGCGGGATTCGCTATTGGCTTGGGTGTCTATATTTTATACAGTGCGTTTAAAATGGTGATGAATGCAATACAAACTTTGCTTGATAGAAAGCTTCCTGATGAAGAGATCAAGCAGATTCGCGATTGCTGTTTGTCAGTAGAAGATGTTATTGGGGTGCATCAACTTCGAACTCGTATGTCTGGGCCGACTCGATTTATTCAATTACATTTGGAGCTAGAAGATCAAATGCCACTTATCGAAGCTCATAAGATTTCAGATGAAGTTGAGCACAGGCTATTAGAGTTATTCCCAGAGGCAGATGTGTTGATCCATCAAGATCCTTATTCTGCTGTATTGGGAGCGGAGAAGACCCAAAAATATCAAGATTGGTAGTGTCATGCATAGCAATTTACTGAAATGTTGTTCAGTTGTAATCCGCACTGATCCTGATATGTATCAACAAAAAGGCCAGACAAAGCTGTAATACTTTTACAAAAGTAGAAAAGTTACGTGATTTAGTGCAAATAAAAGTAGTATTCCTACTGAGTAGCTGTAACATATTGCACCAGAAAATCGATTGTATAACGTGCAGTCGTAACTTGATTAAAAAAATATCCAAAGATCGAGGGTGACCATGATTAAGAAGATAGGCGTTTTAACGAGTGGCGGAGACGCTCCAGGGATGAATGCTGCAGTTCGAGGTGTTGTACGTACTGCACTATCGAAAGGCTTGGAAGTATATGGCGTTTATGACGGCTACTTAGGGTTATATGAGGATCGTATTGAAAAACTAGATCGTTCTAGTGTTTCAGATGTCATTAACCGTGGTGGTACTTTCTTAGGCTCTGCTCGTTTCCCTGAATTCAAAGAAGTGTCTGTTCGTGAAAAAGCGATTGAGAACCTTAAAAAGCATAGCATTGATGCTTTGGTTGTCGTTGGTGGTGACGGTTCTTACATGGGGGCGAAGAAGTTAACCGAAATGGGTTATCCTTGTATCGGTCTACCTGGCACTATTGATAACGATATTGCTGGTACGGACTACACGATTGGTTATTTAACAGCATTAAATACGGTTATTGATGCGATTGACCGCCTACGTGATACCTCTTCTTCTCACCAACGTATCTCTATCGTTGAAATAATGGGTCGTCACTGTGGTGATTTGACTTTGACTTCAGCAATCGCTGGTGGTTGTGAATATATCATCACACCAGAGACGGGCCTCGATATGCAGCAGCTTATCGACAATATCCAAGATGGTATCAAAAAAGGTAAGAAGCACGCGATCATTGCCCTTACAGAGCTAATGATGGATGCCAACGAGTTAGCGAAACAGATTGAAGCTGCGACAGGTCGTGAGACTCGTGCAACGGTTCTGGGGCACATCCAGCGTGGCGGTCGTCCAACTGCATTTGACCGTGTTTTAGCGTCTCGTATGGGTAACTATGCGGTACATTTGTTATTAGAAGGCCAGGGTGGTCGTTGTGTTGGTATCCAGAAAGAAGAGCTGGTTCACCATGACATTATCGACGCTATAGAAAACATGAAGCGCCCAATTCGCACCGATCTGTTCGAAGTAGCGAAAGAGCTTTTCTAATCAAGTTAGCTATCATTAAAAACGCCAGCTTTTCAGCTGGCGTTTTTATGTGTGAAGGTTTTGTTCGGCAGAGCTTATCTATTCAAGGTGTAGATCTAGAGGTGTCTTACTCTCTCGACCACCTATTTCACGAGCTAATTTTGGCACTAAATACCCAGAAACTTCCTTAATTAGATCCGCCATGATTTCTCTGGCTCTTTCATCAGATACGTAAAAGTGTGCAGCACCTTGGACTTTGTCTAACACATGCAGGTAATAGGGAAGTATTCCTGCATCAAATAGAGACTCGCTCAGCTCTTTTTGAACCTCAGCGCAGTCGTTGATACCTTTTAGAAGCACGCTCTGGTTTAATAACGTGACCTTACTTGCTTTCAGTCTATCCATTGCTTGTTTTAATTCTGAATGGATTTCATTGGGGTGATTGATATGAGTAACCAGAATGACTTGCAATCGGGTTCTATTTAATATTTGGCCGAGTTCGTCAGTAATGCGAGCAGGGATAACAACTGGCAATCTACTGTGTATTCTCAGTCTTTTTATGTGTGGAATAGCGCTAATCGCATCGACCAGCCATTCCAGTTCATGATCTTTTGCCATTAGCGGGTCGCCACCCGACAAAATGACTTCGTTAAGCTCTTTGCACTCTGTGATGTAGTCTAGGCTTTGCTGCCAAACTGATTTATTGCCTTTGTTGTCTTGGTACGGAAAGTGGCGTCTAAAGCAGTAACGGCAGTTAACCGCGCATCCACCTTTTACGATAAGAAGCGCTCTGTTTTTGTATTTATGCAACAATCCAGGTGTTGAGTTATTTTGTTCCTCAAGAGGATCTTTTGAGTAGCCAGAGTGTGTTTGAAACTCTTCTGCGATAGGTAAAACTTGTTGTAACAGAGGATCATTTGGGTTGCCTTTTTCCATTCTATCGACAAAATTAACAGGAACCCTTTGGGAAAAGAGCACTCTTGCCTCAGCTCCTTCAAGATAAGGAGTGGGGTCTAATTGCAGATGTTTTAATAGCTTAATTGGATCGGTGAAAGAATTTGCCAATTGCTTGATCCAGTTTTGCTCAACAGAATCGACTTTTCGGGTTATGATGTGTGGCATTGAAATTAACTCGAAGAATGGTAAAGAGGAAAAAATGGCTACTGTTAGCACGAATGAATTTAAAGGCGGTCTCAAAATTATGCTTGATAACGAGCCTTGTGTCATTCTCGAAAACGAGTATGTAAAACCAGGTAAAGGTCAGGCGTTCAACCGCGTAAAAATCCGTAAACTGCTTTCTGGTAAAGTTTTAGAAAAAACATTTAAGTCTGGCGAAACAGTTGAAGTCGCTGACGTTATGGATACTGACCTAGATTATCTATATAGCGATGGCGAATTCTACCACTTTATGAACAGCGAGTCTTTCGAACAAATCGCCGCAGATGCGAAAGCTGTTGGAGAAAATGCTAAGTGGTTGGTAGAAAACAACACTTGCATGCTGACTCTTTGGAACGGCAACCCTATTGCTGTAACGCCACCAAACTTTGTCGAACTTGAAGTCACTGAAACAGACCCTGGTCTAAAAGGTGATACTCAAGGAACAGGCGGTAAACCAGCTACTTTGACAACTGGCGCTGTTGTTCGTGTTCCTCTATTTATCCAAATTGGTGAAGTGATCAAAGTCGATACTCGCTCTGGTGAATATGTAGGTCGAGTAAAATAACCCACGGTTAAACGATCTAACTGGTTTTGTATAGGGCCTGTGTCAATAGGCCCTATTTACTAGTAAAAATATGATGTGACACAATTTTTGTGTGATATTCAAAGACTATGATAAGGGACATGAAACAGTCTTTGCGTGTCTGGCTGGAAGCCGCTAGACCTAAAACCTTACCACTAGCATTAATCTCTATTCTTACTGGGAGTGTTCTCGCTTATTCTGCAGGCCAGTTTTCTTGGTTTGTTGCGTTAATGGCATTCCTAACGGCGACTTTGCTTCAGATCCTTTCTAATCTTGCTAACGATTACGGCGATGCGGTGAAAGGCACCGACAACGAACATCGCATTGGCCCTAAACGCGCGGTGCAATCTGGGTTAGTGAGTCAATCCACGATGAAGCAAGCTATAACAATCAATATTATATTGACGGTAATAGCTGGCTTGGTTCTTATCTATCACGCCTTAGACAGTTTGCAGAATATTCTTATATTTGTTGCTTTGGGTGTACTGGCAATCTTAGCTGCTATCGCTTATACCATGGGTAATAAACCTTATGGTTACTTCGGGCTAGGGGATATCTCGGTATTTTTGTTCTTTGGTTTGTTGGGCGTAGCTGGTACCTATTTTCTTCATACTGGCACTGTGGACTATTTACTTGCTCTGCCGGCAATAGGTTGCGGATTATTGGCCGTATCAGTACTGAACGTTAATAACATGCGAGACATAGAAAATGACTCAGCTTGTGGAAAGCGAACGGTCGCGGTTAGGTTAGGGCAGCAGGGGGCTAAACAATATCACTTGTTACTGCTACTTTGTGCGTTCTTAGTTTTCTCCGTGTATTTGGTTTCCCAACCCAAACCTTTGTGGTTAAGTGTGCCGTTTTTACTCTCAGCCATTGTACTTATCAAGCATGGTAAGAGCGTATGGGAAACGGAAAAGCCCGCTGAAATAGCACCAATGATGCCGATTGTAGTGAAATGCTCTCTACTAACGAATCTACTATTTTCTGGAGTGATAATTGCTCAAACTATAAGCACTTAATTGAGTTTTATCATTGCATTGACTTAAACAGCCTATATACTCGACTTAGGTGACTAACGGTATGAGAAAAAATGCTATGGAATACAACACCTCTGCACTATGTGATATTTACATCGATCAAGTTGACGTTGTAGAACCGATGTTCAGTAACTTCGGTGGCAGCGTTTCGTTTGCTGGTCAAATAACCACTATCAAATGTTTCGAGGATAATAGCCTGATTCGTGAGATCTTGGAGCAAGATGGTGTAGGCCGAATATTGTTAGTTGATGGTGGAGGTTCACTTCGCCGAGCTCTAATTGATGCTGAGATAGCATCACTTGCTGAAGAGAATGATTGGGAAGGTATCGTAATATATGGGTGTGTTCGCGAAGTTGATGAGTTAGAAGATATGAGCATCGGTATTCAAGCGTTAGCATCAGTTCCAGTTGGCGCTGCCCAAAATGGTATTGGTGAGGTGGATGTACCTGTAAACTTTGGTGGAGTGACTTTTTTGCCAGAAGATTACGTCTATGCGGATAATACCGGCGTTATTTTATCGCAAGAGCCACTTAATGTGGACTTCGAGGTCGAAGAAGAAGACCTCTAGCCGCCAAAGTCATATTAGGCTCCCGAAGTGCTTGCATCGGGAGCGGCGTATTTTTTCCGCAGCTTTAACCCATAAAGATACCCACCGACGCCAGCAACGACGTTGCCAATTGCTATTCCAGCAAACAGCCCTTCGATTTGATAGAAATAGCTGCCAATCAACGCAGCAGGCAATATGAAAACAAATAACCGTATCAAACTGCACTGCAAAGCTCTTAGCGGTTGATGCAATGCATTTAAACTTGATACCAACATCATAATCACGCCTTGAAATCCATAGCTAACTGGCACTATGAGTAAATACAGCCAAATTAAGTGTTGAACCGATTTATCGTCAGAAAATATTGACGCGAGAGCGACACTAGTTGGAACCAGCATGATAAAAATGAGTAGTTGAAAAAGAATCGAAAATCGCATGCTTAGTAACATGCCAGCAAAGCTTCGATGGGGCTTCTGGGCGCCAAGGTTTTGCGCCATAAATGGAGTCAATGCCGATGTGAGTGACATCAATACGATAATGAGGATGGACTCAATTCTTTGAGCCGCTCCATAGGCAGCCACCGCATCCGTGCCGTAAGTAGCAAGCACCATCATAATCAACGCGCCAGCAATAGGATTCATGGCATTGGTTACTGCTGCTGGCGTGCCGATTTTCAGCACTTGAGACCAGTCTCGCCAGAGCCGAACAGCACTCGGTAGAGTAAGCAGCTTATATCGCTTAGTCAGAAAATAAATAGAAGGAATTAATGCACTTACCCAGCTGATCGCACTCGCAATAGCCGCACCTTGAATACCAAGTTGAGGGATTGGACCCCAGCCAAAAATCAAAATAGGATCGAGTAAGCCATTAATGACACCCGCAATGATCATGAATATGGCTGGAGCCTTGGTATCGCCAGTTGACCGGATTGCACTATTGCCTGCCATTGGAATGACGAGCAAAGGAATCGTGAGATACCAAACCTGCATATATTGTTTGATGAGCGGTAGGGTCTCAGGCTTAGCACCAAGTAACGTAAACAGGGGATCTATGGTAAAAAAGCCGATGGCTGAGACTATAGTAATCAAGACGATTGCAAGCAGTAAGCCGTGAGTAGAAAGCTTCGCTGCATCTTCATGATTTCCCTGTCCAATCAATCGGCCAAGTGATGTGGATAGGCCTACGCCGATCCCCATAGTGATGCAGTTAACGGCAAAAGTAACCGGAAAGGTAAAACTGATCGCCGCAAGAGCTTGAGTACCAAGGAGCGAAATAAAAAACGTATCGACGAGGTTAAACATCAGTATCGATACCATGCCGAATATCATAGGTATCGTCATTCGCCGAAGCACGTTTCTAATAGGGGCAGTCAACAGGCCATGTTTGTCTTGCATTGAAGAGAAGCATTAACAACTAAATATGAGAGTACTCGATAATATAGATTGAGACGACGAGAAACAATAAAGGCCAGCGAGTTTATCGCTGGCCTTGATATTTTAAAAGCTAAATTTAGTTGATATTACTTAGCTTCAGCTGCTGCTTTAGCGATTGCTGCAAAGCTTTTCGCATCAAGAGAAGCACCGCCAACTAGAGCGCCGTCGATGTCTGGTTGAGCGAAGTAAGACGCTGCGTTCTCAGGTTTAACAGAACCACCGTATTGAATGATTACTTGTTCAGCAACTGCTGCATCTTTCTTAGCAATGTGTGAACGGATAGATGCGTGGATGCGCTGTGCGTCGTCAGCTGTTGCTGCTTTACCAGTACCGATAGCCCAAATTGGCTCGTACGCGATGATTGCGTTGTTTAGTGCCTCTGCGCCGTAAGCGTTGATCACTGCGTCAATTTGACGAGCGCAAACTGCTTCAGTTTCACCGGCTTCATTTTGAGCTTCAGACTCACCGATACAGAAAACAGGAGTTAGGCCATTCTCTTTTAGGAAAGCGAATTTTTTAGCTACAAACTCGTCAGATTCGCTGTGGTATTCACGACGCTCAGAGTGACCGATGATAATGTGAGTTGCACCGAAATCTTTTAGCATTTCAGGAGACATGTCACCTGTGTAAGCACCGCTGTTGTTCACGTCAGTGTTTTGTGCACCTAGGATGATTTTGTTGCCGCCTTCTTTGATTAGGCGCTCAGCAAGGTCGATATAAAGTGCTGGTGGAGCAACTGCAACGTCAACGCCTGTTACACCTTCAAGCTCTTCATTAAGACCAGTTAGCAGCTCAGTTACCATTGATTTGCTGCCATTTAGTTTCCAGTTACCCATCACTACAGGACGACGCATAGGAATATCTCCAAATATATTAATGTAAATAACAATCGTAATTTTGGAAGAATATAACAGATATGTATCTGCAGATCATGACTACAATCATGTCTTTTGCCATCTTTTCGTTACCAGAACTTACCAGCCCGCAAAGCTATCTTCCAATTTTTCACATTTGTTTTCCGTAATTGAGGCTGTTATACATACAAAACGACTTACAAATTCAAGGAAACAGTATGCCTAGTCTAATTTTGGAGTATTCAAATTCAGTGGATGAAAGAGTGAACGTTCAAGGCTTGCTAGAAGATTTGCATAAAGTCGCAATTGAGTGTGGTTTATTTGACCAGGCATCGGTAAAATCTCGAGCACTTCGTTTTCACACTTGGTTGATTGGCAACGAAGGGGATAGTCAAGATTTTATCCATATCCGGTTTGAGTTGTTTGCAGGGCGAGATGAAGAGCAAAAGAGAGCATTGTCGCGTCAACTCATGGATGTGCTTCAAGAGCAGGCGAGCCAAGTACACAGCCTGACCATTGATATTCGTGATATCGATAAATCTTGCTACCAAAAAGTAATCAATTAATGTCCACAAGGCTTGAGTGTAATGTACCTAAGATATGTTTTGTTTTCATTTAAGGGTAGAGTAAATCGTTCAATATTCTGGTATTGGAATATTGCTTACTACTTACTTATTGTTTTTGTTGTCGGTATGGCAAGCAAGGCTTTTCCTATGCAAGCTGAATGGATTTCGGCGATATTTTTGTTGTTGATGCTTTATCCTGATTTAGCGGTGACTGCAAAAAGGTGGCAAGATCGTGGAAAATCTAATTGGTGGTTGCTGCTTAATATTCCGGTCATTATTGGACGACTTTCAATACCAACAGCTGGCATGGCGGCGGGTAGTCAATTTCAACTTTGGGGCTCTTTGCTTGCTCTGATATGCGGGACGTGGATTTTAATCGAGTGTGGTTTGTTGAAAGGTGATGATGCTGAAAACAAATACGGCCCTGTACCTATCTAGCATTTCTAAATTGTTACGTAAGCTGTATTACTTACGTAACAAAATTTCTTCTACCGTGTGGTTGGTTCCTTTCTTCAGTATCAGCTGAGCGCGTTCTCTTGTTGGTAAGATATTTTGGTCCAAGTTTAACCCGTTGATTGAACTCCAAATATTTTGCGCTTCGCTAATTGCTTCTTGCTCAGAAAGGAGAGTGTAGTGACTAAAATACGATCCTGGCCGAGTAAAAGCCCCTTCTCTAAATTTTAAGAATCGCTCCACATACCACTTTTCGATCAGTGGAGTTTCTGCATCAACAAAAATAGAAAAGTCGAGAAAGTCCGAGATGAACACTCGATGCGGATCATGCGGATAGTCCATACCACTTTGCAGGACGTTTAAACCTTCAATGATTAATACATCTGGAAGGTCAACAACCTTTTTTTCCTCAGTGATATCGTAGGTAATGTGAGAATAAATGGGGGCAGCGACATCTCTCTTGCAGGCTTTAACGTCAGAAACAAATTGAACCAGCTTTTTCATATCGTAGGACTCTGGAAAGCCCTTTCGCTTCATTATGTTTCTTTCATTGAGAATTTTGTTGGGATAGATAAAGCCATCTGTCGTAACCAACTCTACCTTTGGATGGTTGTCCCATCTCGCAAGCAAAGCTTCCAATATCCGAGCCGTTGTACTTTTTCCCACAGCCACACTGCCAGCGATACCGATAATAAATGGTGGCGCTTTCTCTTTACTGTCTAAAAAGTTGTGAAGAACATTGTTTCTGCTTTGTCTAGCGGCAATATAAAGATTGAGTAATCTTGCTAAAGGAAGGTATATCTCAACGGCTTCTGGCATTGAGAGATTTTCGTTGATCCCTTGCAGCTCCAATAAATCTTCTTCGGACAACGTCATAGGTACTGAGTTACGCAACTCAGCCCATCGGCTACGGTCAAAAGACATATAAGGACTCATAAGACACTCAACACCTATAAAAAACAACGACCAGCGACAATACAGGATGCGCTCGATAAAGCAAATGTTAATCGGAAATAAGCAAAGTAAAAAGCGAATTATTGGATGAAAATGCATCACTTGAATCAAAAACGAATAAAATCGAGTTTTTTTTGGATTTTGCTATTGCAAGGGAGAAAATCATTCAATAGAATGCGCACCACTTACGCCGACTTAGCTCAGTAGGTAGAGCAACTGACTTGTAATCAGTAGGTCACCAGTTCGATTCCGGTAGTCGGCACCATTTTCTCTTGTGTGCTTGTAAGTACCCAGAAAATGGATGAAAAATTTGGAGGGGTTCCCGAGTGGCCAAAGGGAGCAGACTGTAAATCTGCCGGCACTGCCTTCGATGGTTCGAATCCGTCCCCCTCCACCATATTCTTAAGGAAATAGCTCTCAGAGTTACGTGTTGCGGGCATCGTATAATGGCTATTACCTCAGCCTTCCAAGCTGATGATGCGGGTTCGATTCCCGCTGCCCGCTCCACCTCATTTTGAGTGCTGATATAGCTCAGTCGGTAGAGCGCACCCTTGGTAAGGGTGAGGTCCCCAGTTCAAATCTGGGTATCAGCACCAGCTCTAAGCGATGAACTTTTCCTTTTGATATATACTTTATTACCAAACTATTTTGGTTGCGTGGTCATTCAAGCCACCTAAATCCGTACCTAGAGGGACAACTCATGTCTAAAGAAAAATTTGAACGTACGAAACCGCACGTAAACGTTGGTACTATTGGCCACGTTGACCACGGTAAAACAACTCTAACTGCTGCAATCTGTACTACTTTAGCTAAAGTATACGGCGGTGAAGCGAAAGACTTCGCATCAATCGATAACGCTCCAGAAGAGCGTGAGCGCGGTATCACAATCGCAACATCTCACGTAGAGTACGACACTCCAACTCGTCACTACGCACACGTAGACTGCCCAGGACACGCGGATTATGTTAAAAACATGATCACAGGTGCTGCGCAAATGGACGGTGGTATCCTAGTTGTAGCTGCGACAGATGGCCCAATGCCTCAAACTCGTGAGCACATCCTACTAGGCCGTCAGGTTGGTATCCCATACATCATCGTATTCATGAACAAATGTGACATGGTTGACGATGAAGAGCTACTAGAACTAGTAGAAATGGAAGTTCGTGAACTTCTTTCTGAATACGAATTCCCAGGTGATGACCTACCAGTAATTCAAGGTTCAGCTCTTGGCGCACTAAACGGCGAGAAGCAATGGGAAGACAAAATCG
>NZ_JBLNLI010000017.1:0-60245 GCF_059777565.1 Vibrio sp. A37 | reverse complement strand
CGTGATTGGCATGACCACTTTCGGTGAATCTGCACCAGCAGGTGAGCTATTCAAGCTATTTGGCTTTACAGTTGAAAACGTGGTTAGTACTGCAAATGAGTTATTGGCTTAAGCTTCGCAAAGTTTACTAGAATAGAACTCAAACACCGAGCCTTGCGCTCGGTGTTTTTTTATCCAGTGGTATTCATTTAAAGAGCTTTCTATTACTATTGGCGGCTATTATAAAAGCTACAAATAAATTCAAGGTCTGACGCTCATGTTAAAAGTTGCTATCAATGGATTTGGCCGCATTGGCCGAAATGTACTCCGCGCTGTCTATGAAAGTGGCAAATATGAGCAGATTAAAGTGGTAGCGGTAAACGAACTTGCTCTACCTGATGCCATGTCTCATTTGTTACAGTACGACACTAGCCATGGTCGATTTCAGAAAAAGATTAGCAACGATCAAGAACATATTTATGTGCATCATCAAAATGGTGAAAAGGACTCGATCCGAATCCTACATTTGGCAGAAATAAACTTATTGCCGTGGCATGACTTAGATATCGATATTGTGCTGGATTGCACTGGTGTATTTGGCAACAAAGCGGATGGTATGGAGCACATTGCAGCAGGTGCAAAGAAGGTGCTTTTCTCACACCCAGGCGCCCATGATCTTGATAACACGATCATTTATGGTGTGAATCAAGATACTTTGACTTCAGAACATAAAGTGGTTTCAAACGGTTCCTGTACGACGAACTGCATCGTGCCGATCATCAAAGTGCTTGATGAAGCGTTTGGAATTGATTCTGGAACAATTACAACTATCCATTCATCGATGAACGATCAACAGGTGATTGACGCATATCATACCGATCTTCGTCGAACTCGCTCTGCTAGCCAGTCGATAATCCCCGTTGATACAAAACTTCACAAGGGTATTGAGCGGATATTTCCGAAATTTTCTAACAAGTTTGAAGCGATCTCTGTGCGAGTTCCCACAGTAAATGTAACCGCGATGGATTTGAGTGTCACTTTGAATACAAATGTGAAAGTTAATGACGTAAATCAAACCATCATAGAGGCTTCTCAGTGTACATTACACAACATTGTTGATTATACTGAGGCGCCACTTGTTTCCATTGATTTTAACCATGATCCTCACAGTGCAATCGTGGATGGGACGCAAACCCGAGTCAGTAATGGACAATTGGTGAAAATGCTAGTTTGGTGTGATAACGAGTGGGGATTTGCCAACCGAATGTTGGATACGGCACTTACCATGCACTTCGCCAAATAGTATTGGAGATAATATTTATTTTTAGCCTTGAAATAAAAGCCAGTTATCTCCATTTAAGATAGTAGTGACGAGAAATATGACGGCTTAGTACGATACTGAGCACCTAAAAATTTTAATTAATTGAGTTGAGAGGACAAATCATGTCTGTGATCAAGATGACTGACCTGGAACTAGCAGGTAAACGCGTATTTATCCGTGCCGACCTAAACGTACCAGTAAAAGATGGCAAAGTAACTTCAGATGCACGTATCTTAGCATCTCTACCTACAATTAAGCGTTGCCTAGAAGCTGGCGCTAAAGTAATGGTTACTTCTCACTTAGGTCGTCCAACTGAAGGTGAGTACGCTGAAGAGTTCTCTCTACAACCAGTAGTTAACTACTTAAACGACGCACTTGACTGCGACGTGAAACTAGCGAAAGATTACCTAAATGGTCTAGAGCTAAACGCTGGTGAGCTTGTTGTTCTAGAAAACGTTCGCTTCAACAAAGGCGAAAAGAAAAACGAAGAAGAGTTGTCTAAGAAATACGCAGCACTTTGTGACGTATTCGTAATGGATGCATTCGGTACAGCTCACCGTGCTCAAGCTTCTACTCACGGTGTTGGTATGCACGCGCCAATCGCATGTGCTGGTCCTCTACTAGCAAACGAGTTAGACGCACTAGGTAAAGCGATGGACAAGCCTGCTCGTCCAATGGTTGCTATCGTTGGTGGCTCTAAAGTTTCAACTAAGCTAACTGTTCTTGAGTCTCTATCTAAAGTTGCTGACCAACTTGTTGTTGGTGGTGGTATCGCGAACACATTCATCGCAGCTGCTGGCCACAATGTGGGTAAATCTCTATACGAAGCAGACTTAGTAGACACTGCTAAGAAGCTAATGGAAGAGTGTGCAATTCCAGTTGCAACTGACGTTGCTTGTGCAAAAGCATTCGATGAGAACGCAGAAGCTGAAATCAAGAACGTTGCTGACGTTCAAGATGACGACATGATCTTCGACCTAGGTCCAGATTCAACTGCAGAACTAGCAGAAATCCTAAAAGGCGCGAAAACAATTCTTTGGAATGGTCCTGTTGGCGTATTCGAATTCAAAAACTTCGAAGCGGGTACAGAAGGCATTTCACGCGCTATCGCTGACTCTGAAGGTTTCTCTGTTGCAGGTGGTGGTGACACTCTAGCGGCTATCGACAAGTTCGGTATCAAAGCTGATGTTTCTTACATCTCTACTGGTGGCGGCGCTTTCCTAGAGTTCGTTGAAGGTAAAGTACTACCAGCTGTTGCAATGCTTGAAGAGCGAGCAAAGTAATTAATTATTAGAGCGTGTTGACCTTTTACTCTTTGTTGCAGGCTAATTGCTTAGAATGACTATGCTGCTTATCCTGCGCCGCGATTAAAAGACTTGGAATTCGAACAAAATTCAACCTCAAAAGGTCAACACGCTCTAGTGAAAGCGGGAGAGTGATTTCCCGCTTTTATGTTTGCTGCAACGTCGTATGAATTTTGTTAGAATAGCGCGCGTTGTGAGCAACGGTTTACAGATTTAAAATTAACCGTTTTATTAAAAAACGACTGAAAATAGGACTTAATCCATGTCTAAGATCTTCGATTTCGTAAAACCAGGTGTAATCTCTGGTGACGACGTACAGAAAGTGTTTGCAGTAGCGAAAGAAAATGGTTTCGCTCTTCCAGCAGTAAACTGCGTAGGTACTGACTCTGTAAACGCAGTACTAGAAGCCGCTGCTAAAGTTAAATCACCAGTTATCGTTCAGTTCTCTAACGGTGGTGCAGCATTCTTCGCAGGTAAAGGTCTAAAACTTGAAGGTCAAGGTTCTCAAGTTCTTGGTGCTGTTGCTGGTGCTAAATACGTTCACGCAGTTGCTGAGTCTTACGGTGTACCAGTAATTCTTCACACTGACCACGCTGCTAAGAAACTACTTCCTTGGATCGACGGTCTACTAGACGCAGGTGAAGAGTTCTTCGCTAAAACTGGTAAGCCACTATTCTCTTCTCACATGATAGACCTTTCTGAAGAGTCTCTAGAAGAGAACATCGAAATCTGTGCTAAGTACCTAGAGCGCATGGCTAAAATGAACATGACTCTAGAAATCGAACTAGGTTGTACTGGTGGTGAAGAAGACGGCGTAGATAACTCTGATATGGACGCATCTGAGCTTTACACTTCTCCAGAAGACGTTGCATACGCATACGAGAAACTAAGCGCTGTTAGCCCACGTTTCACTATCGCAGCTTCTTTCGGCAACGTACACGGTGTTTACAAGCCAGGTAACGTTGTCCTAACTCCAACTATTCTGCGTGATTCTCAAGCGTACGTTTCTGAGAAGTTCGGCCTAGAAGCTAACTCTCTAGACTTCGTATTCCACGGCGGTTCTGGTTCTTCCGAAGCAGAAATCCAAGAGTCTATTTCTTACGGTGTTATCAAAATGAACATCGATACTGATACTCAGTGGGCAACTTGGGACGGTATCCGTAGCTACGAAGCTGAAAATCACGATTACCTACAAGGTCAAATCGGTAACCCAACTGGTGAAGATGCGCCAAACAAGAAGTACTACGATCCTCGCGTATGGCTACGTGCTGGTCAAGCTTCAATGGTTACTCGTCTTGAGCAAGCGTTCAAAGACCTTAACGCAATCGACGTTCTTTAATTAAACGTTAATAACTAGATTGTTAAGCCCGCTCAATTGAGCGGGCTTTTTTATATCTTGAAGACAACTATTTAGCTTATGAGAGCAACTTTCACTCGCAATTCGTGGTTTGATTCACAATCCCAACCATCACTCTCTCTTCTAAGTTCCTGTTCATTCTATTATTTCTCATATTGTTTCTTTATCTAGCCCCTAAATCTAATAAGCTCACTCATGGCCAGTAGGTAAGCTGTCTTATGTACGCATGTGAGCCTTACAATATGGAGAGCAAAATCATGTCTACAGAATCGGTTGGCAAAGCCGCAACGCTAGCGGATGGTTTAACGCATGCTGAAAACTGGCTTTTGGATCACTCAGATCTGCTGGTGCAGTATGGCGTGAATATTATTTCCGCAATCCTGATCCTAATCATTGGTAACTTGGTGGTGAAAGCCATTGCGAAAAGTGTTTCCAAAGTTCTCAACAATAAAAATATGGATAAGGCCGTCGTTGAGTTCATTTGTGCGATAGTCAGGTATCTGTTGTTTGTTATTGTATTGATTGCCGCTCTAAGTAGGATTGGCGTTCAGACTGCTTCAGTGGTTGCAGTTATAGGTGCTGCTGGATTAGCGATTGGTTTAGCCTTGCAAGGATCACTCTCTAATTTTGCAGCAGGGGTATTAATCGTAGCCTTTAGGCCATTTAAGTCTGGTGATTATGTTGAAGTCGGTGGTGTAGCGGGTTCCGTAGAAGCGATTCATATTTTCCAAACAATCTTAACGACCCCAGACAACAAAATGGTAGTTGTGCCGAATTCATCTGTGATTGGCGGCCCGATAACCAACTATTCGAAACATGATACTAGGCGGGTTGATCTTACCGTAGGTGTCTCATACAGCTCAGATCTTCAGTTAACTAAGAAAGTGATCAGAGAAACGCTGGAAAAAGATTTGCGGATTTTGAAAGATCCAGACATGACCATTGGCGTACTAGCTTTGGCAGATTCTTCTGTTAATTTTGTCGTGCGCCCATGGTGTAAAACTTCTGACTACTGGGCCGTGTATTACGATTCAATTCAAGCGATTAAAGAAGCCTTGGACGAAAATGGGATCGAAATACCATTTCCTCAAATGGATATTCATATGAGCAAATCTTAACTTAACAGTGGCATTCATCTGAAAGGGTAGTTGTACTGTAAAAGTTTTGTTATCCACGGAAATTATTTCCTATTTTTGTATCTAACTTATACCGAACTCGTCTTTTCACTTTTCAATCTGGAAAGACGAGCAACAAGCATGTATTAAGGTGAAAAAGGATGAAGAAGCTAGTCAGCGTGTTAATTTTTTTATCGGGTTTTATCAGTGCCAACGTTATGGCAGATTCACTCGATTTTCCTCATTTGGTGACCACAGGGTATGGAGAAGTTACAGCTAAGCCAGATATGGCAGAGTTTTCCGTCAAAGTATTGGAAACTGCACTCACTGCAGAGCAGGCAAAACAGGCCGCCGACAAAGTGGTAGAGAAGTATGTTAGTGGCTTAAAGAAAGCGGGTGTGAAAGCGGAAAATATCCATAGCTCAAACCTATATCTTGCACCGCAATATCACTACCCTAAAGACGGTAAACCTGAGCTTACCGGTTATCGGGCAAATAGAACGGTGAATGTTGTCGTCGATGATCTACCTAAGCTAAATAACTATCTGGACTTAGCGTTGAAAGATGGAATAAATCAAGTAAACAACATTCAACTAAAAGTAAAAGACGAAGCCAAGTTCAAGCGACAAGCACGCATGGCAGCGATTCGAGATGCCAACAACAAAGCTAAATCGCTAGCAAAAGGGTTTAAAATGCAGCTTGGAAATGTTTGGCAAATCAGCTACAACGCACCGAATACTCAGCCTGTCGTCATGCGTCCAATGGTATTGGATGCGCGTAAAGAATCAAATAGCTACCAAGATTCGAGCTTGGTCATTCGTGATAGGGTAGATGTCATCTATAAACTAAAAAATTAACACTGCTAGCAGTTTTTGGTAACCTATAGCCCAAAGCTCCTGATCACTTAGTGAGCAGGTTTTAGAGTAGATATAGGTTATCAAACGAGTCAAAAGAAAGCGGATTTCATTTAACTTGATGTTGTGAGGTATAAAATGATTAACCGTTTTCTTGTGCGAGGCTCAGTGGCAGCCTTGGCTGTGTTGAGTATTAAAGTGAGTGCAATTTACTTTTTGCTAATGGTGATATTACTCGTTACACATGGCAAAGATTTTATCGGATAAGTGTCCAGATACAAAAAAGGAGAGCAATTTGCTCTCCTTTTTACTTTGTACAGTAAGAATAATCTTATAGAACGTGTACAGATGCAGTGTTAGTTGTACCTGATGGAACTAGTGCGCCAGATACCATAACCACGATGTCACCTTTCTTGCCTAAGCCTGATTCTAGAGCAAGCTCTTTACCGCTTACGTAGAATGCGTCAGTGTTATCGATAGAATCTACAACAACTGGGCGAACACCTTTAGTCAATACTAGTTGAGCTGCAGTTTTCTTGTTTGTAGTAAGAGCAAGAATGTTTGCAGTCGGGAAGTATTTACGTACTGAACGAGCAGATTTACCACCTTCAGTTGCAACAACGATAAGTGGAGCTGCTAGTTTCTCAGCCGTATCAACCGCACCTTTACATACCGCTTCAGTGATACGTAGGCGTGGGCTGTCTAGACGTGAACCTAGTTCCGCTTTTAGCGCAGAGTCAGTGCGGTTCGCGATTTGAGCCATGATAGTTACTGCTTCAACTGGGTATTTACCTTTAGCAGTTTCGCCAGAAAGCATCACAGCGTCAGTGCCGTCCATGATTGCGTTTGCAACATCACCCGCTTCTGCACGAGTTGGACGTGGATTCTTGATCATAGAATCTAGCATTTGAGTGGCAGTAATAACTACTTTGCGCGCACGGTTACACTTCTCGATCATCATTTTCTGAGCGAAAATAACTTCTTCGGCTGGGATTTCAACACCTAGGTCGCCACGAGCAACCATGATGCCATCAGAAAGCTCTAGGATTTCGTCAAAGTTATCTACACCTTCTTGGTTCTCAATTTTTGAGATGATGTGGATGTCACTGCCGCCGTTAGCGTTTAGAAGCTCACGGATTTCACGAACGTCGTCTGCTTTACGGATGAAAGAAGCCGCAACGAAGTCAACGCCTTGCTCACAGCCAAATTTAAGATCTGCTTTATCTTTTTCAGAAAGTGCAGGTAGGTTTACTGAAACGCCAGGAAGGTTAACACCTTTGTTTTCGCCTAGTGCACCGTTGTTAAGAACTTTACACTTAACTTCAGTTGCAGAAGTCTCTAGTACTTCCATTTCAATAAGACCATCATCAACAAGGATAGTGTTACCAGCAGTTAGGTCGCCAGCAAAACCAGCGTAAGTCACTGCTACACGATCTTTAGTGCCGATAATGCTAGCGTCAGTTGTGAAAGTAAATTCTTGACCAGCAACTAGATCAACGTCTTCACCGCCTTCTAGTTTGATAGTACGGATTTCTGGTCCTTTAGTGTCCAAAAGGATAGCAAGCTCTTTGCCTGTTTCTTCCATAACTTTGCGGAAGTTCGCGATACGAGTACCGTGCTCATCAAAATCTCCGTGAGAGAAGTTAAGACGCATCACGTTCATTCCAGCTTTTACTAGTTCTGATAGTTTTTCTACAGATTCAGTTTTAGGTCCAATCGTACATACGATTTTGGTTTTTTTCATGGAAGATAATCTCCGGTAAATATAGTTACAATTCAAAATTTGGTTGCTGAGATAAAGTTAAAACTTTTGTTGCAGGTTTTTCTCTTCCACAATCGCTCAATTTTAACTCACTCAAAGCTGTAACTCTTTCACAAAATTTAGTCATTTAATAACCAAATGCATTGGCTCAAATGACTAAATTCTGTGAACAAACCCACTTATGTAGGGGTTGAAAAGAAAACTATACGATAAATTCTGTAATTTTTTTTCTTTTCGGGAACGGATTCTACCACCTAATTCACTCAATATCACGGTCTAAGATTTGTTTTAGGACAAGGTTTTGTACCGAATTTTTTATTTTTTGCTTCAAAATAAATTGAACTTAAGTTTCAGTTCGATTAAATTATCTTTCGTTTCGAAATGTCAAAATGAAAGAAAATGTCAAAGCGTAATACGCAATATAGAAGACACGCTATATCAAACCTTGTGAGTGAGCAGGGGGAAGTTAGTGTCGAAAAGCTCGCCTCGTTGTTTGAAACTTCCGAAGTCACTATTAGAAAAGATCTAGCCTCACTAGAGGAAAATGGTCTTTTGCTGCGTCGGTATGGCGGTGCAGTCGCCTTACCTAAAGATGTCGTCAGTGAAGAGCTAGGCCAGAAAGTTTCGTCACGAAAGTTAGCACTCGGTAAAACGGCAGTAAATTTGATCCGAGATCACAATCGCATTGTCATTGATAGTGGCAGTACGACCGGAGCGTTGATCCAGCAACTGAATCATAAACAAGGTTTGGTTGTGATGACTAACTCCTTGAACGTTGCGAACGCCTTAAACGATCTTGAAAACGAGCCAACGATCCTAATGACAGGAGGCACTTGGGACAAGCGTTCAGAAGCTTTTCAAGGCCTTGTCGCAGAGACAGTGCTTCGCTCATACGACTTTGACCAATTGTTTATTGGTGCAGACGGCATCGACCTTGCAAGAGGGACTACGACTTTCAATGAAATGTTAGGGCTGAGCAAAGTGATGGCGGAAGTTTCGAGAGAAGTGATCGTTATGATCGAATCGAAAAAGGTGGGACGTAAAATTCCTAACATGGAGCTTAGCTGGGACAGTATAGATGTTGTGATAACGGATTCTGATCTAGCCCACCAAGATAGAGAATTAATAGAATCGCATGATGTGAAAGTCATTTGCGTTTAGTGAAAAACAAAAAACTCTCGATTCTCAAATTAACATTCAAATCGAGAACGAAAATAGAATTTGAACGGAGTGTAGATTATGTGTGGGATTGTTGGAGCTGTTGCTCAGCGAGATATAGCAGAGATTTTAGTTGAAGGGTTACGCCGCCTTGAATATCGTGGTTATGATTCTGCGGGATTGGCAATTGTAGACTCGAATTGCGAGCTAACGCGCATTCGTCGCTTGGGCAAGGTACAAGAGTTGGCAGATGCAACAGAGCAGCAAGAAGTTGTGGGTGGAACGGGTATTGCTCACACGCGTTGGGCGACGCATGGAGAACCTTCAGAAGTAAATGCTCACCCACATATATCTGGTGATATTTCAGTAGTTCACAACGGTATCATTGAAAACCATGAAGAACTTAGACAGCTTTTAAAAGATAGAGGCTATATTTTTGAGTCGCAAACTGACACAGAAGTCATCGCCCATTTAGTTGAGTGGGAAATGCGTGAAGCGAAGTCATTAGTCAAGGCATTTCAAAATACAGTTAAGCAATTAGAAGGAGCATATGGCACGGTAGTGATGGATCGCAAAGATCCAAGTCGCTTAGTCGTCGCTCGTTCAGGTAGTCCTATCGTAATTGGTTATGGTGTCGGTGAAAACTTCTTGGCATCCGATCAATTAGCGTTGCTTAATGTCACACGTCGCTTTAGCTATTTGGAAGAAGGGGATGTCGCTGAGATCACTCGCCGTAAAGTAAATATTTTTGATCTAACTGGAAATCCAGTCGAGCGTGAAATTGTTGAATCTAACGCAGAGCACGATGCCGGAGATAAAGGTAAATATCGCCACTTCATGCAAAAAGAGATCTTTGAGCAGCCGACAGCGTTAATTAACACAGTAGAAGGGCGTTTAACTAAAGATGCAGTGATTACTGAAAGCATTGGCGTCAATGCCGCTGAGATCCTAGAGAAAGTTGAACATGTTCAGATTGTCGCTTGTGGCACTTCATATAATGCAGGTATGGTTGCGCGTTACTGGTTTGAAAGTCTTGCAGGGGTTAGCTGCGATGTAGAGATAGCCTCTGAGTTTCGTTATCGTAAATTTGTCACTCGACCAAACAGCTTGTTGATCACACTGTCTCAATCCGGTGAAACCGCAGATACACTAGCAGCTTTGAGATTAGCAAAAGAAAAAGGTTACATGTCGGCTATGACTATTTGTAATGTGGCGGGCTCTTCTTTAGTTCGTGAATCCGATTTTGCCTTTATGACTCGCGCAGGTGCTGAAATTGGTGTGGCTTCAACGAAAGCATTTACTACGCAACTTTCTGCTCTTCTTATGTTAGTAACTGCGCTTGGTAAACAAAAGCAGTACATCGACTCAGCGAAAGAAGCAGAGATCGTTCAAGCGCTGCATGAGCTGCCTAAGCAAATTAACTCAGCGCTAAGCTATGACAAACAAATAGAAGCACTAGCGGAAGACTTCGCCGACAAGCACCACACTCTATTTTTAGGCCGTGGTGAGTTTTACCCAATTGCGATGGAAGCATCTCTTAAGCTTAAAGAAATTTCTTACATTCATGCAGAAGCCTATGCCGCTGGTGAGCTAAAGCATGGTCCACTTGCTTTGATTGATGCCGACATGCCAGTTGTTGTGGTTGCACCAAATAATGAGCTGCTAGAAAAGCTAAAATCGAACATTGAAGAGGTACGTGCTCGCGGTGGATTACTTTATGTCTTTGCAGATGAGAACGCTGGTTTTGAAGCTGATGAAAGCATGAAGATCATTACTCTTCCGCACGTCAGTGAGATAACTGCTCCAATTTATTACACCATCCCGATGCAGCTGCTGTCTTACTACGTTGCTCTGATTAAAGGCACTGATGTAGACCAACCAAGGAACCTAGCTAAGTCTGTTACGGTGGAATAAAGGTTCGGTACGGCGACGAAAAATGTGTCGGAGAGAGGTAACGTCTCTCATACTGAACAATGAAAAATGGCAGCGTTGGAATCGAAACGTTGCCATTTTTATTTACTTAGTAAGTCGTTTCTCTTTTAAAGGTTTACTCAGCTGGCATGACTATTTTTCCTTTAAAAGAAACTACCTTCTTTGAGGTTTTCGAGCATTAACTTTAGTTAGTTAGTTGGTGCTTCGCTATTGCATCTGTTTGCATCGTAATTTCGAGCGGACTGACCTTGAGTGTATATGCTAACTACCATGCCACTATCGACAAAATGGCGTAAATCTTGGCAGGAAATTTTATAATCAAGTTGATTGATACTAACCGTTGTCCACCTTATGCCGGGGGGCGTTATAATGGTGTATGAGATGACGCCGTTATCAAGAACTTCGAGATTTCTTATCCCTTTCAACTCTTTTTTGGCTGTATTGATTGTTTCTTTTGATGCCGTTGTATGAATATTGTGAGGATCTAGTGTTTGACAGCCAGATAATAGAGCCACACCACTTGCTAATGCCAAAAGATATTTCAATTTTTTCACTATTATTATTCCAAAACGTTAGAGGCATTCCTTTATCTACATTGTTAGTTGCTACCCTGCGTTCGCGAGGGATTATAAATTACATTACTAGGAGTTCAAGCTTCGATCGCATTGGCAACTTTAGTGACATACCTTACCAAATTAAAGTATGACGTTTGTAATTAACCTCAGGTTTATTAAGCAGGAACAAGCCCTAAGAAGCTTGGACACTGCTTATATCTCTCGTTAAGATGAAGTTAGCTAATCGGCTTTTCTCAGCTGGCGGAAAAGCTCCTGATCAGAGTGCAATCATTGATAATACAAATGTCAGTAATTAAGTGATCAGACATTGCTGGAATTGAAATAAATATAAACCTATTACAGGCGTGACTAACATTGGTTATGTATGGCAACAATTAACGATATTTGCAAAAAAGTGGGAGTGTCAAAAGCGACGGTTTCCCGTGCTATTAGTGGGAAAGGGCTGGTTAAAGACTCAACACGTGAAGCAATCTTTAAAGCGATGGAAGAGCTAAACTTTCGTCCTAACTCTTTTGCTCAAGCTCTTGCAACTAATCGCTCAAACAGTATTGGATTAGTATTACCGGACTTTGATGGACACTATTTTGGTAGCTTGTTAAAACAAGCGACGCTTGCGGCAGAAAAAACGGGTAAGCAGCTTATTGTCACCGATGGGCATGACGACGCAGAACAAGAAAAACAAGCGGTGCATTTCTTATCTGATAGGCGTTGTGATGTCATTATTTTGTATTCGCGCAAATTATCTGTCGAAGACATTATCGCCCTAAAGAATTCAGTGGCACCGCCAATCATTGTTGTGGGGCAGAGCTTGCCAGATGATGCTGGTTACTCCATCTCGTTTGATCATAGCCAAGCTGCAGCACTCGCAGTGGAACATCTGATCTCGCAAGGACATCGACAGATTGCTTATTTAGGCCCGCATAAAAAAACGCCGACAACCCAATTGCGCTGTGCTGCTTACCAAGAAACCCTTGCAAAACATGGCTTAGATTTAAATAAAGATTTGCACTTTTATTGTGAGAATTTCAAATTGGAACATGGCTACCACCGAGCGAAAGATATAGTCGCAGCGAACTTGCCAATTACGGCAGTATTTGCGGCTAGTGATGACATCGCTATTGGCGCAATGAAAGCATTTCGAGAGGCTGGTTATAAGATCCCCGATGATATTTCTATAATAGGGATAGATAATGAGGACGTCAGCACATATGTTGTACCTGCCTTAACAACGGTTGACCTTCCTATTCAAGAGATGACACTTCAAGCGCTCGCATCCGCTCAAGACTTGCTGGAAAAGCGGCAGTTAACACAGAAGTCACAGACATTTTCTGGTCGTTTAATACTGAGAGATTCGGTAAAACCGGTAAATTAAATAATACGGGCGCTGATGGAGACACCCTGTAAGCAATTATGCGGATATATTCTCGGTTTTTATATTTAAATCAATCTTTTAAATAACAATTTCTTTTGCGATCATGGCGGTCACAATATGGTCTTGAGCATTAAGCATGATTAGACGTACAGGCTTTCTTCCCCTTCATCCAAACCAATAACAGAAGTTTTAACATCACGAGCTTTGTTATCCATCTTAAATAGCCACACTGAGTTGTTTCACTTTATATCCAATTGATCTGGGCTCTAGTAGGTTTGCTAACTCTTGAAGTTGATTTCTGTGAAAGTTTACATAATGGTGAAATATTTCCTCTTCATGCATATAACTTGAGCGACTATACGACGAGTTTTTGTGATCGGATTAACCTATCATTACAAAAATGTAACCGGTTTCCTTTCTGGCTTTTGTCTAAATTCTTCGTTTAACTGCATGATAGAGAATGATTTAGCATGAGATAAAAACAGAAACACTTGTTAGTACTGTCTATCAGCTCAATCACGATGTGAATTGCCATAGAACTTTCAGCTCTTTCATTTCTTAGTATGTCTGCGACATAAAAAATACATATTAAGAACTAGGGGCGTAAAAATGAAAAGCTCGAAGCTATTACCAGTGGTGCTGTCGTTATCTACAGCAATCCTTTCTATTCCTTCGTATGCAGATAATGAAGATATTGACGACTTGAGTCGCCGTCTTCAGGAGTTAGAAACCAAGTTTGATAAAGAGTACAGCGAGAAGGAATCACAGCAGCCAGAAGTATTGAGTGATAAATCAGATGATACCTATGGTATTCATTTCAGCGGTTATGCTCGCTATGGTGCCGCATACCAAGCAGGAGACTCGAAGCTTGTTTCTACAAATGGCAGTCTGAACGGCAACGCTACCGGGCGGTTAGGAAATGAGGGGAATGGCGGGGAGTTCCAGTTTGGCAAAACATTCAGTAATGCATCTGGTGCAATCTGGAATATCGACGTGATGTTCAACCATTGGGGAAATAATGTCGAAGTGCCAAAAGCTTATGCTGGTGTCACCAATTTATATGAGTCCCAACGTAACTTATATATTTGGGCGGGTCGCAATTTTAACCAAAGAATACAGACCGATATTAACGACTATTACTGGATGACGACCGATGGTCAAGGCGCTGGTTTTAATAACTTAGAATTGCCTGGCAACCTAAAGTTTGATGCCAGTTTTGTTAGTGCAGTTGATAGTGGCCCTGATGACAGTGCAAATGGCGATTATGCGATAACCACGACTCTTCATGGCATCACTTTTTCTGAAAATAGTGGTGTGACTTTTTATGCCAACTGGGGGTTTGATGATAAATCAACAGCTAACTCTGGCAATCGTATTAACGCGTATCAAGTGGCAGCAAAATTCAATTTCGATAACAACAATGTAGTGGTTCGCTATTCAGACAATGCGAAAGACAAAGTGCTGGATAAAACCGAAGGTCAGAAGGCACTGTTATTGAGTTTTGATGGTAGTTACGACGTTAACCAAAGTATGTCAGTTGCTTATCTAACTGCTTATCAAACCTATAAAGACGGCACTTATTCGCAGTACGACCGTAAGGGATATAATGCAATTGTCCGCCCTATGTATTTCTGGGATGATGTCAACTCGACTTGGTTGGAGTTTGGCTATGATAGAGTCGATTTTGACAACGAAGCGATAACCAACCGCTCTTGGAAAGTCACAGTATCGCAGAATATCTCATTTGGAAAAGGCAGCGATAAACGGCCAATGTTGCGCTTTTATACTACGGTTGGAGATGCAAACGATGACCAATCTATCGGTACAAATGGGGCATTCACCAGTGCAACTAAGCAAGACACCCTGACATTTGGAGCAATGTGGGAAGCATGGTGGTAACGGTAATACGCCTAGATTTGTGTTGATAGCTAACTCAGCCTAACTGTTAGGCTGAGTTAGCTAGAACGCATTGACCTTTTAGGTTGAATATTGCTCGAATTCCAAGCCTTTTTAATCACCCTTGCTATTCCACCTTATCCGTTACATTCGTCACTTTTCTCATCAAATTATGAATTATTCATATTAAAAATGTGATCTCCTCCCATACAAATTGTCCGTTATTCCTTATTATCAGCAAAAATGAAACCGGTTACATTTTGTTTCCAAAGTTTCTAATGGATAAATGGAAGGGGGGTTTGTGACGACAATTAAAGATATATCCGAATTAGCTGGAGTTTCTCAAGCCACCGTGTCTAGGGTGATCAATGGAACTCGTCGCGTTGGATATGACAAAAAGCTTAAAGTCGAGAAAGCCATTGAATCCCTTTGTTATCGAAAGAAAGCAATGAGAACACCCACATCAATCATTGGCAGCGGCTGTATTGGTGTTGTTGTGCCGGATTTTTCTGAGCAGATCTATGCGGAAGCCCTGAAGAATATCGAAGATAAACTGCGCCAGTTTAATTATCATGTACTGGCCTCGGCGGGCTCAATCACAGAAGACAGCCAACGCCGCTCAGTAGAATTTCTGTTGAGTCGTCGTGTGGATGCGTTGATCCTTTACACTCCTCATTTATCTGATGACTATTTAATAGATTTACAAGCGCAGAATATACCTGTTGTGATTATTAATCGTTTTATTCCAGAAATAGAAACGAGTTGTATCAACATTGATAATGAGCTTGGCGGCAAGCTTGCTACTCAATATTTGTTGAAAATGGGTCACAAGAAAATCGCTTGTATCAGTGGACCATTAGATTGCTCTGAATCGAGAGAGCGCTTACAAGGCTATCGAACAGCGATAGAAGAAGTTGGATTGAGTTATAAAGAGTCGCTTGTTTCTCAAGCGCGCTTCAGTTCAGAGTCAGGATCTCGTGCTATGGAAAAGTTGCTCAATCGCAACGAAGGCTTTAGTGCGGTATTCGCGTGTTATGATCAACTGGCGTTTGGTGCTTTGAAGTCGCTTGAAGAAAAGGGCCTCGACGTTCCCGAGCAAATATCCCTAATCGGTTTCAATAACCACATGTTTACGCGATACCTTTCTCGGCCGTTGACGACCGTAAAGTTCCCAGTAGAGCAAATGTGCCTCGAAGCGGTGCAACTTACGTTACAAAAAATAAATAAACAAGAGCAGGATGTGAATTTTAACTTGTCTCCAGCCTTGGTTGTGCGAGAGTCAGTTGAGGCGATTACTCAACTATCTAGACATATCTATTAGGTCAACAGGTTCAAGTTAAGTCATTGGTATAAAAGGCAGTATAGAAATACTGCCTTTGCTATTAATTAAAGGTACTTGTTGAACCAATCAAGCTCTTGCCGCGCGACTGATTCAAATTTCTCACCATGGTAAATTTGGTAGTGAGTCGCATCGGGCTCAATGTACAGCTTTTTAGGCTCGTTCGCTGAATCAAACAGTTTTTGCGACTCACTGACAGGGTTCACGCCATCATTGCTTGCAGCAACGATAAGTAATGGTTTGTCTAATTCCGATAGCGCGTTAATAGGTTTATGGTTTATCGTTTCCCAAACGGTTAGAAATGGAATTTTTATGTTAAGTGCAGGGAAATCAACGCTGTATTGATTGAAAAACTCGATAGACTGAGGATCGCTCAACACTTTAGAAATGGGTACCATCATTTCTTTACCCGTTTTCGCTTTTTTGTCACGCATTCGTTCAAGAGTTGCAAAGAATTTGGTCTTTTCCTCACTCGACATGTCACCAGTAATGACCTCTTCACCGTCTGCAAAGGTAAGTTGAGAGACAACACACTTAACTTGTGATGATTGGCTAGCAGCAATAATAACATTTGCACCGCCAAATGAGCTGCCCCATAGACCGATTCGATTTATATCTAAGTTGGATTGTTTGCTTGCCCAATCAATAGCAGAATGAATATCTTGAATCTGTAGCTCTGGCACCAAGCGTCCTTGCTCTCCCTCACTTTCTCCAAAGCCTCGATAATCAAAGGTTAATGCGGCGTAGCCTTGCTTTGCAAAGTATTCTGCGTATTCGGGCAGCAGGAGCTCTTTCACTCCGCAAAATCCATGACAGAGAATGATTAGTGGTAGTGTTTTATCTGTTGTGTCTGTAGGCAAATAAAGGTGGCCGATGATATTGCTGCCATGAGAGGTAAAGCTGACGTTGTGACGCATAGATCGTTCCTTCTGTTGATATCGAGTTGTTGATTTTAGTGAATTAAAAAATTCATTCTTTGCTAAAGGTGATTTGCAGGATCATTGAAGTAGCTATAGATGCTTTTGTTGTAATAAACCTGCAAATATGTCTTTAAATCTAATCGAGACTCTAGGTTTAGCTTGTTTCGAATCATATTCAAAGCATCATCGATAGTTTTTTCTGTTCGATTCGATGTTTCGGCTATATTTCTACTACCCATTCCTAAGTTGAGTGCTTTAAGGTAATTGGTTTTTTTTGCTGTTAACTCAAGTTTCTTTCCAAGTTCACTGAAAGGAGAGAACTGGCTGCCAGAGCTTTCTAGAAAAGTTTCATCATGCTCAAAGGCAATGCTAAAAAGCTTAAATTCAAACTTAGAGTAAAAATATAAGCATAAACTGTGAAGCAATGGATAGATGGAAGGTAGAAGAACTTTTGAATCAGCTTCTATTAAATATGAAAAGACATCTTTCGAATGACCATTATCGTACTCTAATATGAGCGAGTAGATATGATCGTGATTAATGCCAAAAAATGCTTTCACTGAGCTATATAATGAAGGGTTATAGTCAAACCGATTATATATTGGAATGATAGAATGTGGATTAAAAATATTTTCATCAAATAAATTATTTGTTTCATTAAGACCAATAGCTAAGTCAAGGTTGCTTGCCGTTAAATAAACCGTCTTTTCTATTATTCTTGAGAAAGTAAAGTTCAATAGCCGTATGTCATGAACTAAAGAATGAAATGTATCAGTGATGATATTGGCATGATCGGTAAACCCATGCGGATTCTTTCTAAGAGCTTCCCAAGACTTAGGGTTGAACTCTCCTTTTGAAAAATGGAACCTTCTCAAAACTTATAGCCTCATTTTTATTTGATTTATGAATGGGATGCCTTCTGGTATTGGTGGTATTTATTTTTGGCTTATTATTAATTGTATCGGTATTTTTAATGATAGTAATCTTGTTAAATTAACCAGATAGGTAATTTATCGCCAGATTTTTAGCTTGTGTAATGAATCTTCATACAGAAGATCAATTCTCTCAAATCACTATGAGTTGGATGTATCGAAAATTGATAGTTATGTTAATAGTGTGGCTATTTTTATTTACACGTACCCTCTTGTGAAATAATTCCTAACAGGATTTTTATTGATATTTATTTTTTCTGATAAATAACCGTTTATCTTGAATGATTATTTGTGATCTTGGTTTTTACTTTATGGTGGAATATGTTTTTACTGATAAAAATATATGATTATTTTTGATTTAAATTATACCTTTTAATAATTAAATTTTATTTATATGGTTTGTTTTTATTTACTTATTGTATGTATATTTGTTATTTATTTCCCATTTTTATTATTAGATTTATTAAATAGGAATAGTACCTAATTAATCCAGTTATTTTATGAGCTTATTACTATTGACAACTCATTATAGACTTGTCGCGAGACTGCTTTAGCCTAGCAACTGTTATTAGGAATGTAACGGAATGTTAATAGGAATAACTTTATGAAACATTTAAGAATAAATGTAATCGCAGCTGCAATTGGATTGTCAGTATCAGGGATTTCGCATGCGTCACTACTAGACAGTGACAATGTAAAAGAGCCAATCGTAAGAAAAAGCCACTTTGTGTTATTCGGTGCGGATAAACCTAAGCTCAGCTCTAGCTACGTAGCGGGGCTTGGTGAGGGATATACCAAGCACTATGACACTGCAATCGCCAATAAATGTGTGGCACTCAAAGACTCTTCTGGTGAGTCTCTGATTGAAACTGATTATGGTAATGAGGCTCAACTTACGACTAAGTCTTCAATGAGTAACTCTGAAGTAGCAACAAGCCTAGGTTTAAGTACCGATGTATCTTACTCGGGCGTTATAGGGTCTGCTTCTGCCTCCGCTAGCTATGCAAGGGAAACCGCAAAGTCCAATACTAATCTGTCGTTTACCTCGTCTTACAAGATGTTGATCGGAACACAAAAAGTTGCTGGTATCGCTCACTTAAATAGTGATGCGGAGGCTATTCTAAATCGCCAAAACAATGGTACACAAGATTTTTACTCAACCTGCGGAGACAGTTGGATCAATACCCAAACCGTTGGTGGTGATTTGTATTCTAACGTGAAAATAAAGTTTGGCTCCTCAAGTGAAACAACGGATTTCGAAGCTAAAGTCAAAGTGTCGAAAGGTTCTGTCAGTATGAGCAACTCTCTTAAATATCTAGAAGAACATTCGGAGTCCAATGCAAAAGTAGAGATAACACTGCTTCAACGTGGGGGCGACGTCACGCAGCTCGCAAATGCGATAACAAATGATGATTCATTCACAGGTTGTAACAACGGGAATATAGAAGACTGTCAAACCGTAATTCAAAATGTTCAAAACTATTCTGCTGATTTTCAGGGGCAATTTAAAGACGAAAACGGAGATTATATTCCTTCACGTCTTGCTGTCCTGACTAGTTCAACGGCTCCATATTCTAACGCTTCGGTTCCTACAAGCTTATCGGAAGAAATTACCAAGTTAGGAGATATATCAGACGCGACCCTTGAATCTAGACAGTCTATCGCAGACTTTTACGATACTTATACGTCTTATGCGGAGCGTGCAGATGCGATTCTCAACAACCCGAACTTATATGATAAACAACGAGTCAAAGTTGATAAGGTCAATGATGAAGTAGAATCTGGTTTAGACAACATAAACTCCGCTATAAGTTCATGTTGGGCACAGAATGGAGATTGTGCAGAAGCGGAAAAAACATTAGAAAAAAGGTTGAGTGACTATCCCGTAAACTTAGATGATCTAACTTCTTCATACATGGCAACACACGGTAGTAGCGGTCCGCTTTCTTGGGGGGTATTTAAATACGTAGTAAGTCAAGCTCTGGATGACAAACTCGGGAAACGCGCTAAATTTTCTGTAGAAATCCCTGACGGATGGGTGGTTGTCAACGGAGGCGCTGGTGCTAGTACTTCTAGCACTAATCGAGATAACTACAGGATCTTGGATTCGTACCCAGAGAAGGACCTTTCTTCGTGGAACATAGGGATGCAGAACTATTATCCAAGCGAGGGAAATGAAAATAAAGCTATATTTTCTGGCTATGCGTTCGCAATTAAAATCAACCCAGAGAGCGATGAACTATCTCAAGAGCTAAAAGGTAAATCGAGGGAGGAGTTGAGAAATATATTATTCGACGCAACCAATAATAGCGGTGCGTTACATCTGCATACGACCAAAACAACGGATGTCCTATCAGATTTCCATAGTCCAGAGTCACTAGCTGTGGAAGACCATCAGATAGCCCTCTCATCTGGTATTCGCATTACAGATCCTGAGGGCAGCTATGCTAATAAAAATATACAATCAATTGCTCTTTCCATGAATGGGGTAAATGTTGATGACTACAATAGCGATTTAATTGAGACTAAGTTAGTCAACCATGTTTCTAGTGGAAATAGCCTTAAACTGGATAACTTTTTTGGTACCGATCATCATTCTGCGAAGCGCGATGAGGAAAATGATAATAATCCAATGGAAATGACGCATTACCTTCTAACTATCGATGATTACATAGATGGTCTAGGCAAAGTAAAAGTGAATAGCGTCGTCAATCAAAGTAAGTTTAAAGATACTGAAAAGAAAGATTACACACCGCACTCTATAGAAAGCACAATCGGTTCTGGTGGAGCTTGGATTGGATGCTCAGCTTCAATTGCTGCAGATACCAGTCATGAAATGTTGGCTGGGAATATCACTATCAACAATGATCCCAAGCTAGGCGGTGAATGCGTTAGTATTCCAGAGCAAGGTGAGCCAGCAAAAGTACTGTTGCAATCAGGTGAAAGTAAACTGCTATGGATGAACAATGGAAATTTAAAAATCAAGCGCAATGAGAGTAATAAAGATAAGTGGAATTTAGAAGTCGCTGGCAAAGGTTACAAGTCGATATGTTATAACAGTGATGGACGACTAACTTTGGAAAAGAAAAAAAATCCAGGAGGCACTACTGGTGATGGGTACGAGATCATACCAGAATCTAAAGGGGTAGTAAGACTAGTCCTAGAACCCCAAGGCGACCTCGTTGGTTATGACGAAACAGGCAAAAATGTTTGGTCTAGAGGTAAAAGTGGCGACAATAACGTTAAATATCCAATTGATCAGGTCGGTGTAGCACTGTGGGGTAATCAGCCACAGACTACTAGCTCTAATAGTGGATATCATACTTGTGTTGCAGGAGCTAAAAACGCCACTGGTAAGGTATCGATAGGGTCTGGAAACTCTTATAAACTGACTTCTTCAGCTACATCCATGACTATTGCTCAATAAATAAGTCAACTCTAAAATCGGCCTCGATAGTTTGATATTAAGCTATCGGGGCTTTTTTTTAGCAAAAAAGCAATGAATGATAAGCTGTTGTTTCCAGTATCCACCTCACAGCCTTTTGACATGCCTTTCTATTGCACAGATAATCCCAACGTTTAATCTGTGAGCTTTAAATATTTGGTTTATAAAACAATCGAAATTCTCTGCTTACATTCATGTCTAGCTAAGTGATTACTTCTTTACTATGAAACAAAACAGAATAACCTTACTCGCTTCCAGCGTGGTGTTTATGGAGTGGTTGGAGTATGCACTCTATATGTACCTTGGTGTGGCGATTAGCCATTATTTTTTTCCGGATACCTCTTCAGGTAGTGATCTGCCACTGATTCTGACCTATGCCATTTTTGCCATTAGCTACATCGGTAGGCCGCTAGGTGGGATCATCTTTGGTGTGTATGCCGATAAAAAGGGCAGAAGAAAGCCTCTCATCTTCAGCTCACTTCTTGCGGGTGTGGCTACTGCGGCCATTGGTATTATTCCAAGCTATGGGCAAATCGGGCTGCTAGCTCCGGCTTTGCTGCTTCTGTGTCGCTTAGCGCAAAGCTTTGCCGTATCCGGCGAATTTAATAACTCATCAATTTTCCTTATCGAGCACGCGAGTAAAAACCGTATCCTTGCTGGTGCATGGATTGGCACAGCAGCGTCGGCGGGGATGTTTTTGGGTGGTGGTGTCGCTTATTTGGTGAGCTTAAGCTCTCATCCAAATATGTGGCAATTTGCCTTCATCGCCATTGGTTTGATCTCTATTGCGTTGGCTTGCTTTAGAAAGCAGCTCGCTGAATCGCCAGAATTCGTGCAAATGAAAGCGCAACGCTCTGGGCAAACGACGAAGATATTCAGCCAACTGGCTAAATACAAAGTAGGCGTGCTTAAGATTGCTATCATAGGCGCTTTTCTCTGTGTTTATGTCTACACATCAAACGTTTACTTCGTTAGCTATATGATCACTAAACTTGGCTATAGTCCAAGTTCCGCATCGTTAAATATGACGATTGTGCAAGGCTCAGTCACGGTGCTAATTCCGTTGTTTGCGCTACTTGCTGAAAGGCTAGGCTACATGAAAGTATTGAAGCTGAGCATTCCAACAATAGGTGTGATGGCGCTTATTCAATTTTATGGAGCGAGCGTTCAATCTCACCCAATGATAGTGATAAGTTTTGTTCTCTATGCGTTGGCAAATTCTGGCGTATCGGCTTGTATTTTCAAATATATGTTCGACAACCTTCCTGTAGAAGTGCGTTGTACGGGAGGCAGTTTGGCTTATAGTGTGTCGGCTGCGATATTTGGTGGCACAGCGCCGATTCTGGCTGCAACGTTAATCGATAATGGATATGTGTTGATACCTGCCGTTTATGTCATTGCTTTTTCCGTACTCACTTATGCTTCAGTCAATTTTAAAAAGCATATTACGTATGGACAACAAAACTCAGTAGTTAAATAAGGCGTTTAAATGAAGAAAGTACTAGTAACAGGAGCTAATCGCGGTATTGGGCTTGCTATTGCATTAAAGTTTAAAAGTCTGGGTTATCAGGTTTTAGCGACGGCTCGTAGTGAAGATGGCTTGGCTTTTTTACGCGACAACGGTTTGCAAGCTTATCAATTGGAAGTAACAAACCGTGATGACTTAGATGCATTGTATTCAGAGCTAAAAGATTCGGACTGCTTGCCAGAAATTCTGGTTAACAACGCGGGGATCAGTAGCTTAGAGCTTGTATTTCGATTGAAGGAAGATGAGCTTGATAAAGTGCTCGATGTAAACTTAAAGTCGGCGGTATTTATTAGCCAAAAATTTATTCGCAATATGTCGAAGAATAAGTTCGGCCGAATTATTAATATTTCTTCGGTGTTGAGCTCATTCCCTCAAAAAGGTTTCGCGAGTTACGCAATATCCAAAGCTGGGTTAGAAGCCTTTACACGCGTTGCTGCGCTAGAATATGCAGAAAAAGGAGTGACGATAAATTGTGTCGCACCTGGGTTTGTCAAAACCGATATGATTGAAGAAATCCCAAATTCTGAACTGCTTAAGCAGATGGTTCCGACAAAGGTAATGTCAGACCCAGAAGAAGTGGCCAATGCAGTATTGTTTTTGTCTGAGCAAGCGAATATGACAGGTGAAGTGATGCAAATGAATGGCGGAATGATGATGAAGCCATAGCGCTTTTGTCAGAGCGGTTTTAACGTTTGCCGCTCTGTCATCATTAACATTCAAATAATTCTGATATTTGATCAGTGATTGTTGCCACGCGGCCATCTTTTAAGAAGCAGATTTCATGCGCTGATCTTGCTACTATTTTGTCTCTGACTTTAGCGACGATATTTAAAGTCAGCTTCCTACTTTTAATCTCTGTACTTTCAACTCCGATCACAACTACATCTGATTCAAACACTTCTCTTTTAAACTCGATGTTAATTCGACTAAACAAAATGTTGTAGTCATATACATTGCCCATATCGAGATCAAATTGGTGGAGATATGACGAGACATAATCTGTGATATAGCCAAGCAAGTTATGGTTGGATAGGTGATTGCCGGCATTTAAGTCAGTGAATCGAACATCGAACTCTTTAACAAATTCATTTAGTTTCATTAGGATATCTCAGTGGCTAGTTCGTTTCTGGAGGAGCAAGATCAACGAGAACAATTAGGGGGAAATGAGGTCTTAGGGTTTAAACACTATAAGCTCGTGAAACAAACCCTAATTGAAGTGTATGGTCGGACTGACTGGATTTGAACCAGCGACCCCCGACACCCCATGACGGTGCGCTACCAAGCTGCGCTACAGTCCGATGGGCACTAAGTTTACTAGTCATAAATTGATTGTCAACCTATTGAGTATTAACGGTTAATTCATGAGCAGCCTTTTCACAACGCGAGGGCGTATAGGTTCGGATAATCCTTTAGCTAGACAGGATCGATTGATTCTTTTATAGTCGCGCCAATTTCTAATCATCGACATCTCGACGTTATGCGCAAATCATTCAAGTCTCTTCTATTTCTCACTGGATCTGTGTTGGCACTTTCTGGCTGCCAAGCGCTAAACCCAGCCAACATAAAAACCACCGCATCACCGCAAACTATTGCTCAAGCTAAGAAAGAGTTAGCAGGAATTAAACATCTTAAAGTGTTAGACAATGGTGTGATTTATTATAGTGAAAGTATTGAAGGCGAAGACTATCGTTGGTCTTCAGCATCCACTATGCGCTTTAGCTACAAAGCGGCTTGTGTGGATCTTAGAGATTTTGTCAAACAGGGTATGGTGGTAAGAGTTCAGTTCGAAGGTGTAGGTGGCACGGTTCTGGACTACGACGAGCAGACTTGCCAATCTGAGGCTCCGACAAACAAATAAAAAACAGCGAAGTGACCCTTCGCTGCTTTTTATATTTACAGTCCTATTAAGCGTCGTTTTCGCTCTTGATGACTTTCTTCAGTGTTTTAGCGTATTGATTCGCTTGTTGAAGTTGAGTTTCAGATAGAGTCGGTTTCAGAGATATCACCTCTTTACTCGCTTCTTTGCTTCCTTGCTCAGCGGCAATACTCATCCAAGCGTAGGCTTTCACGTAACTCTGATCGACGGCTGTGCCATCTTCGTACATGTACGCTAGATTTTTTTGCGCAGTTGTATCTCCTTGTACCGCCGCAAGTTTGTATAGAGCTCCTGCGACCTGATCATTTTTCTTGATGCCATGCCCTGAGTTATACATGACACCTAAATTATTAATGGACTGGGCGTTATCAGCAGAAGTTTTTTCATAAAGCTTTTTCGCTTTAGCGTAATCAGTGACGCCTTTTCCACCGTCATAGAGATAAGCTAGTTTGAACTCTGCATCTGAGTTGCCTTGAGCTGCAGATTTTTGATACCAGTGAACAGCCTTAGTGTTGCTTTGCTTTACTCCATGTCCATATTGGTAAGCTCTAGCTAGATCATATTGGCCGCTGTCATCGCCCTGTTTCGCCGATTTTAAGTACCATGCTGCCGCAGTTTTATAATTTTGTTTTACACCAAGACCCTTTTCGTACATCCAACCAAGCATATCTTGCGCGTAACTGTCATTTGATTTCGCTGCTTGGGTAAACATCGCGAGTGCTTTTTTCTCATCTTTTTTAAACCCTTGACCATAAAGGTACATGCTGGCTATATGATCTTTGGCATACTCATCACCATTGGCCAGCGCCTTCTTGTACCAATAAATGGCTTTCTGGTAGTTTTGTGGCACAACAATACCGTATTGATAGAATCGACCGATATTACTTTGGCCATTGGCATTATCACTTTGAGCCGCCAGATCATACCAAGTGAACGCCCAATCTTTACGCTTTCTAGATATCAAGCCATTTTCAAAGAATCGGCCTATTTCAACTTCAGCTTGAACATTACCGTAGAGAGAAGCAATTTGGTAAGCTCCAAAAGCGTCTTTCAGGTTGCGTTTAATGCCGTGTCCGTCCTCCAGCATATACCCTAGGTGAAGCGCAGCACTGGCATAGTGTTGATCGGCAGCTTTTGAATACCATTTCAGCGCCTGTTTGTAGTTTTGTTGAGTGCCTAAGCCTTTACGGTACATGTTACCTAGGTTGTACTCTGCGGTAGCGTCACCTTGTGTTGCGGCCTTCTGATACCAGCTAAATGCTATCTTCTCATTCTTTTCAACACCTAACCCGTAGTCGTAGAGATACCCCATATCAACCTGAGCACTGCTATTACCTTGATCAGCGGCTTGGCTGTACCATTTCTTCGCTAGCTTATAGTCTTTTGGTACACCTTGGCCATATTGGTATAGATGGCCTAAAGCCTCTTGCGCATCTGAGTCACCTTGTAGTGCAGATTTTTTGTACCAAGCTGCGGCTTTTTTCAGGTCAACAGAAACGGCATAACCTTGCTCATAAGCGTAACCAAGGTTGTATTCACCTTCACTGTTGCCTTGCGTCGCGGCTTTAAGGTAAAAGTCGACAGCCTTGGCATTATCGATATTAACTCCGTGTCCATAATAGTAGATATCGCCTAAGCTATTTTGAGCATCGGAGTTATTTTGTTTCGCTGCTTTGCTATACCAGTTGAATGCTTGCTTGTAATCTTTTTTGACGCCATCGCCGTAGTAATACATATCTCCTAGGCTATTTTCAGCGTTAGCATTGCCTTGCTTAGCCGCTTTTTCAAACCAAGTTTTGGCAGTAGAATAGTTTCTGTTTACCTCTTTTCCGTTGTAATACATTTCTCCTAATTTGGCTTGACTGGCGGCGTCACCAGCGTCTGCTTTGCTGATAAGGTTTGAGGTTTCAGGAGACGTTGATGGAATGCTCGAACAAGCGCCTAGCGCAGAAACTGACAGTGCTATTGCAATGCTTTTTAATTTTGGATTCATTTTGAACCTGCAAATGAAGTATGAATGTGAAGATAAGGAACAAACCATAGAATTTTTTGTTTTATGACTCTTTATCTGTGGCAGTCCCTAGACAAACTCTGAAATATGGCGGCTAAGATTATATCTAGGTAGTAAATGTAAGCAATTGTAAATATGGGCCGCAATGAAAAATTTATTCTTTGCAAACCAAGAAAGCCGTTCAAAAAGTACTCTAAAAGGGGACTAAATTTGAAATCGATAATAGGTATTAAAGTTAGGAAAATAGCCGTAGCATCTCTATTATTTTTGTCCTTTGGAACGCTAGCCTCTCAAGTTGAGGGGAGTACAGAAACACAAGTGTGCTCGAATGTGACGGCAACAGCGGATATCCCTTGGATTAATCTGTATGCGAAGTGCATTCATAAAGCGTCGGTAAACTCGGGTCTGGAGTTAAAAAGTGTGTACGAACATAAGAGAGAGTCTTTAGTACGTGCAGAAAAGCAGTACCAGCGATTGAAACTACCAGGCCAGAATATGGTGGCAGCTCTTGATGCGTCGTATCATTCTTTTATCGATTATCGAGATAACAACTGCACATTGCTTTTAGCCACCAACAAAGCGTTATCGAATCACCCTGATGTGAGCAAAGAGAAATGCGATATTGCAATGAATCGACACTATATTATTTGGCTAAAGCAAATTCATGCCAATTTACCAATGAGTTAGGAGTGATCGGAAGGATTACGCGGCTTTATCCACTTGAGTAGTGAAAGGAAAAGTTTATTCGGTTCAATAGGTTTTGGAATATGGTCATCCATCCCAATATCTAAACACTTTTTCTTATCTTCGTTCGTGGCGTTTGCCGTCATGGCCACAATAGGCGTATTTGAATATTGGTGATTTTCTCTGATTTTTTGTGTCGCCTCGTAACCATCCATTTCAGGCATTTGAATATCCATGAGTACAAGATCGAATTCCTCTTGTTCGAGACGTTCAAGGCATTCCAATCCGTTATTGGCAAGTGTGACTGAAAAACCAGTTCGAGTGAGCAACTCATTGGCCAGGTGCTGATTAATTTCATTATCCTCGACGACCAATATTTTTGCGCCTTTGATGGTATCTAATTTACTTGGCTGGCTTGCCCGCTTGTCAGAAGTTTGGCGTGGGTGTTTTTCTTCTTTAGTCTCGAATAGCTGAGCTATTTGCTTAATCAGAGTCGTTGGGGTGAAAGGCTTGACAATTGTCCCAGCTAATTCCATTTTTTCTGATGCTTGTAGTGCCTCCTCTTTAGCGTAATTTGTCACCATTAAAATATTAGGAATTGATGAAATCTGCTGTTTAGATTTGATCTGCTTGATGGTTTCAATACCATCCATCTTAGGCATCTGCCAGTCCATAAGGACTAAGTCGAATGCTTGATTATTTGGGGGAGAGTGAAGGATATTAATTGCTTCCTTGCCAGAGCTTACGGTGTACACATGGAAGCCTAAAGCGCTTAGCTGATCTTCCAACATTCTTCTTGCGCTTTTATTATCGTCGACAACCAGAATATTTAAGTGTTTTAGTTTTGGTAGGTCAGAGTGAAGATGTTTATCTAGTTTATGTCCAGCAATATCATCTTGCTTAAAGTGAGCATTAAATATAATTCTGGTACCTTCGCCCAACTCACTTTTAACTTTAATGTTGCCTCGCATCATTTCAACTAAACGTTTGCAGATCGCTAATCCAAGTCCAGTGCCACCGTATTTTCTTGTTGTTGAAGCATCGGCCTGGGTGAAAGATTGAAAAAGTCGCTCGCTCTGGTCCAAAGACATGCCAATTCCTGTATCTTGGATTTGGAATTCAAGCTCGGTTTCGTTATCGTTTTCATTGAGCAAACGAGCTTGAATGACCACTTCCCCTGACTCAGTAAATTTAATCGCGTTACCAGTCAGGTTAATTAAGACTTGGCCAAGTCGGTGTGGATCTCCGACCAAAGACAAAGGTACGTTGTTGTGGATATCAAAAAGCACCTCTAAGCCTTTTTGTTGGGCTTTAAGGGCAATAATGTTGGAGACATTTTCAAGAACATCGTCCAGCTTGAAGGGGGTTATTTCAAATTCAAGCCGTCCTGCTTCTATCTTGGAGAAATCCAAAATGTCGTTAATAATCACTAATAAAGATTGGGAAGAGGTATGAAGCTTTTCAATGTAATCTCGCTGCTTTTCGTTTAGGTCAGTTCCCAAAGCTAAATATGACATGCCGATAATGGCGTTCATCGGTGTTCTTATCTCATGCGACATATTCGCCAAAAACTCCGATTTAGCCTGAGTTGCCTTTTCAGCAATTTCTTTCGAGTGTTGTAGCTCGATTTCAGTACGTTTTCTGGCTGCGATATCATTTTCTATCGCGCTCGCCATCTTGTTGAAAGTCTGAGCCAGTTCTCCGACTTCGTTATCTATATTGATATTGGCTCTTTCTTTATAATTTCCTTTAAACAGGCTGTTGGCGGTTTTGGTTAGCAATTCTATCGGTGCCACGACTTTTCGCTTGCCCCACATGTACTCAATCATTATCGCTAGGACGATGATAAAAAGCAGCCAACCAAATTTTCTGTACATCGCCGATTTTTTGTCCAAAAGTAATTGTTTTTCTTGCTCTAATCGATGACTGGTTTTCGAGAGAACGTGGTCAAGCCGAACCACTAAATTTTGTAGATGTGACGATAGACTTGCGTTGTTGGAATGGACGCTATCAAACAGTTTTTTCTCTGCATTGAGTATAGAAAGCAATATGCTCAGTTCGGCTTTTTCAAAACCAAATTGATCAAACCAAAACTGATCATTATGCGCTAAAGACGCAAGGCTTCTCCCTTTATAACTCCAGTGAGTCAGTTGCTTAGAAGTATGCTCTTCACTGAGCTTATCCATATCGAGCAGAGTGTGTTTAATATTGCCGATGATAGTTTGGCTGTTATATTTTTTTTGCTCGACTTCTAGTGTGTGGTGAGCAATTTCGTCTTGGATAAATGCCAGTGCAATAAAACCACTTGCGATAAGTAATGAGAGTAGAAAACTTCGGTTGCTCGATTGTCTTATGTGCATTTTCCAGATTCCCTTTACTTAAACCCTGCCACGCCTTTGTGGTAATGGTGCTGCATCAAAAGAGATAAAATGGTGCTCAACACAGGGAAGACGATGAGAAGAGGGCCTAATACGGCCGAGACAACCATTGGTCCTTTGTTGAATGGCATAAAGGTGTACAAGACAATTAATATTGCCACTTCTAAAGAGAAAGCAAAAAAATAGTGTAAGTACCATTTGAACTTCCACTGTTTTAGTATCAGTATCCAGCGCCATAAAAAGCCAGTAAAAACGGCAACAACGACGGTCATAACACCAGGGAAAGCCCCTGCGCCCCCTTGGACGTAGCGATAAGTTGCAGCAATAACGCCACCAAGGACCACGATTCTCCAATTGAGAAAGATCGCGCAACAGCTAAGCCAAACCCAACGTGAATCAACAAAAATTCCCTCACTGATATTCACTGGATTGTTGAGCAGAATAATTGTAACGACGCCAACGCCAAAACCTGATAAAAATTCTTCCTGTCTCTTAGACTCAAATTGGACGTAACTGGTAATAAACTCATAAATACTGACAAGAGCCAGTAGCAAAATTGCACTAAATACGTATTCCCAGTGATTGCTCATTACTGTTCCCCATGTTCAATAGGCTCAATGCACGAGTTAGCAACTCCGGTTATTCCATTAACTATAGAACATGGGGTTAATTTGTTATTTGTGGGATAAGGGGACGGGTGGTGGGTGAGTTTCCTGCGATGTTTCAGTTAAGAATGCTAGAAAATTTGTCCTTGATTCATCGCGGCACTAATCGCTTGAACCATGGTTTTTGCATTGAGCTTATGTAAGATACTTTTTTTGTGGTATTTAACGGTATCTAATGTGATGTACAACCGCTCTGCTATGTCTTGGTTTTGGTAACCTCGGCTTGCCAAAGTCAGTACTTCTCTTTGCCTTGAACTAAGACTTGTTGGTTCATTGTAATGTTTATCTGCGGTCAACCATTGCCTAAGAGTCACTTCATCATCAAATAAACGGCAATACGCTACGTCTGGTAAATAGGCTTCAATATTGGTTCTTGTCTGCTTCAAAAACTCAAACAGAAAAGCTTCAAGTTTATCTTTTGTTTCACTATACAACTGCTTAGGATCAGAAATTGGTTGCTCAGTATTACAACAAAGATAAAAATAATAGGATCGATTTGGATCGTGTCGAACCAAGGTAAATGCTCGGTGTACACCGAACCTAGATAATACCTTTTTGTAGTATGGTAGCGGATATACCACTTCTCTTCTTCTTAGTTCTATATCTTCAATCCATCTCTTTAATAGATATCTTTTACCTAAACTTCCAATCCTATTTATATTTTGAATATTTTCTGTTTGATGAAAACACTGCTGTCCACTGTTAATTAGACCGACTCCAACACTAGAGAAAGGAGTGATGTCTCCAGAGAATCGAGAAGCTTTAATTATGGATGGAATGCAATCTTGGCTTGGCAAAATAAGCTGTGGTGTTTTCATACATTACTCAGAATAATTCATAATATATATGGGAGTATAATGCTCTTTTTTATATGGGTATCAAGATACTGTTATATCTACTAAAAAAACTAAGATGTAAGATTTTGGTATTGATGGCTTAAATTAAATTTATCTTACTTAATTTTATGGTTATCTATGATAAACGCTAATTGTAGATATTATAATTACTCGAAAGGGTAGTTTTTGTTAAACTGTTTTTTGGCGATAAAGAGTGATATATTTCCTCTATGCTATACGATTTATTTTATTTTTTAATGCTTAATTTAGGAAATATATAAGCTAAATAAATAACACACTAATAATGGATTAATATGAAACAAAATAATAACCTTCCCAAATCTAGGCTGATGATTCAATATGACACGAGAGTCGAAGGCCAAACTAAGAAAAAAGAGTTGCCATATAAGGTATTAGTTCTAGGTGACTTTTCCTCTGGGAAGTCTGATGATGCAAAGTTATCTATTGAACACCGAGAGTCAAGGAAGCTAAACAATGGAATAGATGCGACTATGAAGGATATGAATATTTCATTAGGTATTTCAGTCCCAAACGCAATTAATCGTGAAAAATCACCATTGTTAAACCTAAACTTTAATCTAAGCTCTAGAAAAGACTTCAAACCTGAAAACGTGGCTAAAAAAGTTCCTGAGATTAATGCCTTGCTTAAGCTAAGAGAAATGTTATGTAGCTTTGAAAAGGATATTGATAATAATCGCCCTCTTAAAAGGACAATAGATAGAATTTTTTCTGATAAAGAGCAGCTTCAAGAACTAAGAAAAAGTATTCCCGATCTAGATAAGTACTTAATTACCGGTAAAAAATCTGATGCTAATCAATAAGAAATGAAGCCTATAAGTCAATATAATAACGCTTTAAAACGGGAACATCAGAATTCCATTTGACGAGCTAGAACAACGCAGCAGTTATTAGCTCGTCATTATACCTCGCTGTCAGTGTACAGTTTTGGATGTAACAGGGTAGGACTTAAACGATTTATCTGCGTTTTCAGTAGCACGTATAATTTCTTTTTGAACGTTTTCTTGCTTAATTTTCTGAATTAACCCAGCTAAATCGCCGTGATGTGCGACCAAGGCACGGACATTGCTAAACTTAACGGTTTCATCTTTTACATTATTGTCGAAGTGGATTAGGTTTCCAGAAATGGACAGTGAACCTGTCATCGCGACGTCAAGTGATAAGGTGAGCTCTAGTAATTGCTCAAGAGCCAGTTCTAACGCAAATTGATCTGTGATTTTCATATTACACCTTTAAAACAATTGTATCCGCTTCAGCGGTATAGGAAGCATTCTCTGAATACTTACCTACTTGAACACAACAACTGACGATTTAGTTAAGGTATAAAAATCCATTTCCAATCTTATAGTATGCACTAGCGATAATGGCATAGATAAATTTTAAAGTCATGGCCTGTTGCATAGATTCGAATTAATTATGGATAGAAAACATGAGCTAATTTATGAAAGTGGCTGATATTATTAAATAAACAACCTCAGCATTAATTGTTCTAGTTTTAAACAAATATTTCTGCGGCTTTAATAGTTACTTTCGGTGAGGGCTTGTGTGCCTAATGTGGAAAAGGTTAGCTTGATGAGCTAGGCAAATGACTGTGTTTTTTAATAACCACAGCCATTCTTTCACTTTTCCTAGCATGCCACATGGTTAGCCGTCGCTCTTTGCTATTGGAGGTAAGCCGTCATCATCCAAGTTTCTTTCTCTTGCTCACTAATGTAATCACTCATCAGGGACACAGTTCCTTCATCACCAAGATCTGCCGCTGACGATAAAATATCTCGCTGCTGAACAAGTAGCACTTTATAGGATTCAAGCACATGTTTTAAAGCCGTTTTACCTTCCGTAACATTGAGCACTTCATTTAGAGATGATTGCTCTAGGTATTGAGAGTATCCATGCACAGGAGTGCCTTCCAATGTGAGAATCCTTTCCGCAATTTCATCGACTTTATTAATTAAGTTGTTGTAAATGTCCTCGAACTTTTGATGGAGCTCGTAAAAATCACTACCTTTAATATTCCAGTGAAAGCCACGTACGTTCATATAGAGAATTTGGTACTCAGCAAGGAGGCTATTGAGTTTATGAGTCAAATCGAGACTTTTGTTTCTATCTAAACCAATAATATTGTTGTTCATAGTTGTTTCCTTAATCTTTTTTGGGGACAGGTACAGAATAAGAAAAATCATACAGAAAGAATATTTGATTGAAATTATCGTTTTGATAGGCAGTGGCTATCAAAAATACACTGGTGTTCAAGAATGACTTTGAGATCTAGAAAGCTAGGTAGCAAAATCGAAAGAAGTACTTGTTCTATCTCTTATTAAAACAATACTTTTCGATATTGGTTAAAATTTAATTGATCCAGTTTCATACTTCACCCGTATTGACTCTTGCTAAGTAAATATTGAGCAGAGATTTACGGAAAGCTCATAGACCAAATCAAACTTTGCGAACTGAGGGAAACTAACATGGATAAGAAGCTTAAAATCGGAATTAGCGCTTGTGTTATCGGACAAAAAGTCCGCTTCGATAAAGGTCACAAGAAACTCTATTTTTGTAGCGACGAGTTATCTCAATTCGCAGAATTTAAGCCTGTTTGCCCTGAAGTGGGTATTGGCTTACCTGTTCCTAGAGCTACGATTCGTCAGATATCTCAAGGCGATGTTATTAAGGTATCAAGAGCAGATGGAAGTGGAGACGTAACAGAAGCGCTAACCAGCTTCGGTCGGGATTATGCGCTCAATCAATGTGATGAATTAGCGGGGTTTATCGTCTGCGCAAAAAGCCCCAGTTGCGGCATGGAACGTGTGAAAGTGTATCACCATCACGGCAAAGGCTCAGAGTCAAATGGAGTAGGGCTTTTCACCAAACAGCTCATGGAACTTAATCCGCTTCTTCCAATTGAAGAGAATGGTCGATTAAATGATCCTATTATTCGCGAAAACTTTATTACCCGAGTCTTTACTTTTCAGAAATGGTTGGATTTAAAATCAGCAGGTATCACAAAGCACAGTTTGTTAACGTTTCATAGTAACCACAAGTATTTGATCATGAGTCATCACATTGAAAGCTACAAGGAACTTGGAAAGCTATTAGGTCGTTCAGACATAGATCTAGAAGAGCAAGCTGACCAATACATACTCGGGTTAATGAATGCGCTTAAACACCATGCTTCTCGTAAAACTCACACCACCACTTTGCAGCACCTTCAAGGATATTTCAAGAAGCAGCTTAGTAGTGAAAAACGACAAGAACTTGCGCAAGAAATTCTCTCGTTTCGAGATGGACTCACACCACTACTTGTTCCTCTTGCATTGATCAATCATCACTTGCGAGATTATCCGAACAAATATCTTTCAGCGCAAACTTACTTGAACCCCCATCCAAAGGCACTGCGTTTGAGGTACGGATATTGAAAGGTTTAATCTGGTTTAGAAAAGATCTCAGAATTCAAGATAACCCCGCACTTTGTGAAGCAGTTAAGCGTGGGGTCAGTCATGCGGTATTCATTTCGACACCGGTACAGTGGAGAAGGCATGATGTGTCTCCCATACAGGCGAGCTTTATTGAGCGTCACTTAGAGCAACTTAAATGCCAGCTTGAAAGTTATGGTATTAGCTTCACTCACCTAAGAGCAAACAACTATGACGATCAGCTCACTACACTTTCCCAGTACTGTAAATCTCATGACATCGATACAGTTTATGTAAACAAACAGCTTGAGTTAGATGAAAACGTAAGAGATGAACAAACTTCAAGATATGGCGTGAACTTAGTGTCTTTTAGTAGTGAGACCATAGTGCCGTTAGGGGAAGTGAGGAATAAGCAAGGCGAAATGTTTAAAGTGTTTACGCCTTTTAGAAAAGCATGGTTGGCCTATGTTCAGCGTCATGGAGTGAGGGTCGAAAAATTGCCAGAACCTCTCACGCTAAGATGCTCTGAAAAAGACAGTGTTGATGCGATGTTTGACTATCCTAAAGTCGACTCTAGCCATTGGCCGTTAAGCGAAACGGTTATCAAGCAAGTTATACCAACATTCTTTCAAAAGAAACTCCACTGCTATGAGCAACAAAGGGATTTCCCTTCACTGAAAGGCACATCAGGGCTTTCACCGTATCTTGCTATCGGTGCTATCAGCTCTCGCTACCTTGCAAACGAACTCATTCTGCACTCAGCCGATGTTCTGTATGACCACAGTCATTCGCACTTTTCTTGGCTGAACGAATTAGTATGGCGTGACTTCTACAAGCATCTACTATTTCACTATCCCAACCTAATCAAAGGCGACTGCTTTCAAGCAAAATATCAACAACTTGACTGGCCAAACAACCCAGCTCTTTTCCAAGCTTGGTGCGAAGGAAAAACAGGTTACCCTTTAGTTGATGCTGCGATGAGGCAGTTGTTGCAAACGGGATGGATGCACAATCGACTGCGCATGGTCGTTGCCAGCTTTCTTACTAAGCACCTATTGATTGACTGGCGCTGGGGTGAACGCTTCTTCATGCAACATTTAATTGATGGCGATTTCAGTGCGAACAATGGTGGCTGGCAGTGGGCGGCTGGGACAGGCTGTGATGCGCAGCCATACTTTAGAATTTTTAACCCTATTACACAAAGTGAAAAGTTTGATTCGCAAGGTGAATTTATCCGTAAGTTTTTACCTGAACTCAGTGACGTACCAAACAAACACATTCATTTTCCCCATGTTTATTTAGCAAAGACTTCTCAAGAGGAGAAATATTGGCCTGCTATCGTCGAACACAAACAAGCGAGGCAGGATGCGTTGGCATTCTATCAAGTGGTATCAGTTTGATCTTAAAGGAGAAGGGAGTGAAAAAGTTCATTGTATTCTGTGCAGGTCTTATATCGTTATTTGGATGTGTCAGTAAACCCGACTCGGTGGAGCCTGTGCAGCCATTCAACGTGACTCAATACCTTGGAAAATGGTACGAAGTTGCGAGGCTAGACAACAGTTTTGAACGGGGATTAAGTCATGTGACCGCCAACTACTCTTTGAATTCAGATGGTACTGTGCAAGTGGTGAATCGCGGCTGGGACAACAGTACATTAGAGTGGAAAGAGGCAATAGGGAAAGCGAAATTTGTGGAAACGCCAAACCAAGCCTATCTCAAGGTTTCGTTTTGGGGGCCTTTTTACAGCAGCTACATCGTATTTTATCTCAGTTCAGATTATTCGACCGCCTTGGTGAGTGGCTATGATAAATCTTACTTCTGGATCCTGTCTCGCCATAAGACTTTACCTAAACCTGAGTTGGATAAGCTTTTAACAATTGCTAAGCAAGCAGGATTTGATACGGGAAAATTAGTCTATCCAGAGCAAGGTAAGTTAATCGATACACAAAGTGCAACACCGATTGAAGCAAAAGGTTGAGGTGCAAGTAGCCTTGTAAGTGATTAGCGAAATCACTTCGGGATAAGATCGAAAAAGGCCTGACGCGACTTTCTCTCCTTTCACAAGAAAGAGAGAAGGATACATCCTTTGAACCTAAATCTGTAAAGAAAGCACACCGAACTATATATCTACAATTTTACCTTTGTCTATTTTGAAAAATATCCCTACAACTTTTACTTTTAGCCATAGTTGCAAAAAGGGTATTCAAGAGTGAGTAAATGACTTTACCGATTGTCTAGAAAAGGTTAAGTCTGAGAATGATTCGATGCCCATCACTAAATTTTCTGAAAAATGTAAGTAAAGTGTTGCTAGTGAAGGTTATCGTCACACCAAACGACATACCACTAAAAGTGGTACGTCGTCAGCTTACTTCATTGGTACACTTCTTTTATAAATAGGCTCTACTTTATCCTCAGTGTGTTTCTATTAAAAATAATAGGTAAAGCTTTACTGACCAGAAGTTAGAACCAGCTTTCGTAGTTTCCTTTAGTAGACTTAATCGTATTCATATTACAGTTATCATATGCAATACATAGCACTAAAGAGTCTATTAGGTAATGTATCCATTCATACGTCAGTCGACCATTACTTCCAGTTAAACGGTTCGCAAATTGCGGAGCTACAGGATAGTTACTAGACACTTGAGATTGCTTTATTTTGAACTTATCTGAATTTAGTGTTCTCGATGTACAAGAAAATTTGTACATCATTTTGTCAAACACTTTTGTTACACTAAATCCGATACAGTCACGCATATGAAAACCGTGGTACTTTACTAGTTTCCAATGTCCAGAGGTTTGTGATGCAGTTTGTTGTTTTCTATTTGTATGTTGGAGAGATACAGGCAACTTGCCCGATAAAAGTCCTGCGCTACCACTGAGTTCGGTCGTATTAGTTTCATTTATAGCAACATTACCATAATCACTATTTGGCATTAGCGGGCTTAGGTATATTTTCTTTTTACGTAGGTGAAAGATGGCTACAAATGCAGTATCGTCATTTGCTTTGTTAAGAATCTCAAAACTAGTTTTATCTATACAACAATATTGCCTTGGAACTACTGGATGGTTTAATAATTTGGGTGGTGGGTGATGATCAGTATTACTTGATTCTGTATATTCAACTATAATGCAATTTTCAAATCCATTCGGATCATTACTTTTGGTTTTACGACCTATGAGTTTTTTTCCCCACATCACTTTCTTATACGGCATACAATAACCTTCTGAAATTTATATTTATATTTATATTTTATGTATAAAAGCTTGGGAAGCTTATCTGAACACTTAAATTCACTCTAGTAATAAATAGTGGTTTTTTTTGTTATAAATGTTTTTTTTAATAATACTAGTTATTGGTTTTTATTATATTTATTATTAAATCATTCTAAAAGTGAATTTTTATTATGTTAGATTCTCGAGAAGATCCTTCGGGTATATAGGTGTTTAATATCAACGAATAGGTTTAGGTTTTTATAAGTCTCGTTCTGTATTGTAGTCTCTATTAAAATCGACCCTAACAAAGGCAGTGCAACAGGTTATATCGCTAAGTATGTCTCTAAGAATATTGATGGCAGTGACTTAGAATCTGGCGTTTATGGTGAAGACCCAAAAGATGCTGCATACAGAGTGGATGCATGGGCGGCCTGCTGGGGTATTCGTCAGTTTCAACAATTAGGTGGTTGCTCGGTCACTGTATGGCGTGAGCTACGTAGACTCAAGAATGCTATGCAGTTACCGGAAAAGCTGAAAGATATCTTCAAGGCGGCAGACAAAGGTGATTGGAAAAATTTCATTGAGAAAATGGGTGGCGTGTTCTGTGGCAGAAAAGAACACGCCATCCCATACTACGAGCTCTCAGTAGACCAAAGCACAGGCGAGGTGAAAACAACGCTTTATTGTGAAACTGAACTAACAAAAGTACTGAAGGGGGTCACTGCAATGGGTAAAGCGATTGTGACTCGTTTTATGCAATGGCGCTTTGAATCAAAGCTCGCGCCACCTTTTAACTTGGAGTTCTGTGAATAAGTGTATTTTTTGATTTAAACCGATTGATTAATAGACCAGTTTAAAATGTACTCAGGAGCGATTTTATTCTCTTTTAAAAACGAGCAGTGCAGGTTTATAAGATCACTGATTTTATTGAATATCGGTGATAGCAATTCGTTGTCTTGAATGTATGGTTTATTGTGGGTGAAGTAGGAATAAACGCGAGAAATATCAGAGAGTGTAAACTTGTCTATAGCATCATAAGACTCTTCGCAATTTTTAATATATAAACCTAGTTCGTCTTGTACTTTATGTAGCAAATCAGCATCAGCTAGCTGAGCACAAGCCAGCCTGTCAAAGAAGTAGCCAAAACAAGTTAAAAAAGTACCTCGATTCATAGTGTTTATCTTCTTACGCTTATATAGAGTGTTTGATGCAGTTTTCGTTGCAGTTAGCCTGAGTAACCAATAAAACGTAACCCCGTCGCTGTATCATACAATGGAAAGTGTCCTTTTTCTTTGAGTTTCAAGCGGAGCTCGTCTAGTTTCGAGTTCTCACTATCAGGAAATTCAAGCCATTCAATTTCTTTGTAGAGAATAGGCTCTCGAAAAAAATGTTCATCTACGTGTTCTTCAAACTCTTCCACGAAAGTCCTTCGTACTTCTTCGCTGTTGACCAACTTGAAGTCTATGGTGTTGATATCGGGGTATAGTTGGCTAGCAATTCTTAGTAGTTTTATCCACTTTGAATCACTCATATTGGATACTGAGAATTTACGGCGAATTAACTGGTCACAGCGTTGATATTGTTTGTTTTGTTTTTCTCTTGTAGCTCTTATGTTAGTCAAGTTCGAAAAACTCCCAATCATGCTGTACTGATTCTCTCTCAGCACCTGTTCCCGGCTCTAAATTCGCAAATTGTTCGAGAGCTGGTTCGTTATCTAAGAAATAACTGACACAAACCAAGTGAGGACGTTCTAGCTCTGAGACGTCACAACCACACAAAAACTGGTAGTCACCATCTTCAGGATCGCGAACAACGAGCAAGATTGGTTCTTTCTGTTTAAAGATATGTGGACAACAATATACGCCGTAGTCTCTTCTGAACTTTCTATTCATATATGGTCGAGAGTATACTTCTGTAAGTTTGAGGTAATTGTACATTGGTTTGCGGTGAGGGCGATATGAGCGGTGATTTAAATAATAATTCTCGAATGGAATGCTCTATTCATGGTATTCAAAAACCTGCATTTGTTTGTCGGCACTTGCTCACTGGTTCGGGGCTAGGCTTTTTTCAGCCTTAAGAGTCTATAGAGGAGTGTGATTTTCAAAATGCTTGGTGTGGACAGTGTGAAGATGTGGCTATTAGAGAGGGTGGGTGGACTGATAGATCCGAAGAGTTTGCTCAAATTACTACTGTTTGCGAAGGGTGCTTGGAAGATATTAAATCTAGGAATATATAGTACTTAGAAGGTTGAAATCGATTACGCAGTTAGGCGTGAACTTTTTCGACATTGGTTAAAGCGTAAAAGTATTGCGTTTTGTTTGCTGGGGCTCGATAAACACCTTCATAACTTAATAAGCTCAAAGCCATACTAGAAATCTCCCAAGCCATGTCTTGATCAACTTCAGCCATTTCATTGTGAAAAATATCGAAGCCAGTAATTTCTGCAAGTTGTTTTAATTGGGCTGACTTAGTTCGTAGGCTTTCTGGGAATGCCTCATTTGCCCAAGCCCACATCCATGTACTGCTCTTAGAGTTAAAGCTGCCTATTGGTACTATCTTGGCAATCACTTCTACTTCGTCATTTTTGACAAAGTGGAGTTCTTCTTTCTCGAACTCACATTTGAAGCTATCAAATGAACCAAAACCAAATTGGCCGATAAGGTTTTGCTGTTTTCGTTGTAGCTCATCAAAACAAGCATCAATGTATTGCTCAAACTGTTCATCATTCATCGTTGTTCAGAACTCGTGTTAAGCCGCAAAGGCAATTTAAACTGCTATAAATATGCTATAAATACATTTTAACGAAAAAGGCCTGAGAAGCGAAAATGCTCTCAGGCCTTATTGTATATGGTGGCCCCTCGCAGATTTGAACTGCGGACCAATCGATTATGAGTCCTAAAAATACTGTTTTCATTTATTCTCAGTAAATCACAGATTAGTTAATTTTATGACTTGTATCAGTGTGTTACACTCTTATTTAGCTCTCATCTATTCTTAGCAAATGACATTAAGGTACACTCTAACTACACCCACAACTACACCCAGAATCACGCGAGGTGTAGTTAATAAGAGATGGTTAGAATGGCACTGACTCAAAAAGAGATCACAGGCTTAAAGCCTAAAAAGTCCGCTTATTATGTTTGGGATGATAGCGGCACTCGTGGCGTTGGCACACTAGGTATTAAAGTAAACCCAAGTAAGAGCAAGACGTTTTACTTTCGTTATTATCAAAACCAAAAGCGAAAGTTTATTCCATTAGGTCAATTTCCGACCTTAAGCCTTTCAGATGCGCGTGAACAAGCCAAAGAATACGGTCTACTTCTAAAGCAAGGTATCGACCCTAAAGAACACTTAGAAATCACCAGCCAAGCTATAGAACAAGCCAAGCGCGAGGAAGCGAGAAAAGGAACTATTGAACAGCTTTTCAAAGCCTACACCGAGCAGATGAAGAAAGACGGCAAGCGTACTTACAGAGAAGTGCTGGTGGCGCTAGAGAAAGCAGTTTATCCATGTATCGACAAATACACAAAGGCGAAAGACGCGACAACACATGATTTTATGCTGGTGCTTGCTGCTATGATTCGTCGTGGTGCGGTGACTCAATCAAACCGAGTTCGCTCGTATTTAATGGCAGCATATAACTACGGGCTATTTCACGATAATGACCCTGCAAACTTTATTGATGAAGCCAAGTTTGGTTTAACCATAAACCCAATAGCTGCCATACCTAAACAGAGACATGCTGAGCGAGTAGGAGATCACTATCTAAGTCATACAGAAGTTAAACAGCTACTTGATGACCTAGAGAATGTTTATGACCGCTTTAAGATGGGACACTCAATTCGAAACCTTATAGCATTATGTTTTTACACCGGAGGCCAGCGCCCGTATGAGTTGATCTCTAGTCGTTGGGATGCGATAGAGTGGGAACAGAAAACGCTACTTATTACGGCTGAATTGTCGAAGAACAAGCGACCGCATCTATTACCACTTACTGAGTCAGCATTATTCATACTAAAACGGCAAAGAGAGCAAACACCAGAAAGCCCGTTTATTTTTCCTCATCGTTTTAATGATAAGCCAATGCGCACAGATTCTCTGTCCCAAGGCATAGCTCGTTATCGCGAAGTCACGCCACTGATTCGTTCATTTGTGGCGCGTGATATTCGAAGAACATGTAAAACCCTAATGGGTGAATTGGGTATCAGCAAAGAATTACGAGATAGACTTCAAAACCATGCTCTTAATGATGTATCTAGTAAGCACTACGATAGGTATGAATATTTGCCAGAAAAGCGCAGAGCATTAGAGTCTTGGGAGAGGAAGTTATTGGAAGTCGATACAGTAAACGTAATATCTATTGGAAATTATTAAATGACTAAAGATTTTGAAGTCGGATTGAGTGATGAACGATTGGCTCTTGTAAAGATGACATTGGAGTCTAGCATGCGGAAGCTTGATGAAGTTGAAGCCAATAATATTCAGAAACTACTTCAAGGGCTTCCCACTAAATTCAAGGCCAATGGTCAAGCAAACCTTAAAGCAATTAGCCACTCGATTAAGGCTCAGTTATCTCAACTTAGAGATAAATTAATAGAAGTTCAGGAATTAACCGCATCTATAAAAGAACTTGATTTGTCTGGAGAGGTCGCATGTGCCTATCATCCCTTAGAGGATATAGCTAGGTTGGCACAATTTAGTTTTGAACTAAAAGATGAATCTCAGGACGCATATTTGGATCAGTTATTACGAGCTGGTGGTTTTGAACGACAGCTCGAAGTTCGGATTGAATCAATAAATCAGAAGTTAATAAGTTCTAAAAGCTTTTATTATCTTCCAGCTTATAAAGAAGTTCATTTTAAAACAGTTTATATATGTGTGCATTGGTGGATACAGACCTTCAAAAAGTCTCCAACCAAATCGGATTCGAGTCCCTTTATAGAGTTTTTATCCCTAATTCTATTTGATGGCGAAGTACGAACATCTAGAACTAGAAGCTTATTGAGAAAAGTGTTGGAAGAAAAAGCCGCTTTGGAAACTATAAGTAAGATACAAGTAAAAGACTCAAATAACGAACACTTTAAAAATGAAATGCTCAAGTTCTTTGGTGAAAAAATATAAATTTTCAATGTGATTTTTCACCACATGCAGAAAAAGAATCACTTAGTCTATTGCCATACCTGAGACAAATTAAGGAGGTTTAAGGTATGACAAGACTATCATCGGATTCACCTTACCATTTTGACCGTGTGCTAAGCCCTGATGAAGTGGCCTACATAATGGGCAAGTCCAAGAAAACTCTTTGGCGTCTTTGGCGCAAACAAAACGCTTTCCCAAAACCAGTGCTTGTTTCTGGCCGTTGTATTGGGTGGCGTGAAAGTACCATTAATAAATTCTTAGAAAACGGAGAGGTAGCGTGATGCTAGAGAACAATGTACGTAAGACTGAAAAAGAAATTGTTAAAGGTGAGTTGCTAAGTGGTAATCGCTTAAACTGTGATGATGTTTATCGTCGCTTTGGTATTGCACATTTGCACGATCATATTAGTGACTTGAGCAACGACTTTCCAATAGAAAGGAGGCGAATTAAGCGACCTCATCGAGTTACGGAAAAACTAAGGGATATAAAGGAATATTGGCTTAATTCCAAGACTATAAAGGAACTACAAGAGGGAGAGGACAAAGGTGTTAAGCAGCAAGCTACGCAGCGAAAAATCCAATCTAAGCATAAGCGTCTTATCTCGACCATTGATGATTGTCTAAAGTATTGGCCCGCAAAAACAGTCATTCGTATGGTTCAGCTTAGAGCAAAAGAAAAGGCTCAAAGCGTATAACTAAGAGCCTATCCGTTGTGTTTTGCTGGTGGTCATAGTCGCCACAACTCCACCACCAGCAAGATAAGGATATGCCAGAGTAGAACTAAAAGCCACTAGCAAAAATGGTGGCTTTTTATGTGTCTTAAGTTGAGAACTCATTTCTAGGTTTTTGTATAGCGATTTTCTGCTGTGGTCTAAAGCAAAAGAATAACAAGGCTGTGGAGTTATATATCCAGAGAGTGAAAGTGTTCACTAACAAACACGGAACTTAGAAAGGGGGTTTTCATAATATCCTTATAGAGTTTATGAAGTACTTAACCAATTCACCCTACATCAATTTAGATGGTCAAATATGGGCTGTGAATGTAGGTGATAAAAGGCAATACAAAATATGTCCTAAGCACATTAAACAGATAATTCAGCAACTCAATGTGATGTGTTTGAAGTACAGGAGAGCATTTTGTTTGGTGTTTGATTTGCACGTAGAGCACTACAGTGACAACAATCGAATTATTAGCGCATTCCAAAGGAAGTTATTTAAACGGATTAAAGGAAAATATGGTGTCAATGATATTGGCTTTTGTTGGGTAAGAGAAATGGAAACAGCCAAGCACCAGCACTACCACTACGCGCTTTTTCTTGATGGCAAACAAATCTGTTACCCAAACGCTTTACTCGACTTAATTCAAGAAAAGTGGATGTTGGCTGGAGGTGGTCATGTCCATACACCCAAGCACTGTTACTACATGATTGAGAAAAATGACTTTCAAATTAAGCAGCAAGTTATTTATCGGCTTTCATACCAAGCCAAGGAGCGAGGCAAGGGATACAGGGGGAAGCAGGCAAAAGACTATGGAACATCAAGACTAACAATGAGGCAAGAATGAGCAAGCGAAAAATATTACTTATTTGCGTATGCACTTTAACTATGGGCGCTATTGCTCAGGGAACGATATGGAAGCTATCAAGTATTTTGGCAAGTTATTACGTAAAACAAGCGCATCTGCCACCAGCTCATATCCCTAAGTATTTAGTCAGACAAACAGACTAAAACTGCACTAGTAGTTAAACACTAAGTTAACCAAATTATTTGGGTATGTTTTTATGGCCTATCTAGTAGAAAATCATCGACAGATTCAGATCAATGAAGTACGGCAGTTCCTTAAAGCTAGGCAGGCTTTTAAGAGTACATTCTCACATCGTGGTGAACAAACTCAGGTATTAAATGTTAGTTGGAGGAGTAATAGTTTACTTTTTAGCTGGTTTAGAAAAGGTGAGACTATTACACAATTAACCGACTTAAGCCAAACGACAACAAACTTTGACAGTGTTCGCTTATGGTGGTGTTGTCCAAACTGCCAAAGAAACTGTGGAGCTTTATTTGATTATGGTGGCGCTTGGTGGTGTCGCCAGTGCGGAGATCTTAAATACACAACAGCGAGTGGTAGTAAATCTGAGCGTGTATGGATTGCTGTGAACAAAGTAAAAGATAAATGCGAGTACAACGATTTTTTTGATAGTCGTTTAAGCCTATTACATGACTACAACAAGCCAAAGTGGATGCGTTGGAAAACATGGCAGGTGATGAAGAACAAGCACAATGAGCGCGTTCAGAGAGAGTTGGAACTAATAGCTAAGCGCTACTCAAACATTTTTTCAGATGATTTATTTTCATCCACTTTCTAGTTTAAGCAACTTGCTAACTACACCCATAACTACACCCATATGTAGCAGGCACAAAAAAAGGTTAGTAACCACTATCGGCACTAACCTTTATAGAATATGGTGGCCCCTCGCAGATTTGAACTGCGGACCAATCGATTATGAGTCGACTGCTCTAACCACTGAGCTAAGGGGCCAATCTAGGTGGATGATTATAGGGGATGCGTATGGTGGTGTCTAGGTGTTGAGGGGGCTAATTTCGCTTAGTTTCTGCCCACTTAAACTGTTTGGTTAAAAAAAAAGCAAGCCGAAGCTCGCTTTTTTCAAACAGAGTCTAAAAACTACTCATCCAAGAAGCTGCGCAGAGTTTCTGAGCGGCTAGGGTGGCGTAGTTTTCTTAGTGCTTTCGCTTCGATCTGACGAATACGCTCACGGGTTACGTCGAACTGCTTACCCACTTCTTCTAGAGTGTGGTCAGTATTCATGTCGATACCAAAGCGCATGCGAAGTACTTTGGCTTCACGGGGTGTTAGACCTGCTAGAACGTCTTTTGTTGCGACTTTCAAGCTACCAGAGGTAGCAGAGTCTAGTGGAAGTTCTAGAGTCGTATCCTCGATGAAATCACCTAAGTGCGAATCTTCGTCGTCACCGATTGGTGTTTCCATTGAGATTGGCTCTTTAGCTATTTTTAGCACTTTGCGGATCTTGTCTTCTGGCATTTGCATGCGCTCTGCCAATTCTTCCGGTAGTGGCTCACGCCCCATTTCTTGCAGCATTTGGCGAGAGATGCGGTTAAGCTTGTTGATCGTTTCGATCATGTGTACCGGAATACGGATAGTACGCGCTTGGTCTGCAATCGAGCGAGTGATCGCCTGACGAATCCACCATGTTGCATAAGTCGAGAACTTATAACCACGGCGGTATTCGAACTTATCTACCGCTTTCATCAAGCCGATGTTACCTTCTTGGATAAGATCCAAGAACTGTAGACCACGGTTGGTGTATTTCTTCGCGATAGAGATAACCAAACGTAAGTTCGCTTCAACCATCTCTTTCTTCGCACGGCGAGCTTTTGCTTCACCGATAGACATGCGACGGCTGATGTCTTTGATGCTTTGTACTGTCAAAGACGTTTCTTCTTCGATAGTTTTTAGCTTTTGAACTGAGCGACGAATTTCGTCTTCAAAGCCTTTTAGTTTTTCAACGTAAGGTTTGTCAGAAGCCAACACTTCATCTAACCATGCTTCATCAGACTCATTGCCTGTAAAGATGGCAATAAAAGACTTCTTAGGCATTTTGCTGTATTCAACAGCTTGGCGCATGATCAAACGCTCTTGAGTACGAACGCGATCCATTGAAGTGCGCAGTTCGTTCACTAGGTGATCAAATTGCTTCGGTGTCAAACGGAACTCAGCAAAAACTTCTTGAACTAGCCCTTGCGCTTCTGATGCTTGGCCACTTTCTGTGCCATGCTCATTAACTGCAAGCTGGTAGTCCTGGTAAGAGTTGCGAAGAGCAGTAAACTTCTCCAGAGCTAGCTCTGGATCGATACCTGTATCTTCTTCCTCTTCCTCATCATCTTCGCGATCTTCTTCGTCGACATCTTCTTCATCTTCGTCTTCAAGATCTTGCTCTGAAAGCTCAGAGCCGATGTGAGTTGCTGTCGGTGCAGTTGTCTCATCATCGTTAGGATCAACAAAACCTGAGATAAGATCTGTTAAACGCAGCTCTTCAGTTTGAACTTTGTCAAACTGCTCAAGAATATAAGGGATGGTTCCTGGGTATTCAGCAACGGAATTTTGTACTTGGTTGATGCCATCTTCAATGCGCTTAGCAATGTCGATTTCGCCTTCACGAGTCAGTAGCTCAACTGTACCCATTTCACGCATGTACATGCGGACAGGGTCAGTGGTGCGGCCAATCTCGTTTTCTACACTTGAAAGTGCAGCAGCGGCGGCTTCAGCAGCGTCTTCATCAGTGATGGTATTGTCATCATTCAATGCTAGATCATCGGCATCAGGAGCAGTTTCCACTACTTTGATACCCATGTCGTTAATCATCTGAATAATGTCTTCAACCTGTTCAGAGTCGACGATCTCTGCTGGTAGGTGGTCGTTAACTTCGGCGTAGGTCAGATAGCCCTGTTCCTTGCCTTTTATAACAAGTATTTTGAGCTGTGACTGCGGATTTTGATCCATAGACGGTATCCAACTTCGTATCTGGTGAAGGAATTAGTATGCGAAATGCAAACCACGTATACTAACAAATTTTTTCATTGCTGACTAATCAAACAGGGTTACGCTTTTAAATCAAGCATTAAAGCTTGCAGCTCCCTCTTTTCTTCGGTTGATAAACCGACACTTCTTGCTTTGGCCTGCAGGTTCTCAATTTGTTTCTCGACGCATTGGGCAAGTATGTTGTCCAATGAGTCCAAAAAAATATCTTCTTGATTGTCTTCGTTGAGCGGGATATTCCAACTCGCAAGACGAGACAGAAGGGTCTCATTTTCTGTGTTTCGCCACTGTTCTAGCAGCTGGCCCGTTTTGATATGGGGATGAGTACTACAATATTCAAGCATCTCCATAAACAAACTTAATCCCGGTATGGCTAACTCTTTAATACTTGAGAGGTCGGGTACCATTTCAGCATAGCTCGGATTTTGAATTAGCAAAGCAATTACTTCGCGCATGGGGGTGCGCTTGATTTCTTTTCTAGGATTATGAGTTACTTGCCTTGCGGGCTTTTTTTTCTGCCTAAGCTGATTATCAAATCCAGTCCGTTCATCGAGTATTTTTTCTAATAGTTCTTGGAAATAAGGATCTGGAATTTTATTGATTAAATTCGAAGCCAGAGCCCGAAGTGCAGATTTACCTTCGTTATTCCCCAAGTTAATTTGGTGCAGCTCAATTAAGTTATCGAACAAGTAGCTTGAAAGAGGCGTTGCTTCTTCGACTTGCTGTTCAAACGCTTCACGGCCATGTTGGCGAATATAGCTGTCAGGGTCTTCACCATCTGGCAAAAACAGGAATTTTAATGTGTGTCCACTTTTTAAATAGGTCAGGGCATTTTCTAATGCTCGCCATGCTGCCTCTTTACCTGCACGGTCACCATCGTAACAACAAACAACCGTATTGGTCTGTCTGAACAATACTTGCAGATGGTCACCAGTGGTTGAGGTGCCAAGTGAGGCAACAGAATAATCGACGCCATATTGTGCTAACGCCACGACATCCATATAGCCTTCAACCACTAATATTTGCTCAGGTTCGCGATGAGCTTGCAACACTTCATAAAGGCCGTAAAGCTCTTTGCCTTTATGAAAGATAGGTGTTTCTGGTGAGTTGAGGTATTTGGGTGTGCCGTCACCTAATGTACGTCCACCAAAGCCAATAACTCGCCCACGCCTATCACGAATTGGAAACATCACACGACCACGGAAGCGGTCATAGCGGTTGCCTTTGTCGTTTTCAATCAGCATGCCGCCAGAGACCAACATATCTTGTGTCTCTTGAGTCTGGCCAAAGTTCTTGCGGATTAAGTCCCATTCGTCAGCGATATAACCAATACCAAACTTCTGCACGATTTCGCCAGAAAGCCCACGCTGTTTTAGATAATCGATAGCAGAATGGTTTTGCGACTGTTTAAGCTGTTGTCGGTAGAATTGGCCGATACTGCTCATCAAGTCGTACAGATTTCTTTTCTGTTCGCTGTTGGCGCGTGGTTGATTCGATTGAGGCGCATTTGGGTTGCGCTGTTCTCTTGGTACTTCTGCACCCACTAAGGCAGCGAGCTCTTCGATGGTTTCCACAAAATCAAGACGTTCGTATTCCATCAAGAAATCGATGGCATTACCGTGCACGCCACAACCAAAGCAGTGGTAGAACTGCTTTTCTTGGCTAACACTAAATGAAGGGGTCTTTTCGTTGTGGAAAGGGCAGCAAGCGCCGTAATTTTTTCCTTGTTTTTTAAGTTTTACTCGCGCGTCAATAACGTCGACGATATCAAGACGAGCAAGGAGGTCATCAATAAATTGTCTGGGGATGTGTCCTGCCATAAAACCTAATAAATAAGGAAACTATTTAAACAAGAGAAATTGTCTTTAGTCTGTATAGCCTAGAGACAAACAAACCGCGCGTCCCAAAGGATAGCACGGTTTGCTGAAAATTTACTTGAGCTTAAGCGAGCTTAGAACGAACTAAACCACTGACTTTGCCCATGTCTGCTCGGCCTTGAATCTTTGGCTTAAGCACACCCATGACTTTACCCATGTCTTGCATGCCGGCAGCACCAGAATCAGTAATAGCACTTTCTATCAGTGCTGCGACTTCTTCTTCACTAAGTGGTTGAGGCATAAATTCCTCAAGCACGGCAATTTCTGCAGTTTCGACATCGGCAAGGTCTTGGCGACCAGCTGATTCATATTGAGAGACAGAATCGCGACGTTGTTTAACCATTTTAGTCAGCACAGCAATGATGTCTTCATCACCTAGGGTGATTTTTTCGTCGACTTCACGTTGTTTAATTGCTGATAGGGCTAAACGAATAGTGCCAAGGCGCGGTTTGTCCTTGGCTTTCATCGCTAATTTTTGCTCTTCTTTGAGTTGTTCAATAAGAGCCATAGCTAAATTCCCTTTCGAACCTAGCTATTAGTACAGACGTACACGACGTGCGTTTTCGCGAGCTAGCTTCTTAGCGTGACGCTTTTGAGCTGCTGCTTTAGCGCGTTTACGAACTGTTGTTGGTTTTTCATAGTGCTCGCGACGACGTACTTCAGATAGGATACCTGCTTTTTCGCAAGAGCGCTTGAAACGACGTAGTGCAACGTCGAACGGTTCGTTTTCACGTACTTTAACTACTGGCATATGCCTTTCACCTCAGGGGTTATTCGTTAATGCTGGCATCTTTTGACTCAACTCAAAGGATGTTTCGCTTTGATTGGTCGTTAACCAGCTAGATCAAAAATGGTGCGGAATTTTAATCCGATCTGTGTGGCTTTGTAAAGCCTTTTGTCGATTATAGTCTGTACAAAATTTGTTTGATGGCGAAAGGCGAGGTAAGATTGCGCCAATTTTGAAATTTTGACACTGCTTTCCGAGAAAACTATGCGCATTATCGGCATTGAAACTTCCTGTGATGAAACAGGTATTGCAATTTATGATGACGAAAAGGGATTACTTTCACATCAACTTTATAGCCAAGTGGATCTGCACGTCGATTACGGCGGTGTTGTCCCAGAACTTGCCTCGCGCGATCATGTAAAAAAGACCATACCTCTAATTAAAGCGGCTTTGGCTGATGCCAAGCTCACCTCAAAAGATATTGATGGAGTAGCTTATACAGCAGGTCCTGGCTTAGTCGGAGCTTTGATGGTGGGAGCATCAATTGGGCACAGTCTCGCTTATTCTTGGGGTGTTCCAGCGGTACCTGTCCACCATATGGAAGGGCACTTGCTTGCGCCTATGTTAGAAGAGACGCCCCCACCTTTTCCATTTATTGCTTTGTTAGTCTCTGGTGGGCACACCATGCTGGTGGAAGTGAACGGTATTGGCGATTATGCCATTCTTGGTGAGTCGATAGATGATGCAGCGGGTGAAGCGTTCGATAAGACAGCTAAGTTGATGGGCTTAGATTATCCGGGTGGTCCAATTTTGTCTCGATTGGCAGAAAAAGGCACGCCGGGCAGGTTTAAGTTCCCACGCCCAATGACAGACCGTCCTGGGCTTGATATGAGCTTCTCAGGTTTGAAGACTTTTACTGCCAATACAATCGCTGCCAATGACAGCGATGAGCAGACTCGCGCCGATATCGCTTATGCTTTCCAAGAAGCGGTGTGCGATACGTTAGTGATCAAATGCAAGCGCGCATTAAAGCAGACAGGCATGAAGCGTATAGTGATTGCTGGCGGAGTAAGTGCTAACAAACAGTTACGCAAATCGCTCGAAGCGTTGGCTGAAAATATTGGTGGCGAAGTGTATTACCCACGCACTGAGTTTTGTACAGACAATGGAGCAATGATCGCATACGCAGGAATGCAAAGGTTGAAGAACGGTGAAGTGGCGGATCTGTCTATTCATGTTCGTCCACGTTGGCCTATTGACGAGTTAGAACCGATCAAAAGCTAACGTTTAATAAGCTGATGCTGAAAAAATTGATGGAAACGGTCGCTACTTTGCGGCCGTTTTTTCTTTCTCACCAATTTTAGGTTCGGTACCTTCGTATAATCGACGAATGTTTTGGTGGTGACGCAGCACAATCAGACAACACAGCATAGCAACAGGTAAGGTGAACTCAGGCCTAACCATCCAAGTGTAAAATGGCGTGAGCAACACGGTGATGATGGCAGCGAGAGAGGAATAACGAAATACAACCACAATTGCCAACCAAGTTGCGACGATGAGTCCAGTTAATCCTAGACCAATCGGAGCGACAGAGCCCAAAGCAGTCGCGACGCCTTTGCCACCTTTAAAGTGGAAGAAAATTGGATACATGTGTCCGAGGCAGGCCGCAATGGCAATCACGCCAAGTATGATTGGGTCAACGCCTAAGTAATAGCTTCCCCAAACGGGGATAGTGCCTTTCAACATGTCACTGAGTAAGACCGCAAGGGCTGCTTTTTTGCCACCAATACGCAGTACATTAGTGGCTCCTGGGTTGTGAGAGCCTGAGTCTCTAGGGTCAGGTAATTTTAGTAGGCGGCAAATTAACACCGCGCTCGATATCGAGCCGAGCAGATAAGCAAATATGATTATCGCGAGTGTTAATGGGGTCATGTCTTTCTTATTACCTGAAAATAATGCTCTGGGTCCAACTAGTTGGTATGATATCGCGAATCTCTAAATTTAGTACGATTTTTTTCTCAAACTTCGGCTATGTGCTGTATAGGATGCGATTTACCATGGATAAAGTTTTTATCGAGCAGTTAGAAGCAATCACAACCATTGGCGTTTACGATTGGGAACAGGAAATAAAACAGAAGTTAGTGCTAGATATCGAAATGGCTCACGAAAATCGTCCAGCCGGATTGAGCGATGATGTGGAAGATGCCTTGGATTATGCCAAAGTGAGTGAAGCTATTTTAACTCATATTGAATCTGGGCGTTTTTTGCTAGTAGAAAGAGTCGCGGAGGAAATTGCCGAGCTCATCATGTCCCAGTTTTCGGTGCCATGGATAAAGATTCGTCTCACCAAACCTGGGGCAGTTCCTCAAGCGAAAGGAGTGGGAGTTGTCATTGAGCGAGGTCGCCTATGATTTTAGCCTATGTCGGCGTAGGCTCAAATATAGAACCTTGTAAGCACTCTGAAGTCGCGGTAAATGAATTATCGAAACTTGGAAGTCACTTAAAAGTCTCTACGATTTATGAATGTGACGCGCTTGGGTTTGATGGCCAGCCTTTTTATAACTTTGTCGTCGAGTTGCAAACAAATTTAGCCTTACCTGAATTTAGTCGTCGATTACGTGAAATCGAATTTGACTGGGGACGAAAGGAAAATAGTGCTAAATATCAAGATCGAACACTCGATTTAGATTTGATTTTATTTGGTGAAGAGGTCTCAGAACAGAACCCTCAGATCCCTCGAGTGGATATTTATAAGTATCCATTTGTCATCCAACCTTTGTATGAACTTTGCCCGGACAGAGTCATTCCGTCTGATAGCAAAAGTATTCGCCAAGTCTGGCAAAACTCAAAACAGCTGGATTCACTCAAACCTGTCGAGCGGTGGTTCGACATCTAACAGGCCAAGGAAAGTATGAGTTACATGGAGTCGTTTTTGTTAGCCCTTATTCAAGGGCTAACAGAGTTTTTACCTATCTCTAGTTCTGCACATTTAATTTTGCCTTCTGCAATTTTAGGCTGGGAAGATCAAGGTTTAGCCTTTGATGTCGCTGTTCATGTGGGCACACTTGCGGCAGTGGTGATCTATTTTCGCCGCGAAGTAATCGACCTTCTTAGTGCGTTTTTTGCCTCCATTTTTAAAGGTGATCGCAGTAAAGAAGCGAAACTTGCGTGGATGATAATTATTGCCACAATCCCCGCAGCACTTTTTGGCTTGCTGATGAAAGACGTTATCGAGCTATACCTTCGCAGTGCTTGGGTTATAGCGACTACCACAATCGTATTTGGTTTATTGCTCTGGTGGACTGACAAGCACTCTTCTCTAACGGATGATGAGTACACGGCGGATTGGAAAAAATCTCTCTTTATAGGTGTGTCACAGGCTCTTGCTATGATCCCTGGTACGTCGAGGTCGGGCATCACTATGACAGCGGCGCTTTATTTGGGGTTTACTCGTGAAGCGGCAGCTCGGTTTTCTTTTTTAATGTCGATACCGATTATTTTACTGGCTGGTGGTTATCTTGGGCTCAAGTTGGTCACGAGCGGTCAACCCATTCACGTTGGTTTCCTGTTAACTGGTGTTGTTACTTCTTTTGTTAGTGCTTACGCCTGTATTTATTATTTTCTTGCGCTCATTAATCGTATCGGCATGCTACCTTTTGTTATCTATCGTTTATTGCTTGGAATAGGATTATTTGCTTTTTTATTACTAAGTTAGGCAGATATCCATTACACTAATTGGAGCTGGCAGCTAACGTCAGCCCCAATGTAAAAGCTGATTTAACTTCCATTTAGGAAACCCAACCCCTTATCGAATGACATGTACGATTATGCTATATATGTGTCCTAACAATACCCTCAATAGATATAATTTTATGCGAATCTTTACCTTAGCCTTAGTTGTATTGCTGGGCTGGTTACAATATGAACTGTGGCTTGGTAAGAATGGTATTGCCGACTACAAACTTGTGAGCAGCGAAATTACAGCTCAACAAAAAGTGAACACAACACTCAAAACTCGTAATGAAGAAATGTTTGCCGAAATTGAAGATTTACGTCAGGGCCTAGATGCCATAGAAGAAAGAGCTCGTCACGAGCTGGGCATGGTTAAAGAAGGCGAAACATTTTATCGTGTGACTAATGGAGCAAAATCTTATGGCAACTAAGCGCTCGATTGTTGCCATCGTGCCAGCAGCGGGCGTTGGTAGTCGTATGCAAGCTGATCGCCCTAAACAGTACTTGAGGATTGGCGATAAAACTATTCTTGAACACACAGTCAACAAGCTATTGTCTCACCCTCAAGTCAGCAAGATCGTAATTGCCATTTCCGAACAAGATCCTTATTACGGCAATCTACCTTTAGCTAATCACACAGAAGTTGTCAGAGTGAATGGTGGTGATGAACGAGCTGACTCTGTTCTATCTGCCTTAGAGCATGTGGTAGATAACAACTTAGCAGAGTGGGTTATGGTCCATGACGCCGCGAGGCCGTGTGTGCGCCTATCTGATTTAGACCAATTAATAGAACGAGCGACGGCTCATCCAGTTGGCGGTATAATGGCAGCGCCAGTCCGAGATACAATGAAAAGATCGGGTGGCGATCTGACGATAGAGAATACCGTCGATCGCACTTCTCTTTGGCATGCACTTACCCCACAAATGTTTCGTGCTGAGCAGTTAAGAGGTTCGCTCGAAAATGCTTTGCAAAGTGGTACTGCTATAACCGATGAAGCGTCTGCCATGGAGTGGGCTGGTTTTAAGCCGTTACTCGTTCAAGGGCGAGCGGATAATATCAAAATTACTCAGCCAGAAGATCTTGAGCTAGCCACTTTTTACTTACATAGAGATTGATAGAGGAAGGACGATGATTCGAATTGGCCACGGTTTTGATGTGCACAAATTTGGTGGAGAAGGACCTGTCATTATTGGTGGTGTTTCTATTCCTTATGAACAAGGCTTGATTGCACACTCCGATGGTGATGTTGCTTTGCATGCGCTATGTGATGCTCTGCTAGGAGCAATAGCTGCAGGGGATATTGGCCGTCACTTCCCTGACACTGATGATCGCTGGAAAGGTGCAAATAGTCGCGATCTACTTAGAGAAGTCTATCGACAAGTTAAAGAGCGAGGTTACGTTATTGGTAATCTTGACATCACCATTTTGGCTCAAGCACCCAAGATGGCTCCACATATCCATGCAATGTGTGCGACAATTGCCGCTGATTTAGAAACGGATATTCGAAATGTAAACGTAAAAGCGACAACAACGGAAAAGTTGGGCTTTACGGGGCGAAAAGAAGGCATTGCAACTGAAGCCGTTGTCCTTCTAAATAAGCGCTAACTGTAATTAGCTATGGCCGCAGAACGCTGCCATGGCGCCACTATTTCGACGGAAAACTCACATGTCAGATCTGTTATCTACTTTGGCCTATCTAAATGGTAAACCCACTGCTACAGCTCAAATTAAAGCACAACCAGACCACTTCCAAGTTATTGAACAACTAGGATTCGAATTTGAAGGCCAGGGTGAACACTTAATGGTGAGAATCCGCAAAACAGGTGAAAATACCACGTTTGTTGCCAATGAGTTAGCGAAGGCCTGTGAGGTTAAATCAAAAGACGTGAGCTGGGCTGGCCTCAAGGACCGCCATGCAGTGACTGAGCAGTGGCTCAGTGTTCGCTTACCTAAAGGAGAGGTACCAGACTTTTCTGCCTTTCTTGCAAAGTATCCTTCAATTGAAATACTGGAAACCCAATGGCATAGCAAAAAACTGCGCCCTGGTGATCTTATTGGTAATGATTTTGTTGTTACTCTATCTGAAGTGAGTGATGTTGAATCCATAGAGAAAAGGTTGCAGAAAATAGCCCAACAAGGGGTGCCAAATTATTTTGGCAGTCAACGATTTGGTCGCGATGGTGCAAACTTGGATGAAGCACGCCGTTGGGGAAGAGACAACGTCCGTACGCGGAACGCGAACAAGCGCAGTATGTACTTATCTTCCGCTAGATCTTGGCTGTTCAATCTGATTTTGTCGGAGCGAATAGAAAAACAGTACTTCAATCAGTTTATTATTGGCGATATTGCCCAAATAGATTCTACACTTTCCGAAGTGACTAAGTCGGATATCGAAAGGTTGAACCAATTACTGATAACAGGTGATGCATCAATAACGGCTGCTCTTCCTGGGGACAATGCTTTGCCAACACAGCATCAAGCGCTCGAATTGGAGCAAGAACATCTAGATGCAGAGCCAGACTTGATGGCTTTGATTCGAGGAAATCGGATGAGTCATGATCGAAGAGCTATCGCATTGCATCCGCAAAACTTGCAATGGCAAGTGGAAAAAGACACTGTCACTCTTTCTTTTTCGCTGAACGCTGGCTGCTTTGCTACTTCAATTGTACGTGAGCTCGCATTGACCAGTGAAGCTGAACGTAGCTATTAAATGGCTGAAAAAAGTAGGTTTAATACAATAAAACAGGGAAAACATTGAAAATACTACTAAGTAATGATGATGGTGTACATGCGAAGGGGATTCGAACTCTCGCACAAGAGCTTACTGATATTGCTGAAATCACCATTGTTGCTCCAGATCGAAATCGCAGTGGTGCATCAAATTCGTTGACACTTGAACAGCCCCTTAGAGTTAATCAAATAGAGCCTAACGTTTATTCAGTTCAGGGAACGCCAACTGATTGCGTGCATTTTGCTTTGAATGAGTTAATGAAAGATGACCTGCCTGACCTGTTACTTTCTGGTATTAATCATGGCGCGAATTTTGGAGATGACGTACTTTATTCGGGTACGGTTGCTGCAGCGATGGAAGGGCATTTTTTAGGTGTTCAATCTATAGCTTTCTCTCTAGTTGGTAAAGTGAACTTTGCTACTGCTGCGAAAATTGCTAAGAGGTTAGTTCTGCAACATCAGAGCTTTCCTGTTCCCACCAACCGACTTCTTAATGTCAACATCCCTGATGTGGCAGATGAACACGCACTCGAATTGGAAGTAACTAGACTTGGCGCAAGGCATCACGCCGAGTCTATGATAAAACAGATAGATCCTAGAGGACATGAGATATATTGGTTAGGTCCTCCCGGTAAAGAGCAAGATGCTGGCATTGGTACTGACTTTTATGCCATTGAGCATGGTCGGGTATCTATTACACCTTTGCAAGTTGACTTGACTGCTCATGAATCTCTCTTAACAATGGAACACTGGTTAAAGGAATCTTAATGACAAACCCGCAAGCAGATAGACTGATGGCGCTTTTAGTCTCTAGCGGTATTCGCGATCAACGAGTATTAGACGCGATATACCGTTTGCCACGCGAAAACTTTGTTTCTCAAGCCATGATGCATCAAGCCTACGATAACAACGCACTTCCTATCGGCCAAGGTCAAACAATATCTCAACCGTACATTGTCGCGAAAATGACGGAAATGTTGAACTTATCCTATAACAGTAAAGTCTTAGAAATTGGTACGGGATCTGGCTATCAAACCGCTGTTTTGTCTCAGCTAGTCGCACATGTCTTTTCTATTGAAAGGATAAAGTCTTTACAGTGGGATGCTAAGCGACGTTTAAAAAAACTGGATATTTACAATATTTCAACAAAACACGGAGATGGATGGCAAGGTTGGGAAGCAAAAGCACCATTTGATGCAATTATTGTTACAGCAGCGGCAGAATCAATACCTAATGCGTTATTAGAGCAGCTCAGTAATGGTGGAGTGATGGTGATTCCAGTCGGTGAGAATGAGCAACAACTGCTAAAAATCACTCGAGATGGTGATGAGTTTGCGACTGATATTGTTGAAATGGTTCGATTTGTTCCGCTAGTCGCGGGAGATTTAGCTTAAGTAACATTTGCCTCGAATAAGAATGAGACATTGGCCCAATAAGACAATATTAATTGGACTTTGCAGTGTTTTAGTTGCATGCACTGCGAGAACTCCTGCCCCTGTGTCTGGGCTGCATAAGGATTATGGCTCCATCCCACGCAGCAGTTACCGTGGTAGCTATTATCAAGTAAAAAAGGGAGATACCCTCTATTTCATCTCCTACATTACAGGCAAAGATGTTAAAGATATCATTCGTTATAACAACTTAAAGAAGCCGTATACTATCCATCCAGGTCAAAAACTTGATTTATGGCGCCCAGCTTATGTTCCTCCTTCTTACGGTGGAACAGGTGCTGGAAAAAATACAACTCCTACCAGTGTTGCTGTTTCTAATAGTACGAAAAAAAATCAACAAGTTATTAGTGACAACGTATCAAAAAATCAACAATTGGATGAAAAATACTCAAAAAATAGGCTTGATCAATCAAAAACAAAAGAGTATGTTGAATCTAAAGGTAAACAAAATGTTAAAAAATCTGTAAATGAGACATCGCCACCAAATAAAAAAATATCTAGGTGGTTATGGCCTACTAAAGGGAGAGTGATTAAAACATATTCTGCAGGAGATCATGGCAATAAAGGGATTGATATCGCCGGTAGGCGCGGTCAATCGATTGTCTCTACTGCCGGAGGAACCGTGGTCTATTCGGGTAACGCACTAAGAGGTTATGGCAATCTAGTGATTGTTAAACATAATGATAATTACCTCAGCGCTTACGCCCACAACGATCGGTTGCTCGTACACGAAGGACAAAGTGTAAAAGCAGGCCAAAAAATTGCAACGATGGGCAGCTCAGGAACCAGCAGCGTTCGTTTGCACTTTGAAATTCGCTATCAGGGTAAGTCGGTGAATCCTAATCGCTACTTACCATAAACTTACTTGCCAAGAGTAAAGATGTAGCGACATTAATAAAGTAGTAATGTCTTGCTAGCTCGCCAGGGGGAGGCACTATGAGTATCAGCAACACAGCAACAAAAGTTGAAGAGTTCGAGATCGATCATGAAGCGATGGATTCGTTAGTGAATGAGGACGAGCTTACTACTACCAACACCACCACTACAGAAACTACCGAAGAAGCAAAAGAAGAGTTTGAGGTATCCACGAAGAGTCTGGATGCAACTCAACTTTATCTCGGCGAAATCGGTTTTTCACCACTATTAACAGCTGAAGAAGAAGTACTTTATGCGCGTCGTGCACTTCGTGGGGATGAAGCTGCTCGTAAACGTATGATTGAAAGTAATCTTCGTTTAGTTGTTAAGATTTCGCGTCGTTATAGTAACCGTGGCCTAGCGTTACTTGATTTGGTTGAAGAGGGTAACTTGGGGTTGATCCGCGCTGTTGAGAAATTTGACCCAGAAAGAGGTTTCCGTTTCTCAACCTATGCGACATGGTGGATTCGCCAAACTATTGAGCGTGCATTGATGAATCAAACTCGTACAATTCGTTTGCCAATTCATGTGGTTAAAGAACTAAACATTTACTTACGCACTGCTAGAGAGCTTTCTCAAAAGCTTGACCATGAACCTACGGCTGAAGAAATTGCGTTGCAGTTGGACAAGCCTGTCGATGATGTAAGCAAAATGTTACGTCTTAATGAGAGAGTAAGCTCGGTTGACACACCAATTGGTGGTGACGGTGAAAAAGCACTACTTGATATCATTCCAGATGCAAATAACTCTGATCCAGAGGTTTCGACTCAAGATGACGACATTAAATCATCTCTAATTCATTGGCTTGATGAGCTAAATCCAAAACAGAAAGAAGTGTTAGCTCGCCGTTTTGGTTTGCTTGGATATGAACCATCGACGTTGGAAGAAGTGGGCCGAGAAATTAACTTAACTCGTGAACGTGTTCGTCAAATTCAAGTGGAAGGCCTTCGTCGCTTAAGAGAAATTCTGGTTAAGCAGGGCTTAAACATGGAGAACTTGTTCAGCGTAGAAGATGAGTAGAGCGCTTTAATTGAAATTATTGTTGAGAAAGGACCACTTCATTGAAGTGGTCCTTTTTATCTCTTGCTCAGCAAGAATGATTAAATCATTACTCAAATCGATATTAAATTGTGACAGATAATTAATTAACCTCAGATCTGCATAAGAGTTTCCTTCTCAAGCCGAGTAATGTTGATACTC
>NZ_JBLNLI010000016.1:0-63532 GCF_059777565.1 Vibrio sp. A37 | reverse complement strand
AAAATCCCTCGGCGTTCGCGCTGTGCCGGTTCAAGTCCGGCCCGGGGCACCATCTCTCCTGAAATAAACTTTTACTCACTCCGAACTCTTTAGACAAGCGTAAAGCTGCTACGAACTTTCTGCCTTCTTATCGTCTATGTTGGTGACATTATTTTGAATTGCAGACAGTGCCGCGAGAAGCTTTTCCTTGTTAATTGGTTTTAGGATCACTTCACTTGCCCCACCGCGTATGAATTCTTTTTTTGCCTCAGGTGTTGCGTCTGCAGTACAAGCGATAATTTTGCTGCTCGGTGCTACTTGTGTTTTGATTATATTGGTCGCTTCTATACCGTTCATCACTGGCATATGGTTATCCATTAGGATAGCTAAGTAGGCATGTTGTTTGGCAAAATTTACCGCTTCTTCTCCAGTATTGGCGACATCTATTTGGTCATAGCCCATAGAATGTAGCAATTTCGTCAGAACGATAATATTGACGTTGTTATCTTCGGCAATAAGAATTCGATGTGTTTCTGGAGGGGAGATTGTTTTCTCTTCCTCAAGGGTTTTCAATATACGGTGAGTCTGATGGCAGTTTACATTCATTAAGTTAATGATTTTTTGCAATAAATCCGCTTCGGGAAGCTGCTGTTTTCTTGCAATATCTTCTGCCGTTTTCGCTAGTTCCGATATTTCTTTTAATCTGAACTCTACAGACATCCCATTGATAGCGTGCAGCAATTTATGAAGCTCTAACGTATTTGAGTTTGCATAGGCTTCGATGAGCCGAACTGATTTTGACTCAAGTTCAAAGTCCAACGAGCGTAGTAAGTTTATCTTTTCTTGTTTAGAAAAACCCATTTCATTTAATAGCGGGCTTTGAGATACTTCTTCTTCAGTTAATGATAAAGTTTCAATCGGATGACGTACGAGTTGGATGACGTTATCGTGAGTTGTTTCTTTCGTTTCCTTCTGTTTATAAAAGTCCTCTGAGAATTGTTCAATAGCACGCTCCAAATTGTTTCTCTGTAGAGGTTTGGTTAAAACAAAGTTGGCGCCAGCATCAATGAGTTGATCATGAGCTTGTTCGAATACGTCAGCTGTGCATGCGAAGATCACCGTCTCCAATTTGAGATCATTCCGAATACATCTAGTAGTGTCGATACCACTCAAGTTCGGCATATGATTGTCCATTATGATGAGGTCAAATCTTGTTGTTTCTAATAGATGTAACGCCGCCATACCATCGCGTACCCAAGTGACTTTATGGCCATGTGGAGAAAGAAACTTGCGAGTAACGATCGCATTAACTTGATTGTCTTCTACGAGTAGTATTTCTAGGGTCTTATCGTCGTCTTGTTCGGTTGAATGACTGACTTGGATTGTATCTTGCTCTTTTGAATCGTTAACGGTTTCGACGGCAAACGGCAACGAGAGAGTAAAGGTTGTACCAACATTAAGTTCACTGGTTACTGAGATTTCTCCGCCCATTAAATCCGTGATCTGCTTGACAATTGAAAGGCCCAGCCCAGTACCTCCAAATTTTCTTGTGGTGGAAAGTTCAGCTTGCTCGAAAGGTGTAAATATATTTTTTAATTTATCCTCGGCTATACCTATCCCTGTATCTGAAATGATGATTTCTAGGTGAGTTTGAGGTGTCTTGCAAAGGATGAACCTCATTTCTACCTTACCTGTGTTAGTAAATTTGATGGCATTCCCTGCAATATTAAAAAGAATTTGTCTTAGGCGAGCTGAATCGCCAATAAATTGCACTTCATGAGGGATGAGATTGCACGTATTAAATTCAATGCCTTTGTTCTTTGCTAGGGGTTTTAATACTTGGTTGGAGTGTGCAAGAACATCATCGATAGAAAATGGAGCATGTTCGAGCTCCATTTTTCCTTGTTCAATTTTGGAAAAATCTAAAATATCGTTAAGTAGAGTGACGAGATGTTGTCCAGAGTCGATAATAACTTGTACGCTTTCCGTAGTTTTAGGGTCGCTTGATTCATCTTTTATTACTTGCGCCATACCGAGGACGCCATTCATCGGTGTACGTAGTTCATGGCTCATCGTCGCCAAGAAAAGCGATTTTGCGTGATTGGCTTTCTCAACTCTGTCGATGGCGTCTTGGTAGGCGATGTTATTACGCTTAAGCTCTTTCATACGAAGCAAATAAAGCGAGACAACGAAGCCCGCTATCAATATACATACAGTTGAGAATAACTGAATTAAAGTAGTTCTAACGTCAGCGGATAGTTCAGCCATCGTTTCTTCTGAACGATTAACAAACTTGGTAATCGCTGGGGATAGTAAAAACTCAAATAGTTGTTGTTTTTGTGTTTCTACTTCATTGAAGGTGCGGATTATTGGAGCGAGTTGCGCCAGTGCATCTTGCTTGAACTTACCGGATTTTAGTTCTTGAATCAGGATCTGTTGTTCTGCTGCGCCTGTTAATAAAGGCACATGTTTTTGAATTGAAGAAGTGTTTAGTTGATGAGTTAACGATGTCACCACAGATTTTTTGACGACAATTAGCCCAATAATATGATCGATAGCATCGGTAATTTCGAGTGCAGAGTTGCGAAAATCTATAAGGGCCGTGTAGGCATTGTTATTATCTAAGCCAAACATATCAAATATGGAGGTTTGATAACCCTCGACCATTGTCTCGACTTGGTTTTCTATTTCGACCGTCGAAGAGGCAAGTTGATAGGGCTCTAGGGTAGGATTTAGAGCATGCTTTGTAACTCTATCTCTCAGTTCTATTAAGTTGTGGCCTACACTGACAACTGTCGAGCGGTAATCAGAGAGCTTTGTATATTTCATGTACAAAAATATAGAGACAACGATGAGCAGTGAGTTAATTAAAACAACTGTGCTAAATAGAGATTTATTGGTCCGAGTCATTACTAAACTCCTCTAAAATAGCGGGCTTTTGACCCGATAAGGTTGTCAAAAACGCATATAAATCATCGGTTGTTTGGCGATCAAATGTTTTTCCCAACTGACTTTCACCCATAATACGAATGGCTTCTTTTAGAGAATGAGTTTTACCATCATGAAAATAGGGTGCGGTATTTGCCACATTTCTCAAACTCGCCACTCGAAACAAATACATGTCTTTTGTGTTGTTGGTCGTGGCGTGTCTTCCCGTGTCAGTCGTTCGGTTCTCGCCAATCTTATTTTCACCAAAATAACCAAATCGCATAACCATTCCACCGCCGATATTGGTTCCCCTGTGACATTGAATACAACCTTCGTCTTGAAAGGTTTGCCAACCTCTTTTTTGCTGTTCAGTGAGTGCTGATTCGTTACCTAATAGATACTGGTCAAAAGGTGAGTTTGGTGTTGTCAGTCCGTGCATAAATTCGATTAACGCCGCTTTTATATTTTTCTCATTGATGTTGAGGCCGGCTTGTTCAAACATTTCAGAATAGATTGAAGAACCTTTGACATAATTACCTATTCTGAGCCAGTCTGAATCCATCTCCATAACATTATGTACCGGGCCGTCTAGCTGGTCAGTTAAGCTGTTTGCCCGACCGTCCCAAAAAAAGCGATAGTTGAAGGCCACATTAAATACTGTTAACGAGTTTCGTGTCCCTTGACCACCAACGCCAACCGACACTTCAGTTTGTTCAGCACCATTGCCTATCAGGCTATGGCAAGACTCACAGCTAACATCGTTGTTTGATGACAGGTTTGGATCTTTAAATAGCAGCCATCCAATTTTTGCTTTTTGCTTATCGATAGATGGTTGTGCGGGGATCGGGTTAACTAGCTGATTGAATGAATTTTTCGCTGTCTCAGTGGTGGCTGCTTTACTGTAATGACGAGTAAGTTTGGGCTTGGTTTTGTTTTCTGGGCTCGATGATTCATTTGTTGGCGATTTCAATAATATTGAGGTTGCCAGAGCTCCAACGAAAAGGGCCACGGCAAAACCTGCTATGACTAGCCTTGTTTTGTTTACCATACTGACATCCAATGTTCTTGTATTATTATTAACTATAAGATTAGTTGCATATATGGGTTATTCAAATGTTTTGAGGTGCTGCAGTTTGATATTGTGGTTGGATATGTTGGACTCAGACTGTATTTATTGTTATACAGGCATCAAACTGGACAGAGTGTTAACCGCATAATAATGACGAAAGTAGCCATTTTGGTAGATGTACAAAACGTTTACTATACCACCCGGGATAAATACAAAAAAAATTTCGATTACAATCAATTTTGGTACATAGCAACGCAAGATCGAGAGGTTGTCTGTGCGAATGCTTACGCGATTGCTAGCAAAGATGCAAAGCAAAGGCAGTTTCATCATATTTTGCGAGGCGTAGGGTTCAACGTTCAGTTAAAGCCTTTTATCCAACGATTAGATGGCAGTTGCAAAGGGGACTGGGATGTAGGAATTGCCATAGATGCAATTGAGTTAGCTCCTGAAGTAGACGTGGTTGTGCTGGTTTCTGGGGACGGGGATTTTGAAGTGTTGGTTGATAGAATCCAAACAAAATACCAGAAGCGAGTCGAGGTTTTCGGTGTGCCTGGGTTAACAGCGCAAAACCTAATCGATTGTGCTGACAAGTTCGTTCCTATAACGGAAGATTTTTTATTGCCTAAAAAATAGCGACAACAGTACCTGCATAACTTTTAATCAATATAGTGAAGCTCAATACAAGCATTTGTTTTTCGTTTTCTAAAAGTTAAAAACCGAAAATGATCACCATGTAAAACGAATTTTGTGTGGTGCAGCTCTAATTTATTGAAAAGTATCGTATAAAATCCAAATCTTAATTTTTTATCTTTCTATAGGTTTAATATATAGATAATTAATTCAAATTAAACCTTGGCTTTAATACTAAATACGGTATTCTTCAATTGAATTTTTATTCACTTTAAGTGGGATTTTTTATGTCCTTTAGAACATGCAGTGTTCAAAGCTGCTTATTTATGTCTGAGATATGGAATAAATAGAGGGCGACGTGACTACGGTCAATGTGTCGCTAACAGATTTGATTAACAGATATTTTAATTATCTGATTTAGTTTAGTTAGTACGGAATTTTATTTTATGAGCAACTCTTCCCATCCCAAAGGTGTCTTTCACGTCATAAGTGTGCAGACTTGGGAGTTTTTTAGTTATTACGGCATGCGTGCCTTACTGATCCTTTATCTGACTCAAAAATTACTATTTACGGATCAGCATGCCTATGCACTGTATGGTGCATACACTTCGTTGGTCTACGTTACGCCAATTTTGGGTGGGATAATTGCGGATAGATATTTAGGTAATTTTTGGTCGGTAGTGATCGGTGCTTTGCTAATGGTCGCAGGGCACACTGTACTTGCTGTCCCTTCTACGGACAATACGACACTTTATACGGCATTAGCCCTCATTATTGTTGGTTATGGCTTTTTTAAGACTAACTCAAGCTGCCTTTTGGGTGAGTTATACAAAAACCATGACTCGATGCGTGAATCTGGTTTCTCGCTATCTTACGTGGGAAGTAACGTTGGTGCATTTCTAGCGCCGCTTGCGACTGGTTATTTCTCACAACAGTACGGTTGGCACGCAGGTTTTGGTATCGCGGGTATCGGTATGCTTTTAGGTTTGGTTGTTTTCCTTTCCGGAAAAAAAGCATTTAAAGATGTTGCGGGTATTAATAAAGAGGTAATGACTTCTTCTACTGCTGGTTTGCCTAACTCTATCATTATGCTTTTGGGTGTTGCGATCAGTGTGATTTTTTTCGCATTAATTTTAGCGCACCTTTGGGCAGGATATGTACTGACGGTTGTTGGTATCGCAGCTCTTCTTATGATGGTGAAGATTTATAAACGCTGTGATGCTGAAGGTCGCAAAAATATGTGGGCGATTGTCCTATTCATGGCCTTTGGTACGTTGTTCTGGGCCTTTGACCAGCAAGGTGGTAGCTCAATCAACCTGTTTATCGAGCGTATCGTAAACAAACATTTGTTCTCATGGTCAATTCCAGCTTCTTTTTACCAATCTATTAACCCGTTTGCTGTTATTGTTGGTGGCGTATTCGTTGCGTGGGCATGGAAACTGTTAGCACGCTTTAATATCAAACCAAAGACACTGTCTAAGCTTGGAACGGGTTTCCTATTCTTAACGGCTGGATTTTTACTCATCAACATCTCATCTCGTTTGGCAATGCAAACAGGCCATACTTCAATGCTTTGGGTAACTATCGGTCTAGGGCTTATTGGTGTGGCTGAGCTGTTTATCGACCCTGTTGCTCTAGCGGCAATTACGCGGCTCAACCCAGCAAACTCAACGGGTACTCTTGCGGGGATTTACATGCTCGCGAGCGGCTCGATCGCCAACTATCTAGCCGCATGGATTGCTTCTGCGTCTTCTGTTGAAACTGCGCAAGGCCACGTCCTTAGCTTAACGGAAGCAGCCGCTAAATATCATGAAGTATTCCAAACAATCTTTATGATTGCATTAGCAGGTTTTGTGCTGTCTATTGTGCTTAATCTCTTCACAAGAAAGACTTTGCCATAGAGCAATTCATTGATTAATTAGTAAAGGGAAGCGATTTCGCTTCCCTTTTGCATTGGTGCATTGGTGCATTGGTGCATTGACAAAGACTGTACAGATAATCGTTCAAATTTCAATAGGTTTCATTTGAACAACTTCATCAAAATAATTGAATTCCCAAATATTATATGCCGAGTACAATAGCTACCACCTAAAATAATAGCCAATGTTACAATGACCTTTTCTTTACGGTGTGTATTATGACCGACAAAAAAAACAGCTCGCTTTTTCTCTATATTATTATTTTATCCCAGTTTGCTGCTCCATTTATGTTTTCCGGAGTAGGGGTGACACTTCCTTCCATTGGGCATGACTTTAGTGCTGATGCTGTTTCTCTAGGCTTGATTGAGACGATTTATCTAGGCAGTAGTGCTGCTTTTTTACTTCCTATGGGTAAATTAGGTGATATGTTCGATAAAAAGCTTATGTTTAAGCTTGGCTTGGGATTATTCGCGCTTACTACTTTGTTAATAGGTTTTGCACCGAGCATTACTTGGATGCTTGTCATTCGATTTTTTCAAGGAATCGCATCGGCGATGTTTGCGTCGACCAGTATGGCGATTATCACAGAGGTCGTACCTCCACAAAACCGTGGGAAGGCTTTTGGAATGTCCATTGGTGCTATCTATGCGGGTATTGCAAGTGGCCCTTTTATCGCAGGGATCATAACTCAGTCATTAAGCTGGCATTGGGTATATTGGATTAGTTTTATTCCAATGGCCCTTGCTACGCTGCTTAGCTTTACGTTAATTAGTAGTGAGTTGAAATCAAATTCGCAGAAATTCGACTATACTGGCTCAGTCTTAATCATAGCTAGCTTGATGCTATTGATATTTGGCGGGGCATCTTTGAGTGGTGGTAAACATGGCTACGCGTTGTTGGTCATTGGGGTATTGGTGGCCGTCCTATTTGTAATAGTAGAGCTAAGATCTACTCATCCTTTGTTGGATATTAAAGACCTAATTTACAATGTAAAGTTAAGGGAATCACTTCTTATTCAAATGCTTATTTATTCAAGTGCATTTGGTACGACTTTCTTATTTAGTTTGTATTTACAGGTATTACGTGGCTACGATGCCGAAATTGCAGGTAGAATATTGATTGTTGGTTCGGTAGTCATGGCATGCTGTGCTCCTATCGCGGGTCGTTTATCTGATAAATATTCGCCTCGAATCTTTGCCACTATCGGAACAGCGAGTATTGCGATAAGTAGTATTCTAGCCACCCAAATAGACAATAGCACAAGCTTGGTTTACATCATTTCTATTCTACTATTTCAAGGCATTGGATTTGCGCTATTTTCTTCACCGAATATGAATATCATTATGAGTTCTGCAGATAAAAATAAAACTAGCGTTGTTTCTGCATTGTCTGCTAAAACTCGTAGTTTGGGGATGGTGATAAGTATGTTAGTTGTTACCGTTGTGACTTCTATCCTGCTTGGTGATGGCGAAGTGAGGTATCACAAGACAGCTTATCTCAGCGTTATGTCACATACTTTTATGATCTTTACTGTGTTTGCTGTGTCATCAGTCGCTGTAGGTTGCTATTCATTATTAAAAAAACGCTAAATAAAACATACGAATAGAAGCGTTAAATTTTTACTAAATTTTCTGTTTTATCGACTTGTACAACATTTTTATAAACAATAAGTGTTAGGGTAACCGCCCAAATTAATCATCTCTTGTCATTATATAAAAGGAATAAATATGACAAAAATAACAGCGGTTATCCTATTTGTATTAAGTGTAGTGATTTCTTTCGTCGCAAGTGCCAATACTTTTGATAAGTCGACGTTTGATCAACTCGACTATGGCTTATATTGGGCTGGCGCAGATAATCAATTCGAAAAAGCCAGTGCTGCGACAGCAAATGGGAGCACTTACTATGATCCCTCGAAGCCTACGATTATTTACATACATGGTTGGCAATCTGGCTCTTCCGAATCTCAATATCGCGAGACATTTTATGATACTTCCAGTGGTCGGCCAGATATGGACTTGGCTAACCTTTGGATTGCTAAAGGTTACAATATAGGCGTACTTTATTGGAATCAATTTGCGGACGAATCAGAAGTACAGGACGCAGAAGCAAAAATATGGACAGCGGATGGACCTAAGGGAATGAGGTGGCGCGATAGTAGCGGTGCATATCATAGTGGTGACGTTTCTCAATCAGTCACAGACTTACTCTACAGTAATTATGTTGCAGCTATGGCTGGATACAAAGGCAGCGATCTTCGAATTGTTGGCCATAGTCTTGGTAGCCAAGTAGCAACAAGACTGGCCGCAATGATAAGTGATAACGCAGAAAGTGGGAGTATCAGCAGCCAGTTAGTACCGAACCGAGTTAGCTTGCTGGATGCATTTTTCTCGAATGGTTCTAAGTCCTATCTCAATAATCAGTGGGTTGGTGAAAAAGTGAGAGAAATAGCCAAAGTACTAATAGATCGCGGCACCGCAATAGATTCTTATCGGACTTCCTCGGTAACCTCGAGTATTTTTGTTGGGGATGAAAATAAAGAATTGCACAATATGTTGGCTTTCTCGGAGCAGTCCACGTCATATTTTAGCGTGTTACAGCAAACGGAAAAACATGTTGCTGCGGTTTGGCTATACCTATGGTCGATAAATTATCCAACACCCACTGTCGTTAACAGCGAGTTAGCAGGGTTATCAGCTTCATCGTCTGACAGTGAAGTAAAAGCTTGGATGAACAGCGATTACCACTTAAAACAATACTCTGGAGGAAATACGAAAGATCCAGTTGATGATACCTATGAAATGAAGAAATAGCCGAGAATGAAAACCACCTTCGATGAAGGTGGTTTAAGCTTTATGAGCAAATAGCTTCACTGACTTTTTGCAGATTTGACTGATGCGACTTTTTATCAAGCCTGCCGCTGAAACGTGTTAACAATAACGCAGCGAAAACGATGACCGCTCCAACCCAAGGGGTATGCATGAGCCCTGCATTTTCAACAATAAGACCTCCTCCCCATGAGCCTAAAGCGATACCAATGTTAAATGCGGCGATATTCAAGCCGGATGCAACATCTACGGCATCTGGTACATGTTTTTCGGCCAGCTTAACGACGTAAACTTGCAAACCCGGAACGTTTCCAAAAGCAAAGGCTCCCCAAACCAAAATGGTTAACACTGCGGTAATCGGGTTGATGACACTGACATTAAACACCAACATAACCGCAGATAAACCTGCAAAGACGACACTTAACGCTTTGATAGGCCCCATCTTGTCTGCCATTTTACCCCCCCAAATGTTGCCTACTGCGACTGATACGCCGTAAACCAACATAATCAAGCTAATGGCATTGGGGCTAAATCCAGACTCGCTCTGTAAAATGGGAGCTAGAAAGGTAAAGGCGGTAAATGTTCCACCATAACCAAGTACAGTGATTGCAAATACAAGTAGCAGGCGTGGCTTAGTCAGTATTTTTAGCTGAGAAGATAGTTTAGTTTCAGGTGGCTGTTTTAAGTTATTAGGCACTAAAAATGCGCTGCCTAGTAAAGCAACAAATCCAAGTATCGCCACGATAAGAAACGTAGCCTGCCAACCAAATAGTTGGCCAATATAAGTACCTAATGGAACACCCGTCACAAGAGCGACAGTCAAGCCGGTAAACATAGTTGCAATTGCGCTGGCGGCTTTTTCTTTTGCAACCAAACTAGTCGCTATTGTTGAGCCAATAGAGAAAAATACACCATGAGCTAATCCAGTCACAATCCGAGCGAGGATAAGTGTGTTATAACCAGGGGCTTGCCATGCGACAAGGTTCCCTATCACAAATAGGCTCATTACTGACAGTAAGACGGTTTTACGTTTCCACTTGTTGGTCAGTGCTGTCAATACGGGTGCGCCTATCGCAACTCCTAATGCGTAAAGGCTTACAAGCAATCCTACAGATGGTAATGAGACGTTTAAGTCTGACGCAATGGTAGGAATAAGCCCTACTATCACGAATTCAGTGGTTCCAATAGCAAAGGCGCTTAACGCCAAAGCAAGCAAAGCTAACGGCATAGTTTTTCTCTCTTTCAAGGTTGGAGTTGTTAGGTTCTGACGTTTTAATGCGGCTATTATGCAAGGAGCTGTCTTTGCGAAAAATAGTGTTTATGACAAATTACTTTTGCTATAAATAGTAGTAATTACTTAAAAGAGAATGAGGTTTTATTGGTGCTCACTCGAACAGATGACTTAGAAGTTTTACTCGCTGTGGTCGACAGTGGTGGTTTTTCGGCGGCGGCGGAAGCTTTGGATATACAAGTTGCCAGAGTTTCCCGAGCAGTAAACAAAGTAGAGAAACAGCTCGGCGTATCCATTTTGAATCGAACTACTCGGCGAGTTGAGTTGACCGAAGAGGGAAGAGCATTTGTGTCTTCAATAAGGCCAGCGATATTGCAGATTCAACAAGCAGAAGAGGAAATCGTATCTCGTGGAGAGTTGCCAAAAGGTCGACTTAGGGTAGACGCAGCGAGTCCGTTTATATTTCACCAACTAATTCCCTTAGTGAATGACTTCAAGCAAGCCTACCCGGATATCCAATTAGCGCTGACTTCAAACGAAGGCTTTGTTGATTTGTTAGAAAAAAACATCGATATCGCTATACGCATCGGTAATTTAACGGACTCGACGCTCTATGCAAGGCCATTAGGTAAGAGTCCCTTATATATCGTCGCTTCTCCTCATTATTTGTCTTCGAGGGGAATTCCCAAGCAAGTAAACGACCTTGTTACTCACGATACGTTAGGGTTTTCTGGTCCTAGAGTTTTAAACCATTGGCCAATAAAAGGTTTTAAGGCGCTTAATCCAGCGTTAACATCAAGTAATGGCGAGACTCTACGCCACTTGGCTCTTGCAGGAAATGGCATTGCTTGTTTATCTGGTTTTATGGTCAAACAAGACATAGAAGAGGGGCGGCTCATCGCCTTATTCGAGGACAACAAGTTGATAAGTACAGGAAGAGAACAAATAAACGCGGTGTATTATAACTCCTCCGCAGTAGCGAAGCGAATCTCCGCCTTTGTCGACTTTATTCTACCTAGGTTGAGCTTATAGCGTGGTAACGACCAGAGCTTACAGATCCTTACCACGCGTTTACACCGATGATTATTGATTTAATGCCAGTTTATAAAAGCTAACCTTTGCATAATCTCCCGCTTCTATGCCGCGATTCTGGCATTTTACCGTACCGGTATTGCACTGGTTATACGCACCAGCTTTATAGAAAAACAATTCATCGCGGTAACCTTGGTCGTATTTATTGCCTAGGTAGTGTCCTTCTGCGATGTTCATAGAGAACTCTTTAGTAACAGGAGAGGCGCTGTTCGGATTCTTGATAAATTTCAAGTTCATCATATCGCCGACCACATCGATTTCGTACGATATTTTCTCTCCGAGTTTTATACCATCTGCTGGATCATCATGACCATAGCGAAGTTGTGCTTTGCCGAAGACATCGTGAGAAACATCTAAGCGACGATGGTAGTTCTCACCTGTAGCATTGTTTTCGTAAGTCCAGTAGATTGAGCCATGCTCATGATCAGGCAGCTTACGATAGTATATTTTTAGTGGTTCATTAGTCCTAGCGTGAATTTGGCCAATGACCACTGAAAATGAAGAGTTATGGCGATGATCGCCGGATTCACTGACATGATCAACGGCTAGGGTAGCTGTCATACTACCGCCAATCGCGCCATATTCATTTGCCTTTGGGTTTGATGCAACGGCAAAGTTGTTTTTCGGATCGTAGCTACCGGTCGTTGGGTCTGGAGACAACTGAGCATGTAGTTCTGAGCGCGCGTTACTTGAGTTTGGTGTTGTCATTGCTTTATTTGGTGCGGCGAAGACCATTGCTCCTGTTACTGGGTCGGTATAGAACCATTCAGCGTGAGAGTAGCCTTGGTTTAACTCTACTTTAGACACTTCCATTACCTTACCTTTGCGTTCAGGCTTTACATCTTCAATAGGTATAACGATCTTCCATTTACTCAAGTCAAAATTATCGGAAGGAGGTTTACTTGGATCTAAAGTTGCGTTGGCAGAAAATGCTGTTGCAATTGAAATAGAGAGTAGGGCAGTTGTTGTCAGGTTCATTGCCTTTCCTTTTGCGTTAGTTGTTTGTCCGTATTGTTTTGTGGCGAGTAGTTGACAAGAATCGTAATAATTAAGGCACAAACCAAGGTAGACTCTTGTGCCTTTGTCTTCGAAACTACGTCCTATAAGCCTTTATGAAGCCGATACCTTGGGTAAAAACGAAGGGGTATATAACAGGAATTTCAAATAAATTCGTTCCTGATAAGCTTGTTTATGATGGTTTTTCTCAAGTCCTTCCAATAAATGGTGAACGAGATCCTTCTGTTGCTGAGTTTGTAAGTTTCGAGGTATGCGAATCAAGCTAGCCAGCAGGTAGTCGGGTACGACGCCTTGAACTTCAGAGTTATACGGCCATTTAGCCCCATTTGCTGCTGGAATGAGGAAGTTGATACCCGTCAGTAGAGTGGCACCGTTTTTCGCCTTGACATTCCAAAACGGTACACCCGCTTTGTTTGCGACCATAGCGACACTAGTGAGCGCGTCTAGGTTAAATGTGCTGTAGAAATATGATCTAGTGCGCTCCAGTTCATGTGGCTGGCTACCATTGGCGTCAAACTGTGTCGCGAATATTGATTTGGCTAAGTTAACGGCATGCTGTAGTTGCTCTTTATCTCCCAAGTACAGTGAGAGAGCGGCAACTTGATACGCATACCAAGAACCATGATTATTGGTTTGTTTTGCCCCCTCTTTTCCAAGTTCACTGGTTGTTAACCAAGTTAAATATTGGCTTAGCCAAGCATTCATTTGTTGGTTATCTTTTTTAGTCCAGTATTGGGAATGAGAAAAGATAGTTATCGAGTCTAAAATTCGTTGCGGAATAATGCGTCCATCTAATATGCCGGAGCGCCTACCTTTGTCATAGCCAGGGACGCTTTGTGCGTACTCCAAGTTCGGGTTCATTTTAGTTGCAGGGTTTAAAAACCAAGCTTTAATCCAGTTAACGCCTTTCTCTGCATATTTTTCGTTGCCAGAGAAATAATAGGCAAATGCCAATGCTTGAACGCTTTTTGTAAAATGCTCAATCCTAGCTTTATCTACATCCCCTTGCCGTGTTGCTGGATTGGTCTGCCCGTCTTTTCTTATCCAAGGTAAACCGTCTTTTTTACTTGGGTCGGGCCACCAATATCGGCTAAGGCTTAAATAATCATGTTTATTTTTAGATGGTGGAAGAAAAGTTTTATCCATTACTGTTTGGTTTTTTGCTAACAGTAATGCGTTGGCGTCTTCTAATAATTGTTGATAAGCATTTTGGCTAGCCATAGAAGCGGTTTTGTTTTCAAGTGATATTTTGGACTCGTGGAGCTCCTTAGAGTCGAAATTGATAAAGGTTTGAGCTAGGACGCTGGTGGATAGCAAGCTAGTACAAACAATCGTGATTATCGTAGATTTTAATAGTTGAACTTTCATGTATAACCCCTAGATTCAGAGTTAGACATAGTATTGTGGTATTGTATTATTTAATATGATTATCTTCAGGTTTTTGCAAATCCAAATTGCACTTATGTATGTAAGTAAGTGACTTGTGAGCGCGCTTCCATAATTATTTGGGAACTCAGAGTTGGTATTTATGCATAAAAAAGCAGCCAATTGTTGGCTGCCTAGTTACATTAATGAATTGAATTAAATGCTATTTTCTACAATTTTAACATCTGACTGTTGGGATTTAATATTACGTCTTCTGTACACAACGAAGCCAAAGTAGCATAGCGATACAATAACAACACCGGAGATAAACTGAGTCAGATAAGAGGTTAGTGACTCTGATTGTAGAACTTGGCTAGACGGAATGAAGCCGATGATAAAGGTCGCTACCACACCGATCAAACCTGCAATTGAGATTAGGTAAAACGCCGTATCACTCTTTAACAAAGTTCCATTTTTAGTGCTTTGTTTACGAAGTTTCATCCCAGCCATAAACATTGCCATGTACATTAATAGGTAGATAGCAGTACTTAAGGAGATAAGATACCAATAAAAATCGTTCATGTTTTTAAACAATGTAATCGCGAAGCAGAATATGGTGATGATGACTGCTTGGATAAGTAAGATAGCGGTAGGCACACCGTTTTTATTAAATTTACCTAAAGCTTTTGGCATATAACCATTTTTCGCTGCTTGACCCATGCCAATTGCAGGGCTGATTGTCCAGCTAATTAGTGCACCAACTGAGCCTAATACAACCATGCATAGTAGAGCTGGCCCCATGTAGCCAAGACCGAATTGTCCTAAGATAACTTGGAAGGTTTGCGCTAAGCCATTGTACAAACTTAAGTGATCAGCAGGTATCATCATTGCCATTGCGATAGAACCAACAAACATCAACGCAACAATCAAAATAGATGCAACTATGATTGCGATGGTAAATGTACGTTTTGGGTTAGCGACACGGTTGATATGAACAGACGTGATCTCTATACCCAGGAAAGAGGTAATGATGACCATTAGCGCTGACATGTTACTCGATGCTGAGCCTAGATCTAACCCGTGGTGTAGAGTGAAATGCGTTGGTAACCCATTGAATACCCAAATAGCCGCTGATACGAGTAATACGACGATAGGTAAGATAACCCCTAGTAGCAAACAAGCATAGGCCACGCGCGCTGATTCTTTAATTCCTTTCAAATTCAGCAATGTGATAAACCAAAACATGCCTACCATGACAGCAATTAAAATTGACTGATGCGAGGCGACCTTTGGGAAAAATATAGTGAGGAAGGTACTGCCAATAAAAAGAAGGTTGGCTGGAAACCAGATAAGGCTGTTAATCCAGAGATTCCATATAGCAAACATACCCATATCTTTGCCATAGGCTTGCTTTACCCAGTGGTAAATGCCGTTGTCTTCATCTTTAGAAAATGTCGCACTAAGCTCTGCTGAGATGAATGAAACTGGTAAAAGGAAGAATAAAATTCCAATTAAGAAAAAGATCGGTAGATGATTTCCAAAAATGGCTAGTGACGGAATATTCCTAACACTATCAACTGAGACAACAATCAAGCCGATAAGAACCGGGAGAGAAAGAGAACCCATATAATACCTATAATAATCAAACAGTTGTCGCAACTATTTGGTGAATTCCGTCTCGCCAAACTTCATAAGGTCGCTACTTTACCAGCATTTATTCGATATTTGAAGTATAAATGAATAAAAATCTTAAAATAATGAATACAAATGCTAGTAATTTTGCGTAATCAGTAGCATATAATATATATCCATAGATTTATTTATAGATGATCACACTATTTCAACAAAATAGTCACAATTTTATTTGGGTTTTTATGGGGATAGAAACAAAAATCTACTCTATAGCGTTAAATGTCATAGATCAGAGAAGTTGAAAGTAAGCGACTAAGAGTTTAAGTGGACGTTAGCTACTTTGATTTTTGGCGGCTATCGAACACGAACGTTTTCTGTAGCTAACAAAAAAGTCATACATTGAAACAACAATGATACCAAACCAAATTGATTGAAGATGACTTTGAATGTTTCCGCGAATCCAGCATATAGGCTTAAATGGTTGGCAGGAATCGACACAAGTCTTTAATTCTTATAGGTGGCAAGGTGAGTGTTCTGGACGTTGGTTGATAAGCTTTATTATGTTTGAACTCGCAAAAATAGCTATATTTATTGATAAAAAACAAAATTACGTGCTTCAAGATGGTTCAAAATAGCCTCATCTTAACAATATTGTTAAAATTATTTATCGCAACGATGTTGGTAACAGGATGTTTTTTGAACTATCAATAGATTGATGTGAAAACTACCAGCGTTAGCGTTTCTCGAGAATGATATATGACGACAGAATATTTTCAAATTAACGACTGGATTTTAAGTGTCGATGAAAATAAATTATATAGAAAAAACAGAGAAGTATCTGTCGAACCTAGGCTAATCAATTTACTACACTTTCTTGCGATTCATACTGACGAAGTATTTGACCGTCATTGTCTCATTGAACATGTTTGGTCTGGCGCGGTCGTGACCGACCAGGTTGTTACCCAATCGATATTTTCTCTTCGCAAGATCTTAAGGGATGGTAGAGAAGAGAACATAAACTATGTTGTAACGGTGCCAAAGCGCGGTTATAAGTTGGTGGCGAACGTCTCTCGTTTGTCTCCAGAGCAAGCAAGCATCGCCAAAAAAGAAGGTATTTTGCCTTGTTCAGTCGACGCTACTCTCGACAGCTCAAGTTCTGATAGCGCTGCAACCGCAGACATTATGACGAGTGACGCTAGTCATTTATCAGACGATCAGTTTGATGATGAAGAAATACAACCTATCGCTTTTCCAGCAGGGCCACTGACTCGAGCAGTTTCCCAAAAAGCAGCCCGTAAGTCAGGTAAATCTAGAAGACCTAAGCGTTGGAAAGTACATGCGGTCAACGCTATGTTGGTTTCAATTATAATTATTGCTATGGGCCTATTTACTTACAAGCAATCTGGAATTGTTATATCCCAAGCCATTGATACGCATTTGATTGAGTTTCGCTACGAGCAATCTTTTAATAGTGATAGTCTCAGCGGTAAGCTTGCAGATGGTATTTCACAAAAGCTTATGGTGGATATCGCTGAAGTTAGTCCATATCGAGTTCGGTTAGATAAGCAAGATTCGCACTCTGATACCATTGCTGGAACGACGGTAACTGTCAGTGTCCACAACCGTGATTCAGACAACAACGACAGTATTGATAGCCATTTCCTTGATATTGAGTACAAAAATAACTCTTCAGGAAAAATTGTATTTCAGCGTGAATACTCATTAAGCAAGAAACATCTGTATTCTGTTTTGCGTCAGGCTGACCTAGATATCATGACGGTGTTAAAAGTGCCGGATGCGGAGAAGCGCAGCGAAGTATTAGTACGTGGGTTGCCAAAAAAACCTGAATCTTTGAAAAATCTAATCTTAGCGAACCATTATTTGAATACCTCTGATTCAGCAGAGTTTAGTAAGGGTATTGGTTTATTGAAGCAGGTGCTGAAAAGTGAGCCCAATAACCGACTAACTCAAGCTGAGTTGCTTGTCGCGTATTATGTGCAAAAAGCGCTTGCTCCTGAAACAACACTTAATCAACAGGCGTTGACTACTCAAGGGACCTCATTGATTGAAAGTTTATCTGGGCAAACGGTTCAGATGCAACCAAGGGTTTATGAAGCCATTGCTCTTTATTACATTTATTCCGATGATTTAGTTAAGGCGAAGGAATACTTAGACAAAGCACAAAGTATTAGACACTCAGTTTTGTCTTATGTGTTGCAAGGAAAGTTGGCTGAGTTAAATGGTCATTCACAAGAAGCAAGTGTGGCTTATAGCGAAGCTTTCTATCAAGATATGTCGATTGAAACGTACATGCTTTGTCAAAATTTAGCGTTTAACAGTGATATAAAAACAATCAACTACGAGCTATATCGAGCTGTTCATCCTTCAGCGAGCAGTTTGCTGTAGTTTTCTTTGGGGAGGAAACGAATTGGCGTTTCCTCTGTAATAAGTGATACCCGAATAGTCATTTAACTTCCTATATCCTAATATACTCAGCTCCTAACTCTTCTCATACCAAGAGTCTTTGTGCTTTGGATTTACCTATGTAAGCAAAGGCCACTTCAGATCATTCTGCTTTGTAACTCTTCGCCAGGAGTTAATTCGTCCTAAGCGATACATCCCACATGAGCGATTGCGTTTAATCGCTGCTCCTCTGATTTCTGTGATCCTTTCTTAACGCGTTAGTTGCCTTAGGTTAACGTTGTTTTCCGCTTGTCAAAAAAGTCGAATACGAAAGCTTCATTTCTTGTGACAAGCATTTGTCGGGAGCTCACTATTAGGGTTTAACTTTCCATCAGATGTGATTATCGTGTTATTAGCTTATATTTGTTCTTGATATATTTCTTGATATTTTTTCTGGCGTCTTTAACGGTGAATTAATGAAGTTTATATTTTCTTTATATCATTATAACTCATTGTATATTGGTGTTTTTATTGTGAGTTAATATAAATATCGTGATGATTTAGTTATTATTTTATTGTTAATCGAGAGTTTATTTTTTTTCGATAAATTAGGCGTAACCTGCACTGCATAGAATAGCGAGGGCTAATGGGACGACTACCGATGGCTTCTCGCTACTGAATTAAGTTTTTGAGTGATTTCACTCGTTCAGTATATGTGGAGACGTTATGTCATCGAATGCAAAAAAAATTGGCTTAATAGCTTGTACCGGCGTAGTAGCAGGTAACATGATGGGTAGTGGTATCGCACTATTGCCATCGAGCTTAGCTGAAGTAGGTTCTATTTCTATATTTAGTTGGATTATCACTGCAATCGGAGCTCTGAGTTTAGCATTTGTTTATGCTCGACTAGCAACGAAGAATCCACAAGAAGGTGGCCCAATTGCTTACGCTGGTGAAATTTCTCCGGTATTCGGCTTCCAAACTGGCGTACTTTATTATCACGCGAACTGGATTGGAAACCTCGCTATCGCGATTACCGGTGTTTCCTACCTGTCAGTATTCTTCCCAATTCTAAACCACCCAATGGCTGCTGGTATCGCAACTATTGCGTCAGTTTGGATTTTTACCTTTGTTAACTTATTAGGTGGTAGCTGGGTTAGTCGTTTATGTACTTTGGGACTTGTGTTAATCCTTATCCCAATTTTAGGTACAGCCTTCTTCGGTTGGACGCACTTTAGCACGGCTATTTACATGCACAACTGGAACACAACAACAGGTAGCAGCACTCACGCTATCATCTCAGCGGTTCTAATTTGCTTGTGGTCGTTTGTTGGTGTTGAATCTGCCGCTGTATCGACAGGTATTGTTAAAAACCCTAAGCGTACTGTTCCTTTAGCAACAATGCTTGGTACTGCTTTAGCTGGTGTGGTTTACATCCTCTCTACTCAAATGATTAGCGGTATGTTCCCAGCGCATCAAGTTGCGTCTTCTGGTGCTCCATTCGCGCTAGCAACTACGGCACTATTTGGTTCTTGGACTGCACCATTTGTTTCTGCATTTACTGCATTAGCTTGTTTTACATCGTTAGGTTCTTGGATGATGTTAGTAGGCGAGGCGGGTAAACGTACTGCTCAAGATGGAAACTTCCCTAAAATTTACGCTGAAACAGATAAAAATGGCATTGCTAAAAAAGGGCTAATTTTAGCGTCACTTAAGATGACAGCACTGATGGTGGTATTGATGTTATTCAGCTCAAAAGTTGCTGACACTGCAAGCTTGTTTGATCAACTAACGACTGACGCTGTACTGCTTACTATGCTGCCTTACTTCTACTCAAGCATTAACTTGATTCGCTTTGAAGGTATGACGACTCGTAACACGTTTGTCATGTTGTTCTCAGGCGTTGCATGTGTGTTCTGTATGGTTGCACTTGTTGGTGCAGAAAGCACAAGTCTTGCGGCAACGTTCATCATTTCACTTGTTATCCTAATGTTCTACTGCAAGAAAGCCGGTCTGGCTGAATACATTAAACGTTCAGAGCAGCAGTCAACGGTTTCAACTAGCCACTAATAGTTACGTACTCAACAACTAGCGAAACGTTTACTCGCTAGTACCCCAAATAATATCTAAGCGCTCACCTAACTTGTTACCTCAAAAGGTAAGGAGCGCTTTGTTTCGTCTCGGAGATGGCCAAATGAAGATTTTTGCAATACTAAATCATATGGGTGTGTTCTTTAAAGAAGAGCCAGTTCGCCAATTACATCAAGCACTTGAAAGATGCGGTTATGAAGTTGTGTATCCAGTGGATGACAAAGACCTAATCAAAATGATTGAAATGAACCCTCGCATCTGTGGTGCACTGTTCGACTGGGATAAATACTCTCTAAAACTATGTAGCGAAATTAATGCAATTAACGAAAAGCTGCCTATCTACGCATTCGCTAACGAGCAGTCCACACTAGATATCGCGCTGACAGATTTGCGTCTCAACATATTCTTCTTTGAATATGCGCTTGGAATGGCGGATGACATCGCTGTCAAAATTAACCAAGCGACACAAGAGTATAAAGACTCAATAATGCCTCCTTTTACAAAGGCACTATTCAAGTACGCGGAAGAAGGTAAATACACTTTCTGTACTCCTGGCCATATGGGTGGTACTGCATTTCAAAAAAGCCCTGCTGGTAGTATTTTCTATGATTTTTATGGTCCGAATACGTTTAAAGCAGACGTGTCTATTTCTATGCCTGAATTAGGCTCGCTGCTTGACCACACTGGCCCGCACAAAGAAGCTGAAGATTATATCGCTCGTACGTTTAATGCAGACAGCTCTTACATCGTGACAAATGGTACTTCGACTTCAAACAAAATTGTTGGCATGTACTCAGCACCAGCTGGAAGCACTGTACTTGTTGACCGTAACTGCCACAAATCTCTGACTCATTTAATGATGATGAATGACGTGACGCCAATTTACTTCCGCCCAACACGCAACGCGTATGGCATCCTTGGCGGTATTCCACAAAGCGAATTTAGCCGTGAAGTAATTGCAGAAAAAGTCGAGAAAACTGAAGGTGCGACTGCGCCAAGATACGCGGTAGTGACCAACTCGACCTACGACGGCTTGTTGTACAACACTCAGTACATTAAAGAGTCGTTAGATTGTAAACATATCCACTTTGATAGTGCATGGGTGCCTTATACCAACTTCAACCCTATTTACGAAGGTAAATGTGGTATGAGCGGCGAAGCGATGCCAGGAAAAGTGTTCTATGAAACTCAATCTACACACAAACTTCTTGCGGCGTTCTCGCAAGCATCAATGATTCACATTAAAGGTGAATTCGACGAAGAGTCATTTAACGAATCATTCATGATGCATACGTCAACGTCTCCTCAGTACGGTATTGTTGCTTCTACTGAAACCGCCGCAGCAATGATGCGTGGCAATACTGGTCGCAAACTTGTGCAAGACTCGATTGATCGTGCAATTCGTTTCCGTAAAGAGATTAAGCGTCTTAAACAAGAAAGTGACAGCTGGTTCTTTGACGTGTGGCAGCCTGAGAACATCGATTCAACAGAATGTTGGAAACTGGATCCAAATGAAAATTGGCATGGCTTCAAAAACATCGATGATGACCACATGTATCTCGATCCAATCAAAATCACGCTATTAACTCCGGGAATGAGCAATGGTGAAGAGCTTGATGAATCCGGTATTCCAGCGTCTTTGGTTGCTAAGTTCCTCGACGAGCGTGGCATCGTGGTTGAGAAAACAGGCCCATACAACTTGTTATTCTTGTTCTCTATCGGTATCGATAAATCTAAAGCGATGCAGTTGCTACGCGGTTTAACAGAATTCAAGCGCGGCTATGATCTTAACTTAACTATTCGCAGCATGCTGCCTGAGCTTTATAAAGAAGATCCAAACTTCTACGAAGGCATGCGTATCCAAGAGCTTGCTCAAGGAATCCATAACAAAGTGAAGGAATATCGCCTTCCAGAGCTTATGTACAAAGCATTCGACGTATTGCCTGAAATGAAAGTGACACCACATAAAGCGTGGCAACAAGAGTTACGTGGTGGGGTAGAAGAAATACCGCTAGACGAGTTAGTTGGTCGAGTAAGTGCAAACATGATTTTGCCTTATCCTCCAGGTGTACCTTTGGTTCTTCCTGGTGAAATGGTGACTGATGAGTCTCGTCCGGTGTTAGATTTCTTGAAAATGCTATGCGAAATTGGCGCACATTATCCAGGCTTTGAAACTGATATTCACGGTTTATACCGCAAAAAAGACGGCGGTTACACTGTAAAAGTTCTGCTGGACTAACCAAAACGTCTGCGGATGACCTAATCCAATTGTCTGGAATAGGTCTTCGCATCTACTAAGGCCGCTGTTACTGATTGGTAGCGTGGCCTAATTTGCCTCTAACGTAGCAGGCAAAAAATCAACACTTCAAGGAGAAGTATTCACTCACCGTTTACAGGTTTAATTAAGTAAAAGCGTCTTTCTCTATGGTTAGAAAATTGGCGCAAGATTTTGAAGTATCAGTTCTTTTCAAACATGCACGAGGGCAGATACCAAAAATAGATGGCGGTACAAAGCATGTTAAAAAGAAATTTAAAAGCAAGACACCTAAACATGATAGCGCTAGGTGGCTCAATTGGAACAGGCATTTTTTTAGCGAGCGGATATGCGATATCGGTTGCTGGCCCTGGAGGAGCAATCGCGGCATATAGTCTTATCGCTATCATGGTTTATTTTCTCATTACTAGTTTGGGTGAGATGGCGACTCATAGCCCAACAACAGGATCTTTTTGCGAGTATTCCACTCGCTACGTCAATCCATCTTTTGGTTTCGCTATCGGTTATACCTATTGGTTTAACTGGGCGATAACGATAGCCGCAGAAATTTCTGCAGCGACGATTATCGTGAAGTTTTGGTTCCCTGATGCCTCACCTCCGCTTGTTTCTGGCCTTTTCTTTTCATTGATTCTTGCGGTTAATTTATTTTCGGTAAAAGTTTTTGGAGAATCAGAGTACATCATGTCACTGCTCAAGGTGTCTGTAATCATTATTTTCATTGTGCTTGGTGTTTGTTTAGTGTTTGCACAGCCACATCTAGGTGTTAAAAACTTCACTATTTCTGATGGCCCGTTTCACAATGGCTTATCTGGGTTTGTACACGTATTTCTTATCGCGGGCTTTTCATTTCAAGGGTGTGAATTGATTGGTATTAGCGCTGGCGAAACAAAAGATCCAGAAAAAAATATTCCAAAGGCGGTTCGCAGTGTGTTTTGGAGACTGCTACTTTTCTATATTTTGTCGACCTTGCTGATTAGCTTACTGATCCCTTTTAATGATCCTAGCCTTGCTCATGGCAATAGCGTTGAATCGAGCCCATTTACCCTCGTTTTCCAACATTATTTTAATACTGGTATCGCGGCTAACTTACTCAATCTGATTGTGCTTGTAGCTGTCATTTCAGCGGCAAATGCAAGTATGTATTCTTCAACCCGTACTCTTTGGTACATGGGGAATAACGGTCAAGCACCTAAAGTATTTAGCAAGACGACGTCGTTTGGGCTACCTGTTTACGCGTTGATCGCAACTTCTGTAGTCGGTTCTGCTGTATTTCTGTCGTCATTTACTGGAAATGGCGAATTGTTCACAATTCTTCTTAATGTCTCGGCGCTATGCGGTTTCATTGCTTGGTTTAGCATTGCGTTAAGCCATTACTGTTTTCGTAAGAAGGTACTCAACGGAAACACGTCGAAACTGAAATATACCGCAAAGATGTTTCCATATGCACCAATCATTTCAATGGTATTTATCACTTTAATCATTGCGGGTCAGGCGTTTGAGATGCAGCTAAACACATTTAATGTGCTGACTAAATATGGCGCGCTTATTGTATTTATCACGATAATGCTAGGGCATAGGTTAATGTCCAACAAAGTGATGCCACTTGCCCAAGTAGAGCATTAAGCTAGGAGAGTAGCAGGCGATTTCACTGATTGAATTCGCAAAATCTAAACACTGAAAAAACAACCGACTGCAATCCGTCGTATACTGGACGGACTATCCGTTTCAAACGCAAAAGGGATTCAATGAAACAATATTACGCAGAAATCACTGGCTGGGGTAAATGTATCCCGCCAGCAGTGTTAAGCAATGAAGACTTGAGTACGTTTTTAGAAACATCTGATGATTGGATAAAGTCTCGCACTGGGATCGCGCAAAGATGCATCAGCCATGTTGATACCTCTGAGCTGGCGACAGTTGCCGCGCAAAATGCCATTCTATGTTCAGGGGTAAGTGTCGAAGAAATTGATGTTGTCATCGTGGCAACATGTTCTGCTGACTCTCAGCTACCAAACGTCGCGTCTAATGTGGCAAAAAGGCTAAACATCGAAGGTGCGGCCGCATTTGACCTTAATGCCGCATGTACTGGCTTCCTTTATGGCTTGGAAACCGCAACGCGGCTTATTCAAGCGGGCAATTATCGAAATATCTTAGTGATAGGAGCTGAGCGGCTCTCTTTCTATATCGATTGGAGTCAACGGGATACGGCGGTTCTGTTCGGTGATGGCGCTGGTGCCGCTGTGCTTTCTAAAACAGAAAAACAAGTTGGTTTGCAGCAATCAAAAATTGGCTGCGATTCAGAAGCTCGAGAAATTCTCGCGGTAAGTAAGCTTGGTACATCAATGGATAGATTTGCTGCTGATAATGGTTACTGGGATTTTAACTTTGTAGGAAAGGAAATTTTCAAACGGGCAGTGAAGGGAATGGGCGCAGCCGCAGAAACGGTATTAATGCAGGCCGGTTTATCTAAAGACAACATTGATATCGTTGTCCCTCATCAAGCGAACATCCGCATTATTCAAACTTTATGTGATATGTCTGGTATCGAACGTGAGAAAGCGTTTGTCAATATTCAAAACTATGGCAATACGTCAGCTGCGACGGTTCCTATTGCTTTGTGTGAAGCGTTGGAGCAAGGGCGAGTGAAGCCAAATAGTAATATTTTGATTGCTGCTTTTGGTGCTGGATTAACTTGGGGAGCAGGGTTAGTCAAGTGGGGAGAGAAAGTAACGCCAATAGCTGAGCCGACAGCGAGCCTACCTTCTTGTGACAAAACTGCATTAGAACTGCTGCGAGTGGCTATCGATAAGTGCACAGCGGTTAAATAATCTTCCCAATTGTTAGCCTGTAAGTCTTTATGGGCTAGTAATAAAGAGTGATTTGTACAAAATCTTGCTATCATACTCCGGTTCAATTTCGCTTATAGGCCCACTATGAAGTTTCTTCATACCTCTGATTGGCATCTTGGCCGTCAATTTCATCATGTTTCCCTGCTTGACGATCAAGCCAATCTATTAAAGCAACTTACAGACTACATAAAACTAAACCCCGTTGACGCTTTGGTTATTGCAGGTGATATATTTGATCGCTCCGTTCCACCTACCAAGGCTGTCGAGCTGCTTAATGATTCGTTAAATGAAATCTGTGGTGCTCTAAATACCCCAGTCATCATCATTCCAGGTAATCATGATAGTGCTGCTCGTTTGAATTTTGGGGCAAAGCAGATGAAAAACTCAGGGTTACACATTGTAAGCTCGTTTGAACAAATGCTAGATCCCATAACACTTGAATCGAAGCAGGCCGGGTTGGTCTCATTTTACGGGATGCCTTATAGCGATCCGGAAAACGTGAAACATCATTTTAAACAACCAATCTCCACCCATGATGAAGCGCACGAATTTTTGACCGGAAAAATTAAGAAACAGTTCCGAGATGAACACAAGAATGTACTGATTAGCCATTGCTTTGTTGATGGTGCGATGGATTCTGATTCTGAGAGGCCGCTTTCTATTGGTGGGTCCGATAGAGTCAGTCATGAGCATTTTGTTGATTTTGACTATGTGGCTCTTGGCCACCTTCATCAGCCACAAAAAAAAGCTGAGGACTATATTCGTTATTCTGGTTCACTGATGAAATATAGTTTTTCAGAACAACACCACAACAAAGGTATTACTTTAGTTGAGCTGGATAGAGATGGCTTTAAGAGCGTTGAGCATATCCAGCTAAAGCCGCGACATGATATGCGAGTTATTGAAGGGTTCATGGATGATATTTTGCAAGCAGGCAAAACGGATCCAAATTTTGAAGATTACATTTTGGTTAGATTGATGGATCAACATGCCATCTTAGAGCCAATGGAGAAATTGAGAGCGGTCTACCCGAATATTTTACATTTAGAAAAACCGGGTATGTTGATTGGGGTTGAACAAGAGCTAGGAGCGGCTTCACTTAAGCGCAGCGAGGTGGACATGTTTGAGGATTTTTATCAAGAAGCGCAAAATACACCTCTCAACGAAGAACAAAAGACACTCATCAAGCAAGTGATCCAGCAGCTAACGTCTAATTCAGAGAGCTAAAATGAAGCCAATATTTTTATCTATTCAGGCCTTTGGCCCCTTTTCTAATAACCAAATTATCGACTTTAGCTTGTTGGGAGCCGCGCCACTTTTTTTGATTAATGGTTCTACTGGTGCTGGTAAAAGCTCAATACTGGACGCAATTTGTTATGCCTTATATGGTGAAACGACAGGTAATGAGCGCACTGGCGATCAAATGCGTTGCGACTATGCGGATCCGAATCTCACGACAGAGATTTGTTTTCAATTTTCTTTGGGGAAAAAGACCTATCAGGTTACGCGTTCGCCAGATCAGTACTTACCTAAGAAGCGAGGTGAAGGGTTTACTAAGCGCACTCACAAAGCAGAGCTAGTGGAGCTTGAAGGAAGTGATTCGCAACTGATTGCGAGCAAGCCTACGGAAGTGACCAAAAATATTCTTGGCTTGATTGGTTTAGATGCGAAGCAATTTCGTCAAGTCATGGTGTTGCCACAAGGGCGATTTCGGGAATTGTTAACGGCGAATTCCAAAGAACGCGAGATTATATTTGGTCAGCTTTTTCAAACTCGAATATACAACTCTATCGAGCGTGCGTTGTTTGAGCAGTCTGCAGATATTCGAAAGCAGAAAGAGGGTTATGACAATCAGATCAAAGGTGTGTTGGATAGTGCAAATGTAACTGGTGAAGAGGACCTGCAGAAACAAAAAGTAGCAGCAGCTGAGTTACTTGGCCTTACACAGTTAAACTACAACAAAGCAAAGCAAGCTCATGAACAAGCAAAGCTCAACCAAAAAAAGGGGTTAGAAACAGCGGCGAAGTTTACTGAACTCGATAACATTAAAACTAAACTTCAGGCACACCAAGCCTTAGCAGAGCAATTCCAGCAGAAAGAGAAGCAACGACATAACGCTGTTAGCGCAACTTACTTGAATGAACACTATGAAAAAGTTGAAAATACCAAACAGTTAATCGCACGTTATGAAAATGATCAAACACAATTAGCGGGACAAGTAACAAAAGCGCGTGAGTCTCTATCTCATGACGAATCAGAGTTGAAATCGGCTCAGCAAGAACAGTCAAAACTCGGTGAATATGAGCAGCAGTTGTTCCAGCTAAAGGCAATCGGAGAAAAGTTGAATCGAGTTGACGATAGCTTGAGACAGCGATCCGCAGCTCAGCAGACTATTCACCTAGAGAAGAACGGATTAGAATCACTAAAGAAAAGCATCGATGAATTAAATAAACAAATCTCGTCAAAGCAGCTCGAATGGGAATCCGCCAAGCTGGCTGAAACTCAGCTCCCTATAAAACGTCAAGCAGTTGAGCAGTTAAACTCAATTCTTGCGAGGTTAAGTGAAAGAAACACACTTCAAGATCAATTGAGTTCTGCTGAAACAATCGAGCGTCAATTCGCAGGCGAACACACTGAACTTCTTAAACAATTAGAAAAAGCATTGCTCAATACCAACGAACTTGAATACCAGTGGCATTCATCTCAAGCAGCGGTGTTAGCTCAAACATTGAATGCAGGTCAGGCATGTCCAGTATGCGGAAGCGTAGAGCATCCGAAGACGGCCACATTTTCAGGCTCTGAAGTCACATTGCAAATGGTAGAGCACGCGAAAAATCTGTATCAAGACATACAAAAAAGGGTCGATAAAAATAAAGACAAATCGAATCAGCAACAACTTATTATTGCTACCCTTAAGCAGAAAATCGCTTCAGTTGAAGAGCAGTTAATTGGTTGTTCGTACAGTTCAGAAGAAGTCTCACAAGAACTGGCTAATTTAGCACAAGAAATTAATGCCATTCAGTCAGTGTCTTCTTCAGTGTTAGAACAGCATCTCGATCAGCTTAAAAAAGAGATGGACAATGAATGCCAAAAAGAAAGTACCCAATTAGAAGGCATTCAAGTAAAAGAACAACATCTGGCCGCAATAGATGCCAAGTTAGCAGAGATAAAAAGAGATATTCCAGAAGAGTGGCAGTCAACCAGTAGTGTCAACAAACAAATCTCTGTGGTTGAAAGTAATATTTCGCACATTCAAAAGCGTTTTAAATCTGCGCAGCAGAATGTACAGCAAGGGCTAGCTTTCTCAACTAAATTGCAAGCAGAGGAAAAGCAGTTAGCAGTCTTAGCGGCTCAAGAAAAGTCTGATCTAGCCAAACAGGAGTCAATTTTGCTAGCCAGATTAGAAGACAGTCCTTTTGATAATTTAGAGCACTATTTACAGTGTCGCCTTTCCGAGAAAGAGGTCGCTGAACTTGAATATCATATAAATGAATATCAACAAAAATCTGCTTCTCTGACAGCGTTACTTAATAAATTGGAGCAGGAGCTAGTGGGCAGAGATTTACCTCGCCTAGATGAGTTAGAGGAACATACAATCCGACGGGCGAAACAGGAAGAAGAAAGCATGTTGGCTGTCACGACAGCTTCTTCTTCATTGGATAGACTACAAAAAGCGGATCAAAGCCTTAAAGTTCTGCAAAAACAAAACAGTCAGCTAGAGAAAGCTTATCAAGTCGTTGGTACGTTGAGTGATGTTGCAAATGGTAAAACTGGCGCGAAAGTCAGTTTGCACCGATTTGTACTGGGAGTATTACTAGATGACGTATTGTCATTGGCGTCCAAGCGCTTAAACAAAATGACTCATGGCAGGTACGAATTACATAGAAAGCGAGAGCGCTCAAAAGGCAATGCTGGTTCAGGCCTTGAGCTGGAAGTTGAAGATGGCTACACAGGAAAAAGGCGTGATGTTGCTACCCTTTCGGGAGGAGAGTCATTTATGGCGGCTCTGTCTTTGGCACTTGGCTTGTCTGACGTAGTGCAATCATATAGTGGCGGAATACGGTTGGATACGCTGTTCATTGACGAAGGTTTTGGCAGTTTGGATCAAGAGTCTTTAGATCTAGCGATTCAAGCCTTGGTTGATCTTCAACAAGGTGGGCGGACGATAGGAATTATTTCACATGTGAGTGAACTGAAGGAGCAAATTGCTCTGCGAGTTGATGTAACACCAAGCCGCTCCGGTAGCCATATTAAAGTGACGAGTTGATTAGAGTGTACTTTGAGGAATATTATGGCTCTATTTCTAGTATTTTATCAATAAACAAGGTGCATATACGAAATTATGCTAAATATTAGTATATGTTTAAGTATTCAGCATGGTGTTTGAAGTAGAGTCTACAGAAAGTGTTTTTTGGTTGGTTGGTAAAAGTTCCCTGTGTGGTTTGATCACTTATGGAAGTCATAAAAAAAATATATAAGTACTCCGAACCTAACTTAACACTAGTTGGGTGGATGGGGTTTATTGGCTTCCCGATGTATTACTACGTGTGGTGTTACGTTTTCCCCCAAACCTATGAGAGCTTGTTTCTTAGGGTTGCTGGGGCGATACTTTTTTCCGGTATAGCATTTAGAAAGTACTTTCCTAAACGCTTCCAGAAATTTATTCCCGCCTATTATTTGGTCACAGTTGGTCTGTGTTTGCCATTTTTCTTCTCGTACATGATGTTTATGAACGACTGGTCGACGATATGGGCTATGTCGTTTATGGCGTCTATTTTTCTCCACATTTTACTCGTTCATGATACCAAGGTCATGGCTATACAAGCGTTACTGTGTATTTTCTCAGCGTATATACTTGCCTATGTCTTTAACACCCAGCCCCCCAATGTCTACGTGAATTGGCAATATATACCGATATTTTCATTTACCTATGTATTTGGCACTCTGTTTTATTTTCGGAATCAGGTTGAGCATGAAACAAAAGTGTCCATCGCAAAATCCTTTGGTGCGGGAATTGCGCATGAAATGCGGAATCCGCTAAGTGCCTTAAAGGCTTCATTTGAGGTGCTAAATTCAATTGTACCCAGTAAAACTATGGCAAAGGGGGCTTACTACCATTTGTCTAATCAGGAGCTAGATTTAATTGAAGAAATCGTGCACGATGCGGAGGATACGATTCAAAATGCCAACCAAACCATTGACCTGCTATTAACCTCGATTGATGAAACACGTGTATCGACTTCTACATTCAGAAAGCACTCGATTAGTGAAGTGGTAAATGGAGCGATAAAATCTTTCCCATATAAGAAAGCCGCAGATGAGCAGGTGGTAAAAGTCATAGCAATTAAAGACTTTGAGTTTTTAGGTAGTGAGACATTACTTCGATATTCATTATATAACTTGTTGAAAAATGCATTTTACTATCAAGCGGCTTCAGACTTTCACATTACAATTATGTTAAGAAGTACAGGGGAGTGGAATCAATTAGTATTTCGCGATAGTGGAGCTGGTATAGAGCCTGAAGTTATGGAGCATGTCTTCAAAGACTTCTATACCGTAGGAAAAAGTAATAGCTATGGATTGGGGCTACCTTTTTGTAGCAAGGTAATGGCTGCTGTCGGTGGAAATATAACCTGCCGATCTGAATTGGGAAAATGGACTGAGTTTGTTTTGTCGTTTCCTCGATACAACTCTCCGGTGGTAGGAAAGCTAAAAATGGAATTAATGCGTAATAAATCCATACTGTATATTGGTAATACGTCAATACTGGAGCGACACCTGCTAGAGCAATCTTTCTACAAAGGTTATCGATTAAATAGTATCGAGGTGTCAGCGGCGCTCGACAAACAGGAATACGAGTTCGAGTTTGATATTGTCTTGATAGACTTAGATAGCTTGTCCGGACAGCGAGATAAATTCAAATCGCTTGAATCTCGCCTCACATTTACAGAGGGACGAATCGTATATCTGTATGATGAAGATAATACTTACCACAACGACTTCGATAGGCACCTGACCATCTTCCCGGTCGAGAAATCTCATTTCCTCAATAATAGCCAAGAAGTGTTTAATGCGTTGATGTTCGAATCCCCAGTGTCAGATAGAAATCTTTTACCTAAGAAAAAGGTCGCTTACGGCAAAACAATTATGATCGCTGACGACAACCATTCCCTTAGAACGTACACGGCGATTTTTCTTGAGAAGCAGGGATATCAAGTTATACAGGCTCAAGATGGTGCTCAGGCTATCCAGCAGCTCGAAGAGCACCCTATCGATCTGGTGCTAATGGATATTGAAATGCCGACACTCGATGGTATTGAAGCAACGAATGCAATTAGACACTCCCAGCACGCGTATTCGGATATTCCAATTCTTGCTCATACAGGTGATAGTTCTAAGATTTCCATCGATAAAATTCAAGGTGCGGGTATGAACGACTATATCATCAAACCAGCGGAAGCCAGTGTATTAATGGATAAGATTTCTGATTGGTTGTAAACAAGTTTTAGCATGTGGTCCTTCTACGATGATTTTAGCGGTAGTTGTTGATTTACCATGTAATTACGGCGTGTTATAGAAAAATCGTCGTCTCGAAAGTGATGACTGATCCACAATCCTTTTTCTCAATCTTTCAGCAACATATCCTTTTTACCATTCATCTTGTGCGATATCTCTTACAATGCCGTAGGAATTTGTTGTGAAAAACATATGGGACTTGTCTTTGTTCTTTTTTAAGCTGTTGAATTTAAGCATTTAATTAAAAGTGTGATATGAATTTATTTACTCTTCTTCAGAAATTTCTCAGTTTAATTCTATGAGTTAAGGTACGTTAAAGGTGTCGACAGGGAGTTGGCATTAAGGACAACCTTTAGGATGAAGGTAGATTATTCAAAGGGGATGAATAATCGCACGGATAGCAGTTTCAACCAGTATTCACTAGGATGGTGTTGCAGATAAAGTTGAAACAACTCATGGAAGAACATTGTCAGGAAGACAATGCTTGGATACCACTAAGGGAAGGGTGGAGCGTTAGTCAGGACGACCGACGGGCATGGGATGCTAAGGACACCGCTAGGAAGGCGATGATAAGGAAAGCGCTGAAGGATAAGCGAACATATCAAGGAATAGATGCAGGGAGCACCTAAGTAGCTGGATTGCTGCAAAGAAGAAAATGCCCTTACGGCGTAAGCTGTAAGGGCTCTTTTTTTTCTGATTTCTACTAAATCATCATGGCGAATACCAATTCACGCCCTTACTAGACTATGCTTGCTCATTGTAAATTTTAGGATGTGTTCTCAGTTACTAAACTTCGATACACCTATTCGCTGCCTTTAAACCTCTTCAATATAGCTGAGATACCTGTACTACAATTTCTATATGTTCCAAGGAAATCAAGGAACGGTTTCGAAACTTAAATTTTCGTGTAAGGAGTACATATGGTTAAGTCGGTTGTAACTACAGTATTTTTTTTGCTTGCTTCCCCGGCATTTGCCGTGGAAGTTTTCACTATAGGAATACCTGGATTACATAATAAAGAGATGACAGGGGAATACGATGTCATTATAAAAAAAGTAGACGGTGTTGAGATAAAGGAGTTACCAGCGATACGGGCAGAAAATACGTTTGATAAAAGCTCTACAGCTTGCCTCTCTCCAGCTAACAAAAACGTTAACTTTTATCCTACATGGGATGTAGACAACATTATTGTAAGCAAGCCAATGAGTGTAGCTAAAATATACATATTTACGCCTCATGATAGTGCAACTATTAATGATTTAAGTCTTTTAGTTGGAAAAAAAGTTGGAGCTAGGGCGGGTTTTCCATATGGAAAGAAGGTTGATGATTCGGGAGTCAAACTTATCTTAGCAAAATCACTGGAGCAAAATATTAAGAAGTTACAAAGTGGACGCCTAGATGCGATTATCGACTACACGCCTGACATGATTACTGCGTTTGAAGATATGAATATCGAGCCTTTATCATATGATAAAGCCAACCCAGTAGAAATACATGATGACAGTGTAATATGTAAGAAAACACCCGATACAGTGGCTTTTATTGAAAGGCTAAATGCTGTTATTCAATAAACTAGAGAAATTTAAAGTCGTTGAATCAGTATGTTATCTATAGTTTCATTGGATGCTTATACATAAACCTGTAGCCCAGATCTACTGCATATTGTGTTTTAGTTGCTCAAAAAATCTACACTAGCCTTAATCAATAGATTTTGGCTGGTGTAGGTGTATCTCGTACAAAATCTATCACCAATTGAACCTGAATCTTGTTGTAAAGTATTTTCGCTATTTCATTCTGTTAGTAATATCTACTAGATTGTTATGCATCGCATATATGCTGTATTTTTGTCTCGGGCGTAGGAAGTGTAAAGTGAAAAAAGTTGTCTTGTATAAGTCTATCCCACAGGACGCATTAGAGCGTCTTAAACAGCATTTTGATGTGACGTATTTTAATGGCATTACTGCGAATAATAGTGATGTTTTTAAACGTAGTCTCGCACAGGCCGAAGGGTTGATTGGTTCAAGCTACCCGATTCAGAAAAATACGTTGAAATATGCACCTAACTTGAAAGTGTGCTCGACGATATCAGTTGGGGTTGATCAGTTCGACGTTGACTACTTAAATCATCGTTCAATAGCGCTCATGCATACGCCCTCAGTATTAACTGATGCCACGGCAGATACGATTTTTGCGCTCATGCTGTGTACCGCGCGAAGAATAGTTGAGCTTTCCAATCTAGTGAGAGAGGGAAATTGGCAGAAAAGTATTGGTCCTGAGCTTTATGGAACTGATATCCATGGGAAAAGCGTTGGCATTTTAGGAATGGGACGCATCGGATATGCCGTCGCTAAACGAGCTCACCTTGGCTTTGATATGAAGGTGAACTATTTCAGTTCGCGACAAAATATAACGGCAGAGCAAGTGCTTAGTGCGACGAGAATGAATTTTACTACGTTGCTTTCTCAATCTGACTTCATTGTCGTCACAATGCCATTGAATAAAACCACAGAAAAAATGATTGGAAGGCAAGAATTCAAACTGATGAAATCAAGCGCAATTTTCATTAATGGCTCGAGAGGAAAAATCATAGATGAAAACGCTCTAATCGATGCATTGCAAAATAATCAGATACAAGCAGCAGGGCTGGATGTATTTGAAACCGAGCCACTGCCAAATACATCGCCATTGTGTGCGTTGCCCAATGTCGTCGTATTACCTCATATAGGTTCTGCTACTCATGAGACTCGATCTCGTATGGTAAGTTGCGCCATCGACAACTTAATAGCAGCACTATCAGGAAATTTATCTAGTAACTGTTTTAACTTAGAATGTATATCGCAACCCCATTGAGAAGTTCCACACTCATGGGACAATACTAGCCTCACTAGAATTCGAACAAATGAATACATTGCTAAACTTTGTCTCAACTCTTCATAGGGTTAAGCGCCAAACTTTCCATTCTTAGATCTTCTTTGTGAGAAATCTCTTACAAGTTCGTAAGAATTTAAAGTGAGAATTGTATAGGTTTTATCTAAGAAGGATTTTAAGTTCATGAATAAAAAAAGAAATATAAAAATGTGATGTAGATTTATTTATATTATGTAGGTATTTATGCTGATTTGGTGCGCTTGTTTCGCTAAATTATAGATGTCGACAGGGAGTCGGCATTAAGGACAACCTTTAGGATGAAGGTAGATTATTCAAAGGGGATGAATAATCGCACGGATAGCAGTTTCAACCAGTATTCACTAGGATGGTGTTGCAAATAAAGTTGAAACAACTCATGGAAGAATATTGTCAGGAAGACAATGCTTGGATACCACTAAGGGAAGGGTGGAGCGTTAGTCAGGATGACCGACGGGCATGGGATGCTAAGGACACCGCTAGGAAGGCGATGATAAGGAAAGCGCTGAAGGATAAGCGAACATATCAAGGAATAGATGCAGGGAGCACCTAAGTAGCTGGATTGCTGCAAAGAAGAAAATGCCCTTACGGCGTGAGCTGTAAGGGCTCTTTTTATTTACCCTTTCCTTGAACAGACTTTCACCTTAGCCAACGAAGCGCTGCCACCTTCACGAATAACCATTCAATCTTATTGTTTAACAACTGATTGTTTACAGAACGATATAGTCTATACCTATCGAATCTATAGGTAACTCCCATTAAACAAGTTTCACTGAAATCGATATAGTTTTATCAACTTAAGGGAAACATTGATGGCTTTATTTGCTAAAGAGCAAGTAAGGCACGCATAGGGAGATAAAATATGAAACTGGCTAAAAGTCTATTCGTCTTGTCAATTGGGGTGGCTAGCTCGTCTTTACACGCAGAAGTCCTAACACGTGACAACGGGGCACCTGTCGGAGACAATCAAAATTCCATTACTGCTGGCGAAAATGGCAGTGTTCTGCTTCAAGATGTGCATCTTATACAGAAACTGCAACGGTTTGCGAGAGAACGTATACCTGAACGTGTCGTTCATGCACGAGGTACTGGCGCATACGGTGAATTTGTTTCATCGGGAGATTACAGCAACTTAACTATCGCATCGCCTTTCGCTGAAAAGGGGAAAGTGACACCTGTATTTGTGCGTTTTTCTACGGTTGTCCATTCTAAGGGCTCACCTGAAACGCTTCGTGATCCCCGTGGTTTTGCGACAAAGTTTTACACTGAACAAGGCAATTGGGATTTGGTTGGAAACAACCTTCCGGTATTTTTCATTCGGGACTCAATTAAATTTCCAGATATGGTTCATTCGTTAAAACCATCTCCAGTAACAAACCAGCAAGATCCCAACCGCTTCTTTGATTTTTTTAGTCATGAGCCGGGCGCAACCCATATGCTCACGTGGGTGTATACGAATCTAGGCACACCAGCGAGCTATCGGACCATGGATGGGTTTGGAGTTCATGCCTATAAGTGGATTAACGAAGAAGGCAAGGTGAACTACGTTAAGTTTCAATGGAAAAGCCGACAAGGTATCAAGAGTCTTCGTCCAAGCGAAGTAGCACAGGTCCAGAGTCAGGACTTTAATCATTTAACAAACGACTTGTATTCGCAACTGGAGAAAGGCAACCACCCTAAATGGGATCTATACGTGAAAGTGCTTTCTCCTAAAGCTCTTAGTGAACTAGATTACAATGGGCTCGACGCTACAAAAATGTGGCTAGACGTACCAGAAACAAAAGTTGGAACGATGACTCTTAATCGTGTCCCAGACAACTTTTTCTTAGAAAGTGAGCAATCCGCTTTTGCACCTTCAAATTTAATCCCGGGTATAGAACCCTCTGAAGACAGATTGCTACAAGGTCGATTGTTTGCTTACGCGGATACTCAGTTATATCGTTTAGGTGCTAACTTGTTTCAGCTACCGGTCAACCGCCCTGTTTCTGCAGTTAATAACTACAACCAAAATGGTTTGAGTAACAATGCAAAAGTTGAAGGCAAAAATTTAGATGTTAATTACGAGCCAAGCCGCAAAGTTGAAGTGACAGAAGACCCGAAATCTAGAGCGGTTAACACTGCGTTAAGTGGGACAGTGCAACAAAAAGCGATAAAGAATCCAAGAAACTTCTTCCAAGCGGGAGTACTTTACCGAAGCCTAAATGAGCAAGACAAACAGGACCTAATTAGCAATCTGGCTGGTGATCTGAATAAAGTCTCAAACCAAGAGGTGAAGGTTATTATGGTGAGCTACTTCTATCGTGCTGACACTGACTATGGAACCCGATTGGCCAAGGCAACTCAGGTCGATTTATCAAAAGTCAAAGCCAAAACAACAATGTAATTCAAATATGTGGGCTTGGGTATCGATGGTCTACCTAGAACGGAGGCCATCGTTCCAAGACAAAAGGAGTGGACATGAGAATCTTAGCTTTTGTTGTTTTAACCGTTGCATTTGTATTTACTTCTTCCGTATCAGCTATTGAACAAAGAAATCAAAAGGAATATCAATCTCTTGTGTCTTTATTTTTTGATGCTGTGAGAACGGGCAACATGGAAGTCATGACGACTTTTTTGCAAGCTGGCTTTCCTGTGAATCAGATAAACTCAAAAAGCTATACACCCCTTATGGTTGCTGCTTATCAAGGACAGGGAGCTGCGGTAAAACTTTTACTGGACTACGGTGCGAACGCGTGTGTACGAGATAAACGAGGGAATACAGCGCTAATGGGGGCCTTAATAAAAGGAGAAATCTTTATTGCCAAACGTTTGTATAGTGCGGACTGTTCACCAGAGGCTCGCAACAAAGCCGGACTAAATTTACAAGAATTTGCTCAGTTATATGGACAATCTAAAGTGTTACATTCATTTGAAATAGACTCAAAAAAAGTAGAGTAGTGACCGTTCTCATTAACTGATACGAGAAGCCCCCAACCACTACTACAACGAGGTGATTGGGGGAAGGTGTCTACAAATATGGTCCTTAGGCGTATGAATAAAGTTAAATAAAGTTCAAATCAGGGTGGTGATAAGCTTTCTCACTCACCTCCAACATTGAGTCAATTTGCTTGTCTGTAAGGGAACTATGTAATGAAAAGCGAAGGATGTTTTTGTTAGGTGTTGTCGCAGGGCGACAGAATACAGCGCCAAAAATCCCATGATTTTCAAAGAAATCGCGTACTTTCTCCGTGTTATTTTCCTCACCTGTTTCAAGAGCAACAATTTGTGATTCACTGCGAATAGTAAAACCAATTTCGCGCAGAGAATTTTTAAAGTAGTTTGCTTTTTGTACTAATCGCTCTCGACGATCATCACTTTCTTCGATTACTGATAGTGTTTTCGACAACCTCGCAAGCTCATAAGGGAGCATGGCAGAGCTAAAAATAGCGGGATAAGCCACGAATGGTATACACTCATTCGCTTGATTATTACACCAAATTGCACCAGCTCTATAAGCAAAGGTTTTGGCTAAACTGGCAGTCATAAAATCAACTTGCTTGGTTAATCCTAGCTCGTTAAGTAGACCTGCACCTCGATAGCCGTGAGTACCTAAAGAATGGGACTCATCGACCAGCACAGCACAGCCAAATTCTTTGGCAATACATATCAGCTCTTCAAGTGGTGCAAGAGTACCAATAGTGCTATAGATGGAGTCAACGACAACAATTCCTGGTCCATTTCTTTTCAAGAGTTTGGTTAGGTGACGTACGTTGTTGTGCATAAATGGATGAAGGTTGGCGCCAGCAATTCTAGCGCCTTCCCACATCGACATGTGCGCAAAAAAGTCGATATATACATTTGTGTCCTCGTCGCAAATTGTCTGGAGTAGGGCAGTATTAGCGCTCCATCCTGACTGGGAAAGCAAACAAGAGGAAAATCCGGCGTAGTTTGCAAGATTGGTTTCAATATCCGGCTTGGATTGCTCATCTTGCAAAAATATACCCGACATGAACGGAGAGTCTTGCTTACGTTTTATCGCTTCTACATGAGCTTCTACGATATCTTCATGATTAGATAAGTCCAAATAATCATTACTTTGCAACACTATATCTTCGGGTCCTGGCCTTTTTCCTAACACTAGGTGTTTACCGTTCTGGTTTGATTGAATCAGGTCTTCAATATAAAAATTGAGCTTATTTTCAATGAAAATAGGTAAACGTGGGTAGTGGTTTAAGGTATTCATAAATACTATCCTTTTTGATTTTTATATACAAAGCCAGCTGACATGGAATATATGAAATAAAATGGATAATTGATCGAGGGGCAAATATTATTTTTTTGCATTCTTTGGCAAAGATAAATACATTTACTATTAATAATATTTTTATTAATTAAGCTGAAAGGGGCCTGGAAGTTTAATTTTAACTATATGAAATATATAGAGTATTTAAGGGTTGTCTGTTGTTGCTATGATTCAAAGAAGGTTAGAGTTTGGTGATCTTATGTCAGAAAAAAGCAACAAAATGCACTGAGTTCTTGCTGCTTCTTTCACTTATGATGGCGTTAATTTTTGCCTAGTTCAGGCCAGTACATCCGCAGATACTTAAAAGATACCCAAATGACGAGTACTGTAGCGACGGTGAGCTCAAAATAACCAAATTTGTGTAACCAATGCCATTGTGGGTAGTACACCTTAAAAAACGCTGTTAGGCGATACATTGCAATCGCACTGATAACAGATGGAAAAGTTATCGAAGCAATCGATGGTTGAAAATCTAGCTTTAACAATCGGAAATAGCACAAATATATTAACAAGGTCATCGTAATTGCAATTCCTGCCAGAGCGCCTGTTAGTATAGGATCTGGGTCAGGAAAGTTAACTAAATAACTCGCAAGAGTTAAATTTATTGGTGCAGCCATTATTGCGATTGTCGGTCTAGCATTTTTAGGTAAACTTCCTTCAAATACAAGGCGGTATAAAACTACAGGCAACATGAAAAAATAAATAGTAATACAAGTATTAACCAATGAAGAAGAAAATACAGTATGACCAAATGTTGTTCCCGCCAAAGAGCTGCTGATTAATCCAACAGGATATAAAAACCAACTAGGCGCGATATTGGAAAATTTGAAATCGCTCAACTGGAAGGTAAAAAACAGCACCATCATAGTAAAGTGCAGCAAGATAGCGATAAACCAGATAGGGTAAGCAATTTTTGGCGCGATGACGGCTAGGTAGTCACATAGTATGAGTAGAGACATACTCATTGGCGCGAGCAAGCTGCCATTTAATGGATGGCGTATTTCAGTAATAAATGTTTTAGCGCTGGTTAAATATTTTAGTAAAACAGGAAGTAAGATGAGAGCACCAAAAGCGACCATATATGGACGTATTATGGATCCTACCGATGGGAAATAGAGATGCCACGCGTGGCCTAATCCAATAATTCCAAGTGCTAGCGAGGCTTGGGAAGGGGGAACGTTTGTATATCTGGTAATCCGTCTCCAGTTCAAGTGCTTTACTCCATTAATCACTGATTATATTCAGACCAAGTCCCAGAGGTATCTTCACCCATAATTTTGATCTGACAATATTAACTATTACGTATTAGACTAGCCAAACATACGTGAATGTTTGGCTAGTATCTTTGTCTTGAGGCACAAAGTTAAGGGTATTCCTCTTGTCTTAACTTCTCTGCTTTAAGGGTACGGTGTAATAGTTGGCTGTAAATTGGCTCACCGCCTAACCACTGTGCAAACACCACGGCACCTAAACAGGTTGTAACAAGTGGCAAAATCAAGTGGTAGTTACTTGTCATTTCAATCACCAGTAGGATGCCGGTAATCGGTGCTCTAACCGTTGCAGCAAATAAAGCGCCCATTCCAGCTATTGCAAACATACCCGGGGCAATATCTAAACCTGGCAACATTTTTTGTGCGATTAACCCAAACGCATAGCCAAACAATGTTCCTAGAGCCAGCATAGGAGCGAAGATACCACCTGGTGCGCCAGAGCCGAAACAAAGCATAGTGGTCAGAATTCGTCCCAAGAAAATCAAGAGTAAAATTGATGCCGCAAATCCACCATCAGTGATCGTGCGTATTAGCTCTGTACCATCACCAGCAAGCTGAGGAATATATAATAGTGTGATACCAAAGCAGCCACCTAACATGGCTCCTACAAACATAAAACGCTTACGACTATTTTTATGAATGCGAGCGAACATGTCTTGGAAAAGCGTCACTAAGCGGTTGAAGATCACTCCAAAAATACCGAAAAGTGCACCTAGTAATAGGAAAAGAAACAATGAGCTTAACTCTGGTGCGTGATATTGAGGAACAGTAATAACAGCACCTTGGCCCATTATTGTACGGAAAACAATGGTCGCCATGACAGAAGAGATAATCACGGTTCTTATTGAAATGAGCGAATAGCGAAACTGTGGGCGCATCTCTTCAATCACAAACATGATACCTGCTAACGGTGCATTAAACGCTGCAGCAAGGCCTCCTGCTGCACCTGCGGCTAGGAGAGAGTGTTTGGTGTCGTCATCTTTGATTTTAAAGATATCAGTAATCATACGCCCGATCGCACCACCCATTTGAACAGTTGGGCCTTCACGACCGAGCACCATACCCGCACCTAAAGTACCTAAGCCACCGAGAAACTTAACTGGAATAACTCGCCACCAGCGCATTGGGCGTATGCCATCCATTGCTCCTTCAATTTCTTGGATCCCAGAGCCAGAAGCTTCTGGAGCGAAACGGTGAACTAAGTAATAGCCGATTACAGCAAGTACAGCACTAATAGTGAATGCTGCTAACCACAAAGGCACATCGTGGCCGATTTTATCTCTCAGCCAAGATGTACGAGTGTCGGAAATAAAGTCGACGCCAAGTTGGAAGAGTGTACCGATAAGACCTGTGAGTACACCAACGATAAGCGACATAATCATCACTGATATTGGTGTTTTTTCCTTTGAAGAGAGAAACTGGTTAACCGCATCTTTGGGCACGCGTGCGAGTAACGATTGCATGATTTTCTCTCTTCTGGTCATTGGGATATGGGCCTTATGCTGAATATTGAACTTAACTGGCGACAATTATACTCGCGAAACACTTGACGCACAGAGATAAAGTTGAAAATTTGATTTTCAAATTTGACATTAAATCATTTCGTTATTGGTAAAAGTAAGGTGAATACAGGCTTTAAACAGCATACTATTTGTGTGGGTTTTTATCTGATTGTTAAAAAGCGAGTTAACATGTATATCTTTAGTGAATAACTTGAGTTTTACCATGTTTAGTCCATATTTAAATAGTAGGGATTATCGAGCCGACTTGAACGGAGGAAATAATGTCTCCCTACTTACAATTAGGATGATTTTGAAAAAATAGTTATATCCTCGTTTTCTGTTCAACTCATTGAAGTTGATTCGCAAACTCACGATTGAGTAACGAGGTGGAAGGCGCGCCATGATGGCGCGTCTTTTGTTTTTTACTGTTTTCTTAGCGCCGCAGTGTTGAGCTAAGCTAGCTAACCCAGTATCTTGTTAGTGTTGTAAGGTAATGCTGGGTAAATTTTAAAGGCTTAACAATGTCAAATAGGGTTCCAACAAATATTATTACTGGCTTTTTAGGTTCAGGTAAGACAACTGCGATATTAAATATGTTAAAGCAGAAGCCAGAAAGTGAACACTGGGCGGTGCTGGTGAATGAATTTGGTGAAATAGGTATCGACGGTGCTTTAATGTCCGAGCAAGGAGCGTTAATTAAAGAAGTGCCAGGTGGGTGTATGTGCTGTACAGCAGGTGTTCCTATGTCGGTGGGTATTAATGCCTTATTAAGGACCAAGCCTGATCGTTTACTTATAGAGCCGACTGGTTTAGGTCACCCAAAACAGGTGATGGCGGTGCTCACTTCGGAACAGTACCTGAATTATGTTGATCTGAAAGCAACCGTTGCGTTGGTGGACCCAAGAAACTTTTCAAATGAAAAATATACCTCAAACCAAAACTTTAATGATCAACTTGAAGTGAGTGAGGTGATAATTGGTAATAAAGTCGACCAATGTAGTAGCCAAGATATCGATGCGTTTAATGACTGGGTGACTAACCAACAACCAGCGAAAACTTTTCATAAGTTGGTCAAGTATGGAAATATTCCACTAGAAATACTCGATATTGAACGGTTACGCGCAGATGTACCGAGCAGCAATGATACACATTTTGCCGACCATGCAGACTTGGAACCCCAATTTGAACTTTCTCCAAACCAGAAATATGTAAGAAAAGAGAATAAGGGCCAAAACTATTTTAGTTGTGGTTGGCTAATCGGTGCGGAATACAAATTCGATTTTGATCAGCTGATGTCTATGTTAAACGCGATTAGCGCAGAGCGGGTTAAGGCTGTACTAAACACAGATCAAGGTTGCTACGCCTTTAATTTGGTTAATGGCGTATTGTCTGTCAACGAGCTTAGTTTAGACAACTTTGAATCGCGTATTGAAGTCATCGATTCCCAATTAATGCCGTGGGACGAATTAGAAAGTGTTCTACTTAAGTTGTGCGGCGTTTATCGTTAACTTGATAAACAGTGAGCCCTTTAGCAAAGTAAAGGGCTCTAGACCATATATAAGTTCTAGTATTGGCTGTAGATATGCGTGTTCCCATCTTTATCGAAAGCGATGACAGTGAAGTCTTTATATACCTCGCCAGGTGCGGCCATGCCAGGTGAATGCTGTGGCATACCTGGAGCGGCTAATCCTGCTATGTTTGTTGGCTTTTCCGCTAGTAAACGAGCAATGTCTTTCTCTGGTACATGACCTTCAATCATATAACCTTCGATGACTGCCGTGTGGCAAGACATCAATTTAGTAGGCATACCGAATTGTTGTTTAACTTGTTGCCAACCTTGGGTGGCTTGGACATTCACGGTATAGCCCTTTTGCTGCATGATTTCAGCCCATTCGGTGCAACATCCACAGCTGGGAGATTTATAAAGTTCCATTGTCGAACCAGCATAAGCTGTAGAGCTCGTTATTAGAGATAATGTAGCAAAAATTTTAGTTGTCCATTTCATCATGAGTTTCCTGTTTAAACAGTATTCACAGTATTCAAACGTTTATCGCAATCAAGCAAAGACAACGCGCTGCAAATACCTATGTATATTTTAGTGACGTAGATTAAATCGATGAAAAAGCTCAAACAATGGGAGGACGATAGGGCCTAAATGTAGGAGGGTAGGGCTTGATACTGGATTCTTGTCTAATGAGCACTAAACGGCTCAATTGGTTATAAAAGTTAATTGAGTTACTCGATAGATAGGGGGCCGCTGGACTTGTGAAAGAGCAGCAGGGTAATTCTATTTCCTCAGTCGAGTATTGGCAGCAATCTTCTGTGTGAGTATTTTGGTTGAAATCCGAATGATATTGAGCCGAGTGATGACCACTGTCATTTTGTTGTGACGGAACAATAGCATTGGCACTCAAATTTACAGCAAGCAGCAATATCATAGCGAACAGCGCTACGATAAGTCTATGATTGTGCATTTTCATATGCTGCAAGCTATCACCAGCGTTTAACAGAATCCCTTAGTTATCTGAAAGTGTACTAAGTTCATCAATTGTTGTCACAGATGAATATCGAATTCTTGATATTTATCTGTGACATTCGAACAAGCTAGCGTTTGTTTTTGAGGTATCTTTTTCTACGTTCTTCTTTTTTCTTTGCTTTTTCTTCTGCTTTTCTCGCGGTTTCTAGTTCTACTTCAATGAGCTCCTGTGTAATCATTTCCGGTAGCTCTAACGTCAATTGGCCAAGTGTCCCAGAACGCAGCTCATGAAGCAGTATTTCTGATGCTTTATGTAGATCGACTCGCCCACCAGCGCGAAGTGCTCCACGTTTCGCACCGATAGCTTCCATTAGCTCGACATCGTTGTCTGGAAGTTCATCAAGTTGGTAACGCTCTATTAATTTGTCAGGATATTGTTTTGCTAAATATTCTACGGTGTAAAAAGCGACTTCATCGTATTCCATAGCGGTATCTTTGACTGCGCCAGTCGCAGCAAGACGAAACCCACTATGAGGATTTTCTACTTTTGGCCAGAGGATTCCCGGCGTGTCTGAAAGTACAATACCGTTTTGCAGATTGATGCGCTGTTGTCGACGAGTCACCGCTGGTTGGTTGCCCGTTACAGCAATTGTTCGGCCAGCTAACACATTGATAATGGTTGATTTCCCAACGTTGGGTATGCCCATTATCATGGTGCGAATATTTTTACCGATCTCTTCACGATGCGGAGCCAGTTTGCGGCACAACTCAGTGATTTGTTGGACTTCACTGGGATTATTGGTGGTAATCGCGATGGCTTTGACGCCTTTTTCTTTTTCTAAATGCTCGATCCAAAGTTGAGTTACTTCCGGATCAGCCAAATCTCGCTTGTTTAATACTTTTACGCAAGGCTTATCATTACGTAGACTGGATATAAGCGGGTTTTCGCTACTAAAAGGAATGCGTGCATCAAGCACTTCAATAATGACGTCTACTTGAGGAATGACTTCTTCTATCTCTTTACGAGCCTTGTGCATATGGCCCGGAAACCATTGGATAGTGTTATTAACCATGTGAAAATTATTCTCTTTTTGTTTAATGGTTGTGTTGTTGGGTATCGGGCAGGATACCAAAGTGATTTATATGAATCTTAGAGTATACCTTTCGAACTCGCCGTCGACCTAACTTACACACTAGCAGTCTATGAGCTGATTATACCATCGAATGTTTAAGGCTGGAATTACGCAGAATTTAGGTCATCACTTACAGGGGAGCTTAGTGCAATTGTTGAATTGAACCAGTAGCTGGCTAAAAACATAATAGAAAATGGTTATTACGCAACAGCTTATCCGCTCTCAATACAAGCAACACTTTTCACCCAACTCTAGATATAGCAAAAGGTTAGCTTTATCTGATTTTTATTTTATAACATTTAATCTTAAATATTATTTTTGCTTTGTGATGTTGATTTTAAATTAGAAGGTATTGTTCAAACTATAAGAATTAAATGTTCTTTATTTGATTACGAATTTATATTTTTAAAATATGAAAGTGGAAATAATTTGTTGTGGTTTATTGACTATGGGAATGAATAGTTTTCTATATTATACGTTTTTAATACCAAATGGGTTCTGGTAAAAACTAGCTGGATAACTTACAAATGGTTTTTAAGTGTGAAAATGAATTTAAGTTATTGATTATAAAAAACATAACTTTGTAGTGCGTTTGGTTTTATTACTGTGAGTATTTCTGCGTGAAATGAAATGCTCACAAGTTGTTAACTGTTGTAATACATTTTGTTTAACTAAATTAAATTAAAGAAATAGAGAACTATGCCTTATATTTGTGGTCAGTTAAATTAGTGTGGTTTTCCAAAGTTAAACCGACTTTATATCTATAACCATAGGTGGAAATTAATTTATTTCACTAAATTTATTTCGGATGTCATTCATTAAAAAATGATGGTTATTTATTTCATGGTGTTCGATGAAGTTGTTTTTAATCGGAAGAGGTAATTGGTGAATAAAAGATCTCAAAACGTTTTCGATGATTTAAGTTCAACGAGAATGGCTTCGCTAGTTACGCGTTATAGGTAACGTCTCAGAATAATTTTAGTCTTAGGCTCGAGGAGCCTTGTAAAGCAGTAAGTAGAAAATTAGCGGTTACATGACCTTGTCAAATTTAGGGCTCTATAACCATGCAGTATTAATAGCAAATGAAGTAGGTGATTATTATGGCTGTTTACTCTAATAAAGCTTCAGAAAATACAACGTCGCTATCAGAAAAGCTTCGTCAAAAATTGAAGTTAATTTTAAATCAACCAACTGTTATTAATAAGGAAGTTAAAGCATTTGAAAAGATGATGTCACGTAGAGAGTTTCTCTCCAACTCTAGTCGATTCTCGGCTGTGGTCGGATTGATTAGTAGTGGTGTTGTACCAACTGCTTGGGCCAACTTTACCGGTGACGATAGCTATGATGTGGGCTCTGCAGAAGATAACGGTATTACACCCGAAGAGCAAGCGAATGAAAGCAGCGTGGCCTACCTTAAAGCCACGACTGAATCTTTCCCTGTGCCTAATGTATTTAAAGAAGTTGCGCCCCAATCGGTAGAAGAAGGTATGCATGCGGGTTTTGAGTCTTTTACACCCTTTATTAAAACCGAAATGGTGTCTGATAGTGATGCAGTATTTTCTGATCAAAACTTTAGCTATGGTGAGCCAGGATTTGCTCACTTTGTGAGTAGTCCAGGCAGCAACGTATTTGATACTTTAGAAATTTATGAGCGGGATTTTACTAGCACGAGTGGCGCTATCGCACATAATGGCTATCGAACCACCACGTTCGATATCAGCAGTTTTAAGGGAGATGATTATTCTTCTCCAGTTAAATTTAGCTCTATCCGCTATTTATCGTGTGCGTACCACAATCAAGTCCAATCTAATACCAAAGCTAAACGGTTGGGTTTTATTGTAACTTGTCTAGACGCGAATAAGAATGAAAAATACTATTTAGTTTATTCAATAGGAAATTATGACTACGGTGCTCATCTCAGCCAAGAACAGCTCAGCGCTATCAGCACGCAGGAAACCAAAAATGGCACAAATGGTTGGTTTGTGGTCGATGTCTATGATCTTATAATGAATCAGTGGCCTGCAAAAAGCAGTTTCTTCAACACCGTGTCATACGGTATGAGTATGTCGTATTTTACTTCTGAATTAGGGCAGACCTACGCTCGCCTTAATGCAATAGCTTATTGGGAAAAAAAGAATGTTGCTGTATCTATTGTCATCCAAATAAATCAGGATGGCAGTCTGGATTGTCGTATATTTGAAGCAATCTATAGTGATATTGCTTTTCCACAGTGGCCAGCTCTAGTTTATGTTGATGTCAGTCATGGAGTGACCGATCCCATCTATTATTTTATCGCTGCGCCTTCTGATTATGACGATACTACCCAAATTTATCATTTATACACGGTACCCACCAGTGCCTCAAATGGAACACAAATTCCAACAACGTCTAGCACCACAGTGAATGGCTCAACAATCGTGTGGCAAGGGTTTAATAGCGTGAATGGAGATGGCTATGTGCATGGCACTAGATTTTCATATAGCGCACTTGATCTACTCAGCTCTATGGCAGTAATGGACATTCTCCACGCTCGCACTCTACTACTAACGGATGATCAAGCAAAAAATGGCCCAGGAGGTAGTAATTCGACCAATCGTATTCACCAGTTATTGTTTATAAACGAGGGTAATGTATGTGGTATAAATATTTTTGATTATACAAATAAAGATGGCAAAAGTAACACGGTCAATTGGCAGGGAGCATTTTTTAATGCTGGATATAGTCAAAGTAGAATTGATAGTAAATTCATAGGGACACTCAACGCAAGTACTCAAAGTAGTCTTGAGTACAAACCTACGTTTACTTCCATTCATCTATATATCAATAAATTTAGCGATCGAGGCTTTGTGGGCACCGATACTAATGGCTTCGTTTATTACTTTCCATTATATACAGGCAATGGGCAACAAAGTCATTGGCAACAGTGGGAACCTAGTACTCAATTACAACGTGTGGCTACTACTCTCATGACAGGTTACTTTATGGGTCAATTCAATACCGTGACGACACCTATTCGTGGTAATGAACAGATGGCATTCTTTGGGATTAGAAACCCATCCAGTGACGGTAGAACGATGGAAGTGGATGTCAACTATATGGATTTTACGACAAAATCTTGGCACAAATATAAAATCACTTCGGAGAGGCCAATTACCACCAACATTACTTTAGGACAAGATACCAAGTCCGCAGGGCATTTTACACTCGAACCAGTAAACCAATACCATTTGCCAGCTAAAATGGGTGGCAAACAATACTTTCAAATTAACACTCATAAAAGCATGAAGTTGCTTGACCCTTATGAAGGGACTTTACATTCTGTTAGCCGTTTCCAAAGCGTTTTATTCCAAGCACCTGGGAATAATCTACAAAAAATCAAATTAGCGCTACTCGGTTGTACTCCAAACAGCTATTTTTTTGCTAGAGTGGTAACGATTGACTCTGTCTTGAATAATGATAATGCGACCGCTGGTTCGAGTGAGGCAACAAGTTGGCAATCTTTTCAACCCTTAATCGGCGCAGCGAGTCGCTATCAGAACACCAGCTCAGACGATTTAACTACGCTGCAAAATAAAGTTGCGCCCAGCAATACTTACCCTAACGGTACAGGGAGTATTACAAAAGGCCAACTTTCAGGTGCAATGAATACCTATGGAAGCAATGCGAAAAGTGGAGGAATAACTGACCCGACTCCTACGGCTCCATCTTCTACCCAGAGTGTAAACCCGTTTAATGATTGCATTTTAAAACTAGCGACAACGCAACAACAGAGTAATGATAGTAATGAACAGATTAATAGTAGTATAAGTTTTACCAATAAGTCTGCAAGTGGGGAGAGTCCTTTGCAATCTACTAATGGGCAAGTCTCAACGAGTGGGGAAGATACTGTAGATTCTTGGGGTGGCTTCAGCCTTTATATGGGAACTATTCTACATAGCGCTCAGCATGTCTCCACCATATATCGATTAGACTCCAAGGGTAATTATACAAGCATTGCTGGTGTGGTTGATAAAACCGTTCTATTGAAATATGGTCCGCCCGATAGTAGCTCGGCCTCCGAGTATGGAAATTGGTTGACTGACGCTTTTTCGGCAGTGGTAGGTTGGCTGGTACATGAAGCTGAAAAAGTTGTCCACTATTTCAAAACTCACTGGCTAGAAATATTGGATATATTAATTGTTGGAGCGTGTGTTGCGATCTTGGGACCCGCTGGTTTGGTTGTTGGCTTGTTGTTGGATGCTGTTATTGACGCAATCATATATTGGGAGCGTATACATTCGGTCGCAACTAACTTTCAAGGGGCCATGAAACCTGGAGACAATTGGAACAACTTAGGCAATCAGCTGCTGTCATCAACAGCTCCGAATTGTTTTACCCACCCTGTTAGTCATGTTGTAACAAATACCACAGGGAACAGCCAAACAGTTGAGAATGTATACAATAATAATTCAAATACCTATAACAAAATAAATAATAAAGGTAATTATTCAGAGGTTTATGGGCAACCCCACACTAGCAGTTCAGCAAGCCATACGACAGATTTGCTCCATCGACATATTCACTCTCAGATTGCACAGCAACAGGCAGCGAACAACGGCTCGCAAGGCGTGTTAGATTTTGTGCCAGTGATAGATATATCTATTCCGAGTTCGAGTCCACTCAGCGGATCGGGAAGTTTTATTAATACTTTTACTTCTACGTTTAGCAACGAGCTTGGAGATTTGCCCTCTGTCATGAGTAAAACAAGTTCAATCGCCATTCCCACGGCGTCCAGTCCAACAGACATACTTCAATCAGTGATTGGGTTGAGTGGGACCTCCCCCTTCCTTTCCAATGCGAGTAGTTTAAATGCCAATCTGAGCGATTCTTTTACTTTGATAAAAAATAGCATGTCAGACATAGGGGCGTTTACCAATGAGGGTCTTGTAAAAATTCAAATAAACAACTGTGGTGCTATCACTTGGTTTATTAAATTCATTAAAACGGCAATGGGGGTTTCGGATAGTGAAGAGTTGGTCGAACAAGGGGAATATTTGACCAGCTCATCTAGCCTTACATTGGATTATGGTGACTTTCAAACTTACATCTATATTCCATTTCTTTGGCTAACTTCATATTTTATCGGTGGCTTTAACACCAATAACGCTTTAGGTGAAAGTTACTTTTCTGAGTTAGCGAATTCCATTGCGACATCGAACACTCAAGAGAGCTTTGGAGGCAATGTTAGTCAAAATCCAGTCTACATCTCAGTAACTAAGGTTTGGGATTTAGTATCCAGAAGTATCGAAGTGACTTGTTGGTTTGGAGCAAATGTTTTGAAAGACCCATCATCAATAGATGAAATGTCCGCTACACAAACCAATCCTGTGGTTTCAATGCTAAATACATTAGGTTCATACTTTTTATTTACACGTGTTAGTTTATCATCGTGGCCCACAGTAGCGTATAAAATCGAGTCTGGATCATTATCCAGCGGCCTTGACGCAGTTAACTTTCTTGATGTCGCAATTACAGGCAATATCTTTCTTCTAGCTTTCAACAACCAGTCAACTAAATATTATGGGTATGCTCACTTGCTCATGGGGCTCATTGGTGTAGGTGAAGTCGCAGCAGCGCTAGCTAAAGACAATGAAGCCATATCGTTAGGTCAACTTGAAACGCTTACAACTGAAGAAATTACTTCAGGAATAGCCACCATTATTTTCAAGCTAAAGCCAACACTACTGACTCTCTTAGGCTTGGTATCATCCGCTGACTCAGAGCAGTTATTAGAAAGTGCAATGGCGGTCCTAGGTCTTATGTTTCTGGGCTTTTGTTTATCCGAAATTAAATCTTAAGGCTCAATAGATAAAGTACTGGCTGAAAAGTGCCAGTACTTTAAATAAATGCTGTAAGGTCGATATAAGATACGCCACTTAAGATAATTCTTTATATGTGCTTATGATTTCAAAAACTTACGTAATAGTCGTCTATTGGCTTATTTATGGTTTAGCCACATGACAGATCACCTAACCCGAAGTTATGTGGTTAAAGCGCTAATTATCGGTTGACCCTTCCCTAAGGGGAATGTTTAAAGTTGTAGATATTGAACTAACAAAAGGGTCAAAATATGAGTTGCTGCAACAAGCCGCCGAGAGGTGGCACGTTAAATATGGGAATCTTTGTCAAAACACTTGTGATTACTGCAGCCGTCGTGTTGGCGTTAGCCTATTTCTTTGGTTAGCTAACGGTCAGGCAGTTGTATTGCAGTTCTTCGTTAAGGCTCTTGAGTAGCAATATAACGATGTCTTCAACTTGTTTGTCTTTGACTGACACGCATTGTGACATCGCAACCTGTGGGCTTGAAAGCTGGGGCTTGAGTGTTTGGAAGAAGGTTTTTCTAGGTTTCTCATTTTCGCTTTGAATTAAGCGATGATCTGGTAGCGTGCGGGCAACGAGGTACCAACCTTTAAGCTCAAAAAATACCGCTTCCACTTCTTGTTGTTGTTTGCACCAACCAATAAATGAATATAGATTTTGCAAATCTAGGTCATTAAATGTGACTTTCATTATTCTATCCTAGCTGACATTGCTGTGTTATTTATCAGCAAGGATAGTATATATTAAACAAAGTGCATAACCAAAAGCAAAAATACTCCGAAATGCCTTTATGCCCAATCAGCGATTAGCCGCTGCTAGTTTGGAACTCCGCTACGGCCATATCCATATCTTTTGATTGGGAGGAGACAGATTCGACTTCGACCAAACATGCTTTGGCCGATTCCATATTGTTCTCTGAAATTGCGTTGAGTTCAGTTATGGAGTCCGCGACTTGATTGACGACGACACCTTGCTCTTCAATGGCCGCAGCTATTCGATGCGAGTTTGATTGTATAGAGTCCATATCTGAAATGATATGGCTGAGGCTAGAATCTAAAGTCGACGAAGCCTCTAAGGTGTTTTTGCCCTGTTTGTTACATTGCTCCATATTGGTCATAACTTTAGACATTTGATTTTGGATTGAAGAGACGACATTGGTGATATCTTCGGTGGATTGATGCGTTCGACTAGCAAGTGCTCTAACTTCATCAGCAACGACGGCAAAACCACGCCCTTGCTCGCCAGCGCGAGCTGCTTCAATTGCCGCGTTGAGAGCAAGTAGGTTTGTTTGCTCTGCAATTCCTTGAATTATTGAGACGGCGCTACCGATTTCTTCAACATGGTTGTTTAATGAAGAAATTGAGTCTTGACTAGCATTGAGTGTTTCGGACAGCTCATTGATATTGCCGACTGTTTGCTCAACTACGCTACGTCCATTTTGTGCATTCTCTGATGCCTTCTGAACATTGTCTGCTGCGACATTGGTGCTTTCGGCGATTTCATTGATAGTGGTGACCATCTCTTGAATCGAAGTTGTCATAGTATTCGTGTAGTCAGCCTGAGTATGGAATTGGTCCATTACATCTTGCAAAGCCGAATTCATGTTGGTTGTGCTTTGAGTTAGTTTGGCTGATTTGTCTTGCGTACCTGAAATCAAGTTTTCTAACTTATCCATAAGGCGATCAAAGTATTTACTAATAGAGGTAAGCTCATTATTACCAGTTAAACTTGATCGCTGCCCTACATTGTTAGTGTGTGCAATATTTTCTATGACTTTGAGCAAAGAGCTTACCTGTACGTTAATTGAACGTGATATCTGATAAACAATCAATACAATAATCAGTATCACTGCAGCGGTTAGCGCTTGTTTAAATAGGGATAAACGAGCTTCCATCGAGTTGGCAGTGCCGATCAGTTGCTTTGAAAACTCAGAGAATTGTTTTTCAACAGTATGAGAACGAGCGCGGGTTTCTCCCAAAAGTCCTTCGTTGTATTTGAGGCCAATTGCTTTTTTCTGGGCCGCAATTTTACGTGCTGTGCTGATTAGCTCATTGGCATTGGCGAAATCGAGAAGGGACTCTTCAAATTGGCCTTGTTCAAGCTGTTTGTCAAAACTATACATCCTGATTAAATCACGCTCTGCAAGCTGGTTTTCAAGTTTTGCTAGCTCAGAGTAATAGCTACCAAGAAGCTTATCTTTATTATTTAATCCCAGAGTTTGATAACCAGCAACGAGAGATTGAAAAGACTTTTGATAGTTTAAAATATCGGTTTTTAATTGTATGGCAGAGGGTAGTGAATGCTTGGTCAGAATATCGGATAATTGTTTCTCTTTATCGAGAAATAAAGCCATATTGTCGTTAAACTTGGTGAGATACTTTGTATCTTTTCTAAGCAAAAAATCTTTTTCGTTGCGCCGTAAATTCAATAGTCTTATTTCTAAGTGGGCGACGAGGTTAGTGGCTTTGTGTAAGTCGTCGGTTGTACGTGTAAAATAAGTAGTGAGCATGACTACTGACGCGACCCCCACTACTGCTACCGCACCTAACAGGTACAATTTTTCTCGGATATTCATTTTTAACGCAATTCCATGTCTTTAGTCCTTCATTTAGAACGATAGTACCTATTAATAGGTATATCAATTAGTGGGCTGTAGGCTTATTTAAGATGCCTCATAAATGAGAATCATAAGGAACCAAAGATAGTCGATGACAAACTCCTTACACTTTTGCATAGTAAGCTTGGTAGGGTACTCTATCGGACAATAATGCCTGATTAAAGAGTATTGGATTGTTGATATTGGGAATGCGCGGATGACTATTGATTTAGAGAAATACCAAGGAATAATTTTTGACATGGATGGCACGCTTATCGATACAATGCCTGCTCATATAGGGGCTTGGGAAGCGACCGCGAAAAAATTTGATTTCCCCTTTAATTATGATTGGTTTTACAGCTTAGGTGGGATGCCTAGTTTTAAGATCGCGCGGGAAGTGAACAAAAAGCACAATTTAGATTTAGATCCTAGTGAAGTATCGGGCTTTAAAATGGATACCTTCCACAACCTGGAAGACCATGGCGATTTAATTGCTAGTACAGTTGCGGTTTTACAAGATAATCATGGCAAGAAAAAAATGGCCGTGGGGACAGGTAGCCAACGTGTAAGTGCAATACCATTGCTTGAGAAAAGTAATATTCTGTCGAAATTAGATGCAGTGGTAACTGCTACGGATGTTGAGAAACATAAACCTGAGCCAGAAACATTTCTAGTAGCCGCAGATAAATTAGGCTTAGAACCTAGGGATTGTGTTGTTTTTGAAGATACTGATCTTGGGAAGCAAGCTGCCCATGCAGCCGGAATGGATTGTATTATGGTAACAAGTAACGGGTTTGAGTTTTATCCATTACATCAGGGATGCTAAAGAAATAGCAAAATGCCGCTGTTAAAAGCGGCATTTTGTAGTTTAAATCATTTAATTTCAATAAGTTCCACTTCAAAAATCAGTGTTGATGCCGCCGGTATGGTACTTGCCCTGCGGTGGCCATATGCGAGGTTAGGAGGAATATACATTCTAATTTTTTCTCCCTCGACCATGTATTGTAGCCCTTCTCTCCAACCTTTAATGACTTGGTTGAGTCTAAATGAGATAGGTTGACCACGCTCTACAGAGCTATCAAAAACAGTTCCATCGATAAGTGTTCCGTGATAATGAACTTTTACATTACTTTTTGAGTTCGGGTTAACTTGGCCAACACCTTCTTTCAGAACCTCGTATTGCAAACCGCTTTTGCTGACGATGATACCAGGCTTATTGGCATTCTCTTCGAGAAAAGCTTTCCCTTTTTCTAGATTTACACTCGCGTCTTTCCTATTACTCCACTTTTTGTAAATCAAGTAGAGAAGAATAAGAACAAGGATAACTGTGAGCACCATATTCAAATCGTTCATTTTTATGCCTCTATAATCGTCACAATGGCGAGATTATACCTGAACAGGCTCAATGTGCGCGAGTTAGATCTACGACTCATTTTCTAGCTGATATAATTAAAGTATCGACAAAATAGCCGATAAATACTTTGTAAGGCATTTATTTGATCGGTGGCGCAATGAAGTTCATAACCCTAGCATTATTTACAATATTGGTAACTGGATGCAGCATGAAACCCCCATTTGATATTTATGGGGAGCGTAACTTGCTGGATGTTGCTCCGCGAGGGGCTACTGATGTTAAATACCCAAGTTGGGGTAATGCGCCACAAGCGATCGCTGCTGAGGTAAAAGGGCCATTTGGGCAGACTCGAAGCGATAGTTATGATTCACTTGAACACTTCTTGCTTAAAAACGGTATTGACTATGAGGTGTTACCCGGTAACTACATCATGGTGAAACTCAAAGACACCATTAAGTTTAATACGGGCTCGTCAGTGGTCTCCCGACAATCCTCGATGTGGTTAGATAAAATGGGGAACTATTTGTCTACTGAGCCCGGTATCGATGTCGTGATATCTGGTCATGCAGACAGCACTGGTCCTGTGTCATTCAATGACGGCTTATCTTTAAGAAGAGCGAAGGCCGTCAAACAGCAGTTAATAAACCACCGTGTCTCACAAGAAGCGATATACACAAGAGGCTATGGTGAATATGTTCCAGCTTGCACCAATGCAACTCGCACGGGAAAAGCGTGTAATCGTCGAGTCGAAGTGATGTTTATTGTTTCGAATAACTAAGTGAATAAAAATTTACGTTCCAGTCTTTTTATAATGCGGTGTTAACTATCGGTTAAGCCGCATTATTTAATTTTTCAAAGCACCAGGCTATGACTTCTGTGATGAGTTTTTTCGGTCAATATGCTCTAGTATAATTAATCAAATTTATTGTTACTTTTTCGTGATTCGTCGTTAGGCAGTGATCTGTTTTCCAGACATTTTTGTTGTTCTGGTGATCTTCTGCTCACGTATTCATTTTGTGAATATTCGACTAAAGTATTAGCTCTATGTTTGAGTTGAGTCTTATAAATGGAGTCAACTCATGGAAGTTATAATAAAAATTTGCGCACTTAGTCGCTTCTTGTCTGGTATCGTTTTTCTTTTTTTTATCCAATGTATAAATTTTGTGAATGAATTGACCTGTCAGTTTTTGACATCGATTCGTTGTTCTCTTGTAACTAGCAAGGGAGCAATAGTATGAAATTTATTAAGTCTGTAACGCTTTGCTCAAGTTTAATGTTGAGTTCTTCTCTGTTTGCAGCCCCTCCTGGAGTCCCTACTATTCCTTGGGGAGAGCATACTTACCAACTTGTCGAGGTAGATCGAGATAAACCGTCTTACAACGAAATTGTTGTAGCATTGCACGACAGTGTGGATGTGTCTATTTCATGGGAAGTTTGGACGGGAGATCAAGCGGAAAATAGCTATGTGATTTTAGATGGAGAACGAGTTTGGGCCGGTGCTGGAACTGAAAGCAGTGCTACATTCAGCGTTTCTCAAGGCGGGCTCTACAAGATGGCTGTCGAGTTATGTAATTTGGATGGATGCTCCCTAAGTGGGGAAGTAGATTTGACCATTACTGACACTGATGGAAGCCACTTAGCCGGTCTGGCACCTGAGTTGGTCGAGAGAAACCGTCCTTACGTGAATACGACAGGCAAAGTAGTGGGGAGCTATTTTGTCGAGTGGGGCGTCTATGGTCGTAATTTCTCGGTAGATAAAATCCCTGCGCAAAACTTGACACATTTGCTGTATGGGTTTGTTCCTATATGTGGGGGCGAAGGCATAAATGATAGTTTGAAATCAATTAGTGGCTCCTTTGAAGCGCTACAAAGATCATGTGCAGGGAGTGAAAATTTTGAACTGGCTATCCACGACCCTTGGGCTGCGATACAAAAGCCTCAAGCGGGCGTTATGGCTGACTCTCAACCCTATCGTGGCAATTTTGGCCAGCTAATGGCTTTGAAGCAAGCCTATCCAGATCTTACAATATTACCTTCAATTGGTGGGTGGACTTTATCTGATCCGTTCCATTTAATGCACAACGCTCAAAATCGCGCAACGTTTATTCATTCAGTAAAAGATTTCTTAAAAACTTGGAAGTTTTTTGGTGGTGTCGATATTGACTGGGAATACCCCGGTGGCGGAGGTGCAAATGGAGCCCTAGGAGCAGCGAATGATGGGGAATTATACGTCACCTTGATGCGAGAATTGCGTGAGATGCTAGACGAACTTAGTGCCGAAACTGGGCGTGAATATCAACTCACTTCAGCGATTGGAGTAGATGTACAAAAAATTGATCGAATCAGTTACACGCAAGCTCAAGAATATATGGATTACATATTTCTCATGAGCTATGACATGTTTGGCGCGTGGAATTTGAATGTGTTAGGTCACCAATCAGGTTTGTACGACGCGAGTCATAACCCAGCGATCACGTTTACAACGGATAGAGGTGTTAAAGCTCTTCTTGAACAGCAGGTTACTCCAAACAAAATTGTTGTAGGTGTGCCCATGTATGGGCGTGGTTGGCAAGGAGTCAGTGGGGTTATTGGTGACAACCCGATGACAGGAACGGCGACTGGGGCGATAAATGGTACATGGGAAGCTGGGATTTTGGATTACAGAGACATTATCGATAATCACTCTGGCCAAGGGTGGACAACGGGATATGACGAGCAAGCACAAGCTTCCTATCGATGGAATCCGACTACGCGTGAGTTGATTTCATTTGATGACGAAAGGGCAGTGAAGGCGAAAGGTCAATACGTGCAAGCTCATGGCTTAGCTGGGGTATTTTCTTGGGAAATTGATGCTGATAATGGGGACATTCTCAACGCGATGCATGAGGGGTTAGGCCATGGAGAGGACGGCACATCTCCACCAGCAAATCGACCTCCAGTTGCAAATGCAGGTAATGACCAAAATGTAGTTGGCCCAGTTGATGTAGTATTGGATGGATCGCGATCTTATGATCCAGACCAAGATGTGATGAGCTATGTATGGAATCAAACTGCAGGTCAAGAGCTGTTAATTACCGAAGAAAACTTTTCAATATCAACGGTTTCAGTGCCGAAGGTAGATGTTGAAGAGAGTTATACGTTTACACTTACTGTCACTGACGAGGAAGGATTATCCAGCTCGGATGCAATCACCATAACAAATCAAGTTGAACAGGAGAATCAGCCACCTTCAGTGAGTTTGCCAACGAGCACTGTCGTCGATAGTGAGACAGAGTTTGTTGTGAACGCTCAGGCGTCAGATATTGATGGAGACCCGCTGGTGTATAGTTGGAATGTCGGTTCTAACTTCCAGATAGTGTCTGGTCAGGGTAGTGCGACACTTCGCTTACAAGCCCCTATGGTAGAAGATCAAGCGCAGTATGAAATATCGGTTTTAGTTTCTGATGGCTCGCTTGATAGCAGCGCTCAAATGTTAGTCATTGTCGAACCCACACCTGAAATTGCAGAGTGTAATCTTACTGACCCATCTGCGGGTAGCCACTCTGCTTGGGACAGCTCGGCGACATACACTGGCGGCGATACGGTGAGCCATAACCAGCTAGTGTGGCAAGCCAAATGGTGGAATAAAGGCAATGAGCCAAGTTTAACTGCACAAGAATGGCAATTGATGAGCAGCGTTGAAGTGGGTTGGAGTGCTGAACTGGCGTTTGTTGGTGGTGATGAAGTGAATCACAATGGCAATCGTTGGAGAGCCAAATGGTGGAATCAAAACCTAGAGCCGGGCGTGGATCAAGTTTGGGTTAATGTTGGTCTAGCGACATGTGAGTAACTGATTCTAATTCATAAAGTAAGGGCTAATGTGAGCAGCTTAGCTCTTACACTTTTTCAGAACAAACCTATTAGCAAGGCAGGCGAGTATCACTTGCAGTCTTCTTAATACCGCGATGATATCGTGCAATAGGCACTTGTTTACTACAATAAATATATTTGAACAATTGGAGCGTATATGCGCTTTTTCCTGCTCCTTATTATTCCTATCCTAATTAGTTTTGGTACGTATGCGAGAGATGTGATTCTTGTTACTGGGAATCAGTACCCACCAATAGCTGGAAAAGACTTGCTAAATGGCGGTATCGTAACTGATATTGTAAGAACGGCTTTTGCAAATATGGACAATGTTAATGAAGTTAATATTAGATACGAACCATGGAAGCGAGGCTATGAAAACACAAAAAATGGTAACTATTTGGCTACATTTCCATATATCAAGTTACCTGAAAGAGAAAATAACTTTTTCTATAGTGATCCGATTTATCCTTTGGAGATTGTGATGTTTACTCGGAAAAACTCTACACTCACACCAGATCAGCTAAAAGGGACAACGGCATGCTTACCTTTAGGTTATGCAACGGCTGATTCTATAACTAAGATGATTGAAAATGGAGACATTACCCTCATTCGATCGAAACAAACCGAAAATTGCTTTTTAATGCTTAAAAAAAAGAGGGTAGATTTTATGCCGTTCAGTAAATGGGGAGGATTGCATTACTTAAGCTCTAATAATAACCTTGATATTCAGGACTTTCGTGTAGTGTCTGAGCCACTTGCTGTTGTAAAAGAACATTTAATCATTTCTCGCTCTCACCCCGATGGTGAGCAGTTTATTAAAAAATTTAATAGGCAACTAGAAATTTTAAAAAGTAGTGGGCAATTTAAGGCAATTTTAATCAATCATGGTGTAGAGAGATAAACCTTGGAATAGAACCCTTCGGGCAGCGTTTGTCGCTCACTTCTACGACGCCAGTGCTGGTTTGTGTAGGTGATTATACAGCACTATCACTTTCTTGTAGAAATAAGCGACAAACTGCTGTAAAAATCATCGCAAAAGATCAACACGCCCTAGTTAATTTAGATTTGCTTGATATACCCATGTACGACTATATCTAATGGGTATATCAATGCGCTCTATTTAACGCCATACCCCCCATTGACCAGTTGTGCCAGGTTCATCGCCTTGAGTCCACCATTGTGCTGTCCATGTTTGCCCATCATGCTCTACTACTTCACCTCCCAAATAAGTATGGTCAGCGCTCCAACTTAATGGGGTATTCGGTGACGTAGCCTGATTATCAACAACAGTAAAGCTGTATACCGCTTCTTTAGTTACACTGGATACCGTCATACTTAGCCGGAAACTTAACTCTACAGGTAGGGGCTCTGTAATCGAACTAGTGTTAATGACTAATAGGTTATCAGTGCCTAGTGAAGTTGATACGCTTGGCCCAGAAGTTTGCCTCCAATTAACAGAGTCAGGATTAACGTCACTATCATTGGTAAATAGATAGAGCGACTCTCCATGCACGACTTCTGTACTTTCTATTAAAACTGGCACTTTAGGGGTAATGACGACGTCAAATTCTGCTACTGGATCATCTGGCACTGGTGTGTCTATTACAGTAAGTACGCCATATTCGTCAGGATCACGCGATTGAAAATAGTTACCGTGTAACTCATCTTGGAAATACATATAGTGGTCCATTTCGTCGTGCCAACGGCCAATAGCAATGTCGCCATTGTGATGAACTTCGTAGTAGCCAGTAATATCCGCTGCCAACAAGCGGTCCCAATCATTAATATTGGCGTCCGTAATAACCAGTGCGAAGTGACTATGATCTTCTCCGGCACTATTAAAAACGGTGTACTCTACCGTCTGGCCAACGCTTACGGAGTCAAGGTTCATGTTTTGTGGAATAAATAGCTCCCCTTGAGTTAGGTAAGGCTCTGTAGGCGAAGGTTCACCCGGAGTAGGATCCTCAGGCGATGAGTTACTTTCTGCAATTGTTATGTCACTGCAGTTATAGAAACCTTCTCCCGCTGGGTCGTCGCGTTGCCAGCGAACAAATAATACTGCGTCTCCCGGCCGACCGTCAGGAAGAGTGACATTCATTAGGTATTTACCGTTCTCTGTAACTGGGATATTGCCATAAGACTGAATGAGCTCTAAATCTCCCCATTTAAGTGGCTGTGATAAATCAGCGTCAGGTTTCGTTAGATAAATCTCCCAAAAAGAAGGGTTGTGAGGGGCAGTAGCGTTGAATATCAGTTGAAATTGGCCTGAGGACATTTGGGTTCTTTGCCAAGGGATATTGGTTGATGCCATGCCACTTTTCTGTGGGTCGTTTGCGTAGCAGAGTGTGCCATCTGGTACTGACAGAGTAACCGCGAAACGATTGCGATAATCAGTGATAAGATGAGCAAATTCATTTTTTTGCACAAAAGGGTAAGTACCTGACTCATCCAGCGCTTGAGCACAAGCCGGATCGGAAGGAACACCATTCCAAAGTCCACCTTGATCAAAGCAGAGTGTCTGTCTTGCGATAGGGTATTCTGTCCAGCCATGAGCTTGGACAGTAGTCGTGCTAAATGCCATGAAGGTTACCAATGCCGACAAACCTTTGAAGACAGTAAAACGAAATAATCTTAATGTAGAACGTAAATTCATGATTGCCTCCAATTACCTATTTTCTTGGTTTATCTTCGTCACTTCTTAATTTGAACCCATCTGTTAACGTACGCATAAACGCAACAAGGTTATGGGATTCTTCTTTGGTTAAACCCAGCTCTCCAATGGTGGCAAAATCCGCCACGTTTTCAGCTACTTCTGGTACGACACCGTCAATATCACGATTGTTGTAGAAATCTACTACTTCGTCGAGGTTTCTAAACACTCCGTTGTGCATATAAGGTTCTGTTTTAGCGATGTTTCTCAATGAAGGGGTTCGGAATTTTCCGTTTTGCTCTGGGTCATTTAAAAATGCACCTAGTCCGAGGTCAATGAAGTTTGCTCCATCTGGGTTTACGGTTGAATCTTGCGTATTGAACGGATTATCCGGGTTGACAGGTACGCCAAGATTAAAATAAGCGAAGCTGGAGAATACATTTGGCTCTGCGATAGCGTGACAGTTAACGCATAACCCTTTACCTAGGAATACTTCCATACCATTTTGTTCTTCTGGAGTAAATTCAACTTCACCGCGTTGAACAGCATCAAACTTTGATGAAAATGCGGTGAGCTTATCAGCTCGCTCAAACGCGGCTATCGCTTCAGTCATTTTCTCGTATGCGACCTCCGTATCATTGAATATACCTTCGCCAAATAGAGCCTCGAAATCATTAGCATAACGAGCTTGCATCAACTTCATTACGACTTCTTGCTTGTCGGCATTATTCATTTCTAAAGGATTTAGAAAAGGCAACCCAGCTTGTTCTTCCAAAGTATTAACACGTCCGTCTAAGAAAAGTCCTCCAAAACGTTGACCCCTTGCATTGATGCCCATTTCGGGAACGAATGCAGCGTACGCGGTAGTTGGAGCATTCCGACTACCAAAGATGCCACGTACAGAGCCTTCTGATGTTGCGAACTCTCTATCAGGATCAGCCCATCCTGCTTTCTCCTTATGGCAAGAGCCACAAGATTGATTGCCATCACTGGATAGAGTTTTGTCGAAAAAGATCTTCTCACCGAGTTTTTCGATAGTTATTGGCCCTCGACTGCCTTCTTCTCTATCGTGTGATTCTTTAGCCCAAGCGTTACTCAAGGAAAAAGATATCAATAGAGTCATTAGCCCAGTTTTAAAGATCGCTTCTTTATACTTCCTGTTGAGCATAGTGATATTCCTTATTTTGTTATAGATAAAAATATTATTAGGGCCCTGATAATAATTAAGCGCAATTATTTAATTACGCACTGTCAATTTTTAAATAAAATATTACATGTGCTTTTATTGGAATGAGGGTCAAGAAAATAGGATTAAAAAAATTCTTATAGTATTTCTAAAAGTAAGAGTGTGACTTGTTTGTTTTGATAGTTTGTTTTTGATGTAAGTGTTTGTTAATTAGAAGTTATGTGTGGATTTATAAAGTGGATTTAATTCTGTTTTGTTGATATTAAAACAGTTTATGTAATTTAAATAGAATACAGTAAACATATGAATGGAATAAAAAATCTAATTTTAATTTCAATATTATAAATCTATACTGTTGATATTATGTAAAAATATTGACATCAACTTTTCAAAATAAAACTTGAAAAGAGTAGCCGCACATTCTATGACGATAATTATTACTACTTTGAGGGTTATAAGGGAGGCTGTTAGATAAAAAAACACCGAGCGTAAAAGCTCGGTGTTTAAACTAATGGCAAAATAATTCGAACAGAATTAGTCGAGTAGCTCGTTCGCCGTGCTCACAACATTTTCAACGGTAAAGCCAAACAACTTGAATAGCTCACCTGCTGGTGCAGATTCACCGAAAGTGGTCATGCCAATCACG
>NZ_JBLNLI010000015.1:0-63668 GCF_059777565.1 Vibrio sp. A37 | reverse complement strand
CACAAAGTTAATTTTGCCTAAGTATGATAAATAGAAAAGAAGGCGAGCAAAATGAAGCCGACTCAATATGGTCGAGTTTTGCATGACCTTAACACTGAACTCATTTGTGCCAACAGCTCTACTTTATCGAAGATTTTAATCGACGTTTCGCTAAGGCTCCCAACTACCCTAAAAATTTTCATCGGCCTATTAGGGGAACGACCGATGAACTGGACGATATTTTCTTTTGGTAGGAAATAAGAGATCTGTCTAACTCCGCGACTTTTCAATATGATAAAGTGCTTTACCTTGTTGAACCTACGAAAGAAAACTCACGACTCGTTCATGAAAAAGTGAACAAAGGGATAACATGCGTGCCGCTCATACGTCGAATGACGATATCGCTCAAACGGCATCAAATGCGAAAATGAAAAAAGTCATATTAACGCACTTACCACCAATGGAATTAGATGTAAGTGCTACAGTAGGAGCATTACGTAAAGCTGTTTATTAAGGGGAAATTATTATTGAACCGGTGGTCGCTACGCCGTTTAATTAATTATCAAAGACACAGTTGTTTTTTTTGGACTAGTATAAAAATCAAAAATATAAACGAAGTTTAGATAACCATTAATTAATAGATTAACAGATTAATAGATTAACAGATTAATAGAGACACTCACTATTTATTCTGAGTGCGGCTTCGCTCATCTCAAATTTAACAATGTAATATAAAAAGAGGAAATTATGGCGGTTAGATCCATTGATAACCAGAAGTGTATTGGTTGTGGAACATGTGTTGTTTCCTGTCCGATGGATGTATTCCGTCTAGACACGGAAGCAGAAATTAGGCTACGACACTCGCCATGCACAGAAGTGTGCCCGCTGGGCTTAAGTCAGCGTGAATATCATCACCTGTTGCGAGATGGTGCAGTGGATGAAGCCAGCGTTAAGCTCTATGAAAACCACCCAATGCCATCAATAACGGGCCGAATCTGTCCTCATCCTTGTGAAAATGCTTGTACTCGTAGCCAAGTTGATGAAGCGATTAATATTAATGGGTTAGAGCAGTTTCTTGGCGACCATCGATTTACTCTAGATAAAGACTTTACTCCTGAACACGCTATCACAGGGGATAAAGTCGCTGTGATTGGTTCCGGTCCAGCAGGGTTAGGTGCTGCATTTTATCTGAATAAAAAAGGTTATCGCGTGACCGTTTTTGAAAAAGAGTCGCGTCCAGGTGGCCTACTGCGCTACGGCATTCCTGCATTTCGTTTATCTGACCGTGTTGTTGAGCAACAAATCACTGCTTACCAGCAGATGGGCATTAACTTTGTCTGCAATACACAGTTTGGCCAAGATGTGTCTATAGAGTCATTAAAAGAAGAAGGTTTTAAAGCATTTGTTGCGGCAATGGGGGCCTCTAAGCCATTAATGTTGAATATTCCAGGTAGTGAGGCTCAAGGGGTTATTTCTGCAATGAGCTTCCTTTCTATCTCTCGAAAACAAGATGCTCAAGATGTAGCAAAAAATGTCACTGTAATTGGTGGAGGAAGTGTTGCATTGGATGCTGCTCGAACCGCAATTCGCCATGGTGCTGAAGAGGTGAATGTGATCTGTTTAGAGACTTTAGAAGTAGGTCAAAGAGATAGCATGTTAGCGCTAGAGTCTGAGATTGAAAAAGCGATTGAAGAGGGTGTAACCATCCACCCTCGTCTATCGGTCAATGAAATTAAACTTGAGCAAGGCAAGATCGCCGCTGTTACGTGTGTTGAGTGCTTTAGCGTTCGCGATAAGCTCGGGCGCTTTAACCCTCAATACGGCAGTGAAGTAATTCAAAATATCAGCACTGATATGGTGATCATTGCAATCGGCCAAACAGTAGATAAATCAGTGGTGCCACGAGAGTTTGCAACTAACGAGCGTGGTTATATTCAAACCAGTAATCATACTTTACATGTGGCTGATGAGATGTTTGCTGCGGGCGATGCTGTCACTGGACCATCAACCGTGGTTGCAGCACTAGCATCAGGTAAACGTGCGGCGCAAACTGTTGACTCCTATATACGTGGAGAAATTCAAGCCATTGATGAGAACCGGCAATCTGAGCAACAAAAAGTGCTTCCAGAGGGGAATAACATTTATCAGGCAGAGCGTCAGCAGCGTAATAATATCGTAGCAGATGAGCGATTGGATAATTTTGCCGAGTCTTTGATCGCATTTGATAAAGCAACCGCACAAAAAGAGGCGGAGCGCTGCCTAACTTGCGGTAGTCGGGCACGTATTGCTTATATGGATGACTGTCAGGTATGTCGCCTGTGTCAGCACTACTGCCCAACAGGAGCAATTGAGATCACCGATGGTGCGGTTATGAGCTCATTGCATAACTTTGATGTAGTGAAATTAGGCGAAGCGATCAGTGATTAAGGAAGAAACAATGGATACGAATGAACTACAACCACTCAATAAAATAGAAACTGACATATTAGTCATTGGCGGTGGTTTTGCCGGCTGCTTCGCCTCAATTAAAGCGGCCGAGAACGGTGCTAAAGTTGTGATGGCCGTAAAAGGACGTACTGGCCGTTCTGGCTTAACCCCCTGGGCAAACTCATGGTTTGTATTTCACGACACCCAAGGCATTACTCGCGAACAATACCTGCAGCAGTTTAAGCTCTCGGGTGAGTATCTGAATAATATTGATTACTCTGAAATCTTAATGGATGAATCTTGGGAGCGTTTCCAAGAGTTGGTCGAGTGGGGCACACCAACGGGGCGTCAATACTACTACCAACCAGGTTCAGTCTCACGCTCTATTGAGTATGCCGGTGCAGGTGATCCTATGCGTAAGCACGTGATTGAGGTTGGAGTTGAGATGCTTGAGCGCGTGATGATCACCAGTCTAATTAAACAAGATGAGAAAGTTGTGGGGGCTATTGGTTTTCATATGGCAACGGGGAAGCCTTATGTCATCCTTGCTAAAGCCACAATTATGTGTGCAGGCCCAGCCTCCTTTAAACCTTTAGGTATGGGCTACCCGTGTAGCTCAACGACCGCTGATGGGGACGCAATGGCTTACCGTGTCGGTGCTGAAATTTCAGGTAAAGAGTTTAATGATGCTCACCCATCAAATGCCTTCAATCCATTGGATGAGAAAACAGTAAATAGCGCCTCAGGGGATGGAAACCATAAAGGGACGGTTCTTAAATTAGGTGGTGGTCCACCCAGTGCACCGGGACCTGCTGAGGTGATAGACGGTGCAGCGATGGGTCTGCGTATTGATAAAGCACTGGGCTTTAACCAAGGGGGTAATCCAATTGCATCGGAGTTCTGTAAAGGTCCGGGTGGTGATGCCGTTGGTAAAAGCAGTAAAGATGGTGATTATGTTGGCTTCTCCACACCAGGCATGTCAAACCATAAAGGGGAGGGGGTATTCCCACAAGACCTTAATGGCGCATCTAACGTTGAAGGCTTATGGGCGGCTGGCGATGGCTTATGCTCAATGCAAAATGGCGCAGGCTATGCCGGTTTTGGTTCATCGTCTGCGGGCTCTTCGGTACAGGGTGCTCGCTCAGGCGTTGCGGCTGCAGAATATATCAAAACTCAGATCGCACCTAAGGTGAGTGATGAGGTACTGGAGCGATATAAAGCAGAAATGTTTGAGCCATTGACTCGCAAGCAAGGTTTCTCGCCAGCATGGATCACGCGCATGTTGCAAAATACCATGTTCCCATACTTCGTAATGTATGTGAAAGAAGAGAGCAGAATGCAGAATGCTTTGGACCAGATCAGATATTTACAACAGAAGTTTGGTTCAGCAATTAAGGTACGCAACTTCCATGATCTTCGCTCCGCCCATGAAACAAGGAATATGTTACTAAATGCAGAGATGAAGATGCGAGCAGGCTTGGCACGTAAAGAGAGCCGAGGTACTCATTTCCGAGAAGATTACCCGTATCGTGATGATGCTAACTTTTTATGCTGGATAAAGTTGGTTAACAAAGGCGGTGAAATGACGGTGGTTGAGCATCCAATTCCAGAAAGGTGGCATCCAGAGCCAGAGCTCTCTTACCGAGATAAATATCATTATGTTTTTCCAGAAGAGGATGCTAAACGCGCTGAAGCAGGGATCCTAGATTAATAAGCAAGCCAAGTTTGATCGGTTAGGCCTAACGTAGTGCATTTAAGCTTGACCAATGCCGAAGATTTCTATTACTAACGTGAAAATCTGAGAGATAACTATGGAAAAAATAATACAGAAGGGCTTTAAGACGGATGCTCTCGCTGTGGTTATTTATGTGTTCGTTACTATGTACGTACAATTGACTATTGGTGGGCCTGATAGCATGAACATTCTCATGCCAGCTTTAATTGAAAAGTTTGGCATGTCTCCTTGTGAGGTTATGGGTTCGATTTCAGCTGTGCGTTTATTTGGCGTATTAGGTGGTATTGTCGCTGGCTGGGCAATCATGAAAAAAGGTTACAAAAATGTCGGTGTTCCATCATTGATCATTTGTGGCTTATGTATGTCCTTGCAAGGCAAGGTTGACTCATGGGTTGGGATTATGGTGATTCAAACGGTATTTACGGTGTTAACACCTGTACTGATGATGATCCAAGGTGGTCTGATTGCTAATTGGTTCATACGCTACAAGGGTATTATCTTTGGCATTGTGACAATAGCAGCCCCTTTAAGTACGGCGACCTACACACCGATTGGTATGAAGATCTCTCAGCAGGTTGGGTATGAAAATTTTTACTTTGGTCTTGGGATGTTCATCGTATGTTGGGGTGTACTTGGTTTATGGGCAATGAAAGAAAAACCGGAGGATTATGGCTATGATCCCGATGGTATTCCATTTACAGCCGAAGAACGCATAGAGCTTGAGACAGCCAGAGAAGCTGAGAAAAATTTCAAAACAGCTTGGTCAATTTGTCAGCTTGTGCGTTGTAAAGAGTTCTGGTTTGTTGCTATCCCTTGGGCATTAATTGGCGGATTAATGATGGCAGGTATTATGAGCCAAGTGATACCCATTTTAATGGGTTCAGGTGTACCATTCAACAATGCCTTATTCTTAATGTCTGCAATGGCGCTTGGTGGCATGCCTCTGAGTTATGTCTGGGGTTGGTTGGATGACAAAATCGGTACGCCGAAGGCTAATGCAGTGTTCTCATTTACCTATGTACTTGGTGCCGCTGGCTTTGCATTTGGTAGTGCTGAAAATATTGGCCTTATTTATATGGCGTTATTCTGTATCTCTTTAGGTATCGGAGGTATGCCAAACCTTTTACCTTCATTGATTGCCTGGGTGTTTGGTCGCAATGAATTTGTTGTTATTTATAAGTGGGTATACGGTCTACAAATTATCGCAACCAGCGCAGGTATGGCATACCTAGCATTGATGAATGATATTACGGGCTCATACAGTGTTTCTTTTATGACCTTTATCCCATTAGCATTAATATGTACGGTGATGTTTTTATCTATCAAGAAGACTCATGATTCGGAGCGTATTGTTATTACAGGGAGCAGTAAACCTAAAGTGCAACTGTTCTCTCAGAATGCAAGTTAATCAATTAAACTCACTTGTACAATAGGTCCAAAATAAGGCTCATTTCACATGGAAGATGTCACGGTCAAGTAAAGTTGGAGGCTCCTTTAGGCACTTTTCCTTGGTTTTATTCTGTGGATACAGAAAACCACGGATTTACCCGTGGATGAATGCGTTCGGAGGCGGTACGCTGGCTAGATGGAACTCTACACATCAGCGCATAGTGTCTATTACCTCAAATATCATGTTGTTTGAGTGACTAATGCCGCCGTAGAATCCTGAACCCTCGAACGTGCAACTATCTCAGAAAGGTGATGCCGAAGCTACTTAGAAGTATGCCCGGCTTAGAGGTTGAGGCGATAGGCTTTGATGGTGACCACTGACACATGGTTATGCTTATCTCACCAAAGTACAGCGTATCGGATGTGATGGGAAGGTTGAAAAGCCAGTCGTCGCACCACATGCGTAAGACTTTCAGCTGGTTACGAAAGGTCTACTGGAAAGAAACATAGTTTGGTCGCCGGGTTACTTCGTAATAAGTAGCGTAGGTATAAATGAAGATGTTATTAAAAACTACGTACGTCATCAGGGCGAAAAGGATTCAGGTCAACTCTGAATGGAGTTATAACAGTAAGTACCCCGGGGAATCTACTTACTCACATGAAAAATAGCATGACGATCGCTATAAAACGCTGTAGGTTTTCCATGTTGCTCTATGTATTCTCGAGTCGCTATCATGTAGTCGAAAGCAGACTCAGTCTCACTAAATCTTAGGTTCATGAGCTTGCTCGTCGCACCATCAACAAAGACTAACAGACAACACTTTGGGCTTCGACCTTTAAACCAATCATGATGTGAGCCGTCAATCTGAACGAGCTCACCAAGACAATCTCGGCGGTGCCTAGGCTGATAGACTCTTGGCTTACGCTGTGAATGTGGAACCCACAAACCATCAGCAATCATCCAAAGGCGAAGTGTCTCAACGGATACCGTTAAATTATGCTCCTCAAAAAGTTTTTCATGAGCAAATGTTGGCGAAAAATCATGATAGTGTTTACGGACGACACGTAAAACTTCTTCGCGTAACTCAGTTGGATAGCAATTATTGCTAGGCTTGCCACGAGCGCCATGAGGCAGACTGGAAATGCCATGAGATTTTAACTTACTCAACAATCGACGAACTTGTCTTGTGGTGAGTTGTAGTCGCTTAGCGGCATCGACTTGGCGTAACCGACGTTCAATTACATCCTGCAAAATCTTATAGCGGTTTATATCTTGGTCACTCATGGTAATCAGCATCCGGTTGTCGTCCTTTATGTGATGGAATAGATCAAGCATAAGAGGACATTTTAAAATTGCTCAAACCGGACATTACTACTTTGGGCCTACAACTATGGTGCGCATTAATATATTTATGTTAAATTAAATTCTATTGCCACTTAGTACATCTGCATTCTAAATGATAACTGCCCCGAAGCTCGTTATCAGTTTAGCTCGGACGAGTTACCCGAGCTAAAATTTGCCTTAGAAAACCTTATCAAAAAGGCTAAGCTACTTTGCTTAAGAAGGCTGAGTAACGACTTGTGTCAATGTTTCTAACGTTGAGTAAACATTACAATATCCGGAACCCACTGTATAAACAGATCTACCTGCCATTTGAGAACCTAGCAAAGCACTATAAAACGCCTTTCCAGTATTTGAATCACCATCAAATGCAAATGTATAGTTTGTGTTTGTCGAACATGTTGGCTTGGAAGCCTGATTTGTCCCATTCATTTTTACGAAGATTACTGTCGTCCCATTAATGTTCATGACAGACAAACTTTGAACGGTGCTTGTATAACGGCTACTCGCAAAGGTGGAAGAGCTAAAAGCAAGTAAAACCATACATATTAAAGGGGTAAGGATTGTTCGAAAGGTCATAGTAAGCCCTGTGGTCTAAAGAATTATTGGCGCACACTCTAGCTGCATGCAACTAGCTATTCAACATATGTATGAGATGAAATTTTGACGTAGGGACTAACGCAAAGTTGCCCCAAACCTTCGCAGTCCTTGGTTGCGAAAGGACTGCTGACTAGTAAGGTTCACCCTAATAAAATTCATAGAACTAGAGCTTTAATTTTCTCTGTATTAAAGATATTTAGTTCCATTCTCCGACTCGAGTAACTTGGGCTGGATCACCGCTTGTCGGTGGCGTTGGAGCACTAACCATAATATACAGAGGCTCATGTTGGGCCATTTTCATTAGCATCGTTGACCATAAAGTTTGACCAGCAGGTGTACTTGTATCGAGATAAAATGCATAGCAACATCCCGTCACAGCTGCATTGAAATCGTTAAGGTTACGCAACCAAACTTTTCCTACACTATCTGCTTGATACTGAAGTTTGCTCATGTCATTTACATATACGTAAGTGGATGTGTCTGCGGCAAATACACTAGTGCTAAAAGTAGTTATAGCAATCAGCGCCAAGAATAAAATACGTTTCATAGAAGGTCTCATTAGCAAATTTATCAAACGCGCACACTCTAAATGCGCTCACTATATTGTTCAAGGTATGAATGAGATGAAATTTTAATGATGGGGCTAACAAGGTGCTGCCCCGAAGCCATTTACAGTAGTAGCTCGACGTTTTGCTGAGCTACTACTTAGCCTTAAATAAACTTATTCGAGATAGAACTAGCTACTCACTAAGCGGATCAAGTCAGTTACATCGAATCCAGCGCACGTACCGTTAGTTTCCACGACAACCTTGCTCTTCTGCGCAAACGCTGCTAACGCAGCACTGTACATCCCCTGACCTCCAGGAGTAGCTGTGTCCCAAATTAACCAGCCACTTTGGGGACATCCGCTTTTAGAGCTCCAACCACCGCAGGGTTGAATGATGGCTGAAGAACTCGATGAATACATTTCTATACTACATATAGTAATAGTGGCTTGAGTTTGAGAAGAATTTACATTGGGAGTCTCAAGGTTTTTTGTTTGAGCTAAAGAACCAGTGCTAAAACATAGTGCAGCTAAGCTAGCTATGAATGTTAATACTGAATGAACTTTCATTTGTGATCCAAGGTAGTTTGTTGATAGTCAGAGCGCGGACTTTAATCGTGTACACCCTATTGTTCAAGCGGTGAATGATGTGAATTTCTGATGTAGGGGCTAACTCAATGTTGCCCCATTCCAAGCTTGCGCAACAGAACACTGATAATCCCCGCCCCAAAATAGCCCGACTTTTACTAATGGCAGACTGTGCTGCACCGATGCGCGGAATCTCCCATTTTCGTTCATGGGAGCTGTATCAAACAGATTTTAGCGTCAGAATGGTTATGCAATACGATGAAAAAGCCCCAACTAGATCGAACCGAATAGGGGGGCTTCGGGCACTATCTTTCCTTCGGATAACTTTTGGTGTCGCATAACAACGAGCTTGATAGGGTGCCATTCATGAACGGGAATGGCTACTATGTGAATTGTGACATTCAGACACGTAGAGTGCCTTTTTTCAATAAGTTATGATTATGCGCTTAGTTTTATACCGTGGGAGCTGTAATTTGGAAAAGTTTACTTCTAAGTTAGTTATTTTCTTCGTACTAGCGATTGTGTTCATTATGGGGGTGATCTTCCCGTATCGAAGTGTTTTTGACGGAAGCCTTTCCACTGTTCCATCTGACTGGGGAGCGTTTGGTAGTTACCTGTCAGGGACATTGGGACCTATTTTTAGCTTTCTCAGTATCTTGGCAGTGGTTTTCGTAGCAGATCATCAAATTAAAAGCTCAAAGAGTGATCTCGAAAATGAGCTAGAAGAATCTAGAAATCAGCTAGAAACTCAGATCCAGGAGCAAAGGAGGCAAGATCACATTAGAAGCCTTGAGTTAAGAGTTCAGTCGATTCTTGATTTGTTAGTAAAAATTCAATTGGAAACAAGAGCACCTTATCATCTACTACCCGATTACATTGAGCTACTTGGCGGAAAGGACAAAATCATAGTTGAAGAGAGAAACAAACATTTTGTTTTTATTGATAAACTTACTAACGTCCGTACATATCTTCCACATGGAACTATTTTCAGTATCTATAATGGTTTTGAAACAGAATTTGGTGTAGATGCAGCACAAAGAATACTGATTGATGAAGATAGGTGCAGCTTCTTATCTAAGTATCGCTCATATGCTGAAACAGGAAATCACCTACTTATAATGATGCAGCAACTGTTGGATGAGGATTATGACTTGAGGTTAGTTCGGCATATGTTATCCCAGCCATTTAACGCATTTGAGTTCTTGTATCAAAAAGGCCTTTTTTCTCAAGTTAATATGAATATGATAAGAACAATCATGTCTTGGCCTGTAGAGCAGCTTGCTACCTTCAAGTTAGGCCCATACCAGGAAACGATTGTATCTATCTTCAACAAAACTTATGGGAAAGAATTGACAGTAGATGACTTTGACTTTGCTGTTATGGCGGAGATTGATGAGCTCAACAAAATTAATGTTTATAAGTTTAAAGATAAAGCGAATAATAACGAGTATAGGTACTCTACAGTACATGGTATAAGTAAAGTCGAGATATAGAATTAGGAGCTTTACTCTAAAACAGAGTCGCTACCAGACCAGTAATGGTATCTCAGCTAGATTTTATATCTTCTTACTTAGAATAGTTATGTGGATGCACCATTAGGTTTGAAATTTAAAATGTGAACGATTCTGTCCATTCTCTTCCATCTCATGCTCTGCGAACTGCGGAGCATGATCGTGTTTTGGGATACCAGAAGTTGTCCGAAGGGTAGATTTCGTCCGAAGCGGCTAAGAAGGTTCTGTCCAAAACCGTGCTAGAAAAGCTGCATTTTGCTTTGTGATCACCAAGCAATTCTGTCGTATTTTTCGACGCTAAAAAGCTCCAATGTAGTTCTTAAATAAAGTGGGTCCAAGCTTCTTGTTCTTGGGTCCATTCTTACAAAGCGTGGGTCCAAATGCGCTGTTCGTGGGTCGAACCCTAGATTAATTCTTATTTATTGTGGGCCCAAAACTCGGATGTAATCGGGTCCGAGTAGTTTTGTTTGTGGGCGGCTACAGCTATCTTGGTGACCCAGAATTCGGGCTTCTAACAACTTATGCACTGAACCTGTGGATTAAAGAGAGAAGAGCACTTAGCAAGGCTGCTTGGCGGTTCTCCTCGCCCTTTTTTGCACTCTAATGTTCTGAACTTTCGCGATCTTTTGTTGAGCAGTAAATTTTACTCACTAAGGTGTACAATATGCACTTAGTTGATATATTGAGGGTAAAATAATATCTATTTGCAGGGTAAATTGACGTGTCTAGTACAATTTGCGAACAGTTAATTGCTGCTGGCATCATTGTCCCAGCAAAACATCGAAAACAAAACTTCGAAGTAAGCAAAAAAAACAAAAAGCCAAAACAATCGAAATCCTCGAACACTAATCACTTAAAAACCGATGGGAAGCAAGCCAACAGGCCACCCAAGAAGCCGCGTTCAAAAGGAAAATTGAGTAAAGTTGATAGAGCAATATTGCAAGCTTCAAGTCTCGGTAGACGAAATCATGATAAGCTATTGAAACCTGAACGAATTCAGCTATTTGTTAGGAGAGGAACAACAGTTAAAGGAAAAGCTTTATGTGATACGTGTGGGTGTCAGCATGGGATTCTTACAAGGTATAGTAATACCAGTGTAGGACCAGTTGTTTTGTGTACTGTATGTAAAGTTAAAGCGTTTGAGGCCAATTACGGGCATGCAGATGCAATGCCTTTAAAAGTAGATCATGCCCAACGCTCAGAGGAACAAGTAAAAAACTCTTCAACAATCCTCTATTGAATAAACAGTTGTTGGAACCCGTCGCTCAAACGAGCTACAAGCATGGCTTCAACGCAAAGCATTTAGCAATGTATTTTCGGTAACTGCTTCCAACAAGTTGTGTAAGCTGGACTGAGAAAACTTCTCTTCATATACCACTCTTGTTTAATGCCCTGATTGGCCAAAAAAAGCGTATTTTTTCCGTAAAAGTTGTTCAGTTTGTCCATGGTATTCATTAGCGTCTGGTTACTTTGGTCCTCGTGAAAAAGTGACATCTGGTACTGTTCTGATGACACTAGCTCTATCAATCCTACGCCCACCTTTTTGTATGAAATGTCTTCTCTATACAGATAGCTGACCACTTCTCGTATCGCTTTGCAGATTACGATTGTATCGTTAGTTGGCTCTACAAAAGTATGAGTGCCTTTAATACCCTGAGCAGTACGCTTAAAATCATTATTGTTTGCGAAGATATAAACCGTCTTAACAAGACTGCTTTGACTGCGTAATTTTTTGGCGGCGATGCTGGCATGCATACTGAGCGATTCGATTAGCTCATCCAATGACACAATTGGTTTTCCCATAGTTCTCGTCGAAAAGATTTGTTTCTTATCTGCTCTTACCTCGTCCCAATGCTGGCAAGGTACACCATTGAGCTCTCTGACGGTTCGTTCAAGTTCAACACTCCATGTGGTCCTTGCTTGGGTAGGCTGAAGTTTAGACAGCTCAAGAGCGGTAGTGATATCAATAAATGAAAGCCTTTTTTCTAGCCTTCGACCGATCCCCCAAACCTCGCCAACGGGTTGATTTAGGCAATGATGCCGAGCTTGCTCACTGTCAATGACGAACACGCCTGAGTCATCAATGGTTTTGTTCTTCGCAGTTCGGTTGGCCAGTTTCGCGAGGGTGAGAGTTGGCCCTACACCAATACACACCGGCAGACGCGTTTCTCGCCAAACGGCCTGTCGTATTTGTTTGCAATACTCTTTCATGTTGGCAATCAAACGAGATTGCCGCCGTAAGTCTAAAAAGGCTTCATCTATCGAATAGATATGACCGTCTCCAAAACGGAAAATAGTGGTCATCATTCTTTCACTTAAATCAGCGTACAGGGTGTAGTTCGAACTGAACACAGACATGCCCTGCTCTTCGATTAACGACTTTTGTTGAAAATAAGGCTTAAACTTCTTAATCCCTGCAGCAATAGCTGGCTTAGAAGCTGCAGCAACGCAGCCATCATTGTTGGTCAATACGACTACTTTCTGGCCTCTTAATTCAGGGCGGAAGACTGTTTCTGCGCTGGCATAAAAAGAGTTGGCATCAATCAGTGCGAACATAGAATTAAGTCAAAATAGAAGCAGGTTTATGCAGTCGAATACTGCGAATAACAATGCCTTCAATCCAAAAAGCATCATCAGGCGAGACATAAATGGGTTCGATTCCCTCTTGTGACGACAGCAATAAACGCTGTTTCAAGTCGATCATTTTGCACATCATCGTGCCATTGAAACTCACCACCACAACATCCATGTGTTCTGGGATTGGGTGACGGTCAATCACCAACAAATCTTGGTCAAAAATCCCGACTCCTTCCATTGAGTCACCTTGAGCTCTGGCAAGAAATGTACTGCTTGGTCTCTCAATCAACGCGTCATCTAGGCTCAATTTTAAATCTGTGTAATCCGTTGCAGGACTTTCCCAAGAAGACAAACCGCACGAAGCTTGAGTTGGAATAACGATCATTTAACACCAAAAAAGCTGTATATATATACAGTATATGATAATCGGTATTTTGAGATTTGAGTAGGAGTTTTGCGATTTTTTGGCGACCTGTTCATGGCTAAGTAACCGGTTCGGCACTACGCTAGCTTTGAAGTGGCCAATAAAAGGCCACAAAACAAAAGCATAAGGAAGAACGAATGAATAAAGCAGATTTGGTCAAAGCGATAGCAAAAAACGCTGAATTGAGTCAAAAAAAAGCCGATGAGGCGCTGTCTTCTATACTTGAAGGCATTTCTCAGACCCTAGCAAGCGGTGACGAGGTGTCTTTTGTTGGATTTGGCACGTTCAAAGTCTCTGAGCGTGCGGCTAGGAAAGGACGCAACCCAAAAACGGGTGAAGAAATTCAAATAGCCGCGAGTAAAGTTCCTGCATTCAAAGCAGGTAAGGCGCTCAAAGAGGCGGTGAATTAAACTGAAGAGACAAAAAGAAACCCCTATAATTTTCGCTATAGGGGTAATTTCTTACTCGCAGCAATCCCGCTACTCATCGATGCTCCCTGCATCGAATCCTTGATAGTTCGGGTTTGAAGTCCAACGGAACAGAAAAGAACGATAATGAGTTTAAGTAACTGAATTGATTAGAATTAAATGGACTTTTACCCATTTAGGGAAAAAGTTCCATAGAATTGCGTAATATTCGGTTATATATGAACTTTTTCTGATATTTCTAGGTTCTGACATTCCTATCAGTATTAAAATTGTTGGCTACTCGAATAATCGTTCTTTTTGAGACATTAGGTAGCAGTACATCTTGTTGACTGTGCTACGCGTTTTCAAGTTTCGTACTCTGAGGTCTTTGTTGGCTTTTGTTTCGATTCCGTGCTCTTATTACTAGCAATGCTGATGATACTTACATTATTGTATCCATTATGTTTTTTATTTTCTTAAATCGAATATCTACTTCTTTTATAGAGTGATAAACATCCATAGCTTTCTTGGTATATATCAGTTCATTGTTGGAATGTTGGTACAAATTGAACTTTAGTTTTCTTTGTAAAGAATTTATCTCTGTTAGATCAGAATCTGGTATCTCATGAATACTGTCCTTACATTCAAAATGTCTTATAAAAGCATCAATCTCTTTAAATGTAATAGTGTTGAAGTTATCCATAGTGGTCCTTTAGTAGTATCAATCAAAATCTAAGCAGGATGCTATTTTTAGTAATATTGCTGATAATAGAAACTGGTTTATTAAAAACTAGTAGCATATCATTATGTATTGATTTATTGCAATTGATTCGCTTTTGTTATTTGTGTGTCTCACACAAAGACTGAAAGGATCCTGTAGCCCTCCCTGTTTTAGTGGTCCCCTTTTTGTCCCTAAGATTGTTTGATGGTGGTCTAACAATCACGAAAAATTCGCAAACTTAATTGTACTCAGACAGCCGTTCAGAAAATTAGACGTAAGCGATCACCAATATGCGCCGATAGAGGGGCAATGCGTTTTTGTTGGTAAACTCTCGTTGCTTTTAGAAGCTGGGAGCAGCTCATACGTATAGTGTTCCCCGCTACTATCGATGACTTTGAGATGTATGGATTCTAGGTAGCCCAGTTCTACGAGGCAGTATACGACTCGATGGAATTGAGCTTCATCCAATCCAGACAATTCCTTTACGTTGTTGAAATATGCGGTATGCTGATAGCGACATATCTCATTGACTGTGCTCAATACTTTTGATGCTGCTCTATTCAGTTTCATTGATAACCTTCCTAGAATTATTCGGAGTAATCGTCATACGAAAATGTCAGAATTAGCTGATATTAAGCACCAATCGTTAGTTTCTATCTATGTCCAATAGATGAACTTTTAGTGAGAATCCATCAATAAATAGTCATGCCCTCATCAAAGGAATTTTCCGCCCCACTCTTTTTCGAATCGCATTTTTTCCTTTAGTTCTTCGATGCGTTTTCGAGTTTCGTGTTCTGAAGTCTTCTCTGGTTTTTGCTTGGGCTCTTTACTCTTTTTGATATCCATACTTATGTTCCTTTTTCTGCTGAAGCTAAAACTTAGCCTATCTTTAAATTTCAACTTGTTAGCCTTGATGGAAGGAGTCGATAAGCTGCTGGGCTGTCCAGCCACCATGCGTTCTTTCGCTAGACCCTAGCTGGAAAATTGTTGGAGTACCCGTAATTTCTAATTGCGCCCCAAGGCTACGAACTTTCTCAATGTGGCTACCCGCTTTATCAATAAATGGTTTTAAATCAGATTGCGACACACCTAAACTATCCACGGCTGAATCGATTCCGACTTTCGTGAGCTTTTTCTCTGAGATGATGGCACTATGATATTTCGAATACAGCTTAGGGTTGTGGTAGAACAGTGCTGTTCCAACAAGTGCCGAATATGCAGAGGTCGGTTGGTTGGTAAATATGGGGTATTCTTTAATGATGACTTTAGCTTCTGGATCTAGCCGAATGAACTCTTCTAGTACTGGTCCCATTCGCTTGCAATAGCCGCAGTTGTAATCCATGAACTCCACAACAACATGTTTCCCATTAGGGTTACCAATAAATGGATCGTCCTTATCTTGGTAAAGTTCTTCTGTGAGAGTCTGTAGCTTTTTAGTTTTCTGCTTTTTGGCCCGCTGCTCTTGCTCAAAGCGGTATTTGGCTAGCGACTTTACGATACTTTCCGGGTTGTCCATTAGGAAACTATTGAACTGCTTGTTTTGAACAACCTGACTCCTTTCTGGTAAGGCTTTTTGTTCGAGTGCAATCATGTTGTCTTTAAGGGCGGTAATATCAGCTTGGGTAACAGTACTACTTTCTAACTCATTAATTTTATGAAACATAACACCATTTGAAATAGCTAAGGCTAGTGCGGCAATGCATAATCCACCAATGGTCATTTTTCTTTTTTTCTCTGCATTCATTACAAATTTCTCCTTGAGGCTAATGTTTGGTATTCGTAACTTGCGGGTTAGATAGAGCAAAAGATTGTGCTTCCTTCAACTCGGCCCTAACATCGATAGCATTGAATTGATTATCAAATGCACTGATCCCCATTATGAATGGAGTCAGTTCGCCTTTAACGGCAACCAGTGCTCTGATGTTATTCATTGGCTTCATTGGTGATAAAATTTTATTGTCAAACCCGACCATTTTTCCTTGTGGTAATGCGATTGCTCCTGTGACAGCGACACCAAATTTGCTCGCCTGATTAAGGAGCTGCTTGCATAGATCTTCGATGATTGCTACTGAGTTTGATTCCATGACGTCCCCTTGTTCTAGCTATCCTGATTCCATGTATTTCTCGCCGCTAAAATCATTACATCATGGGGAGGGGATATTCCTAAATTCTGGCATGTAACGAAACCCTCCAAAGAGTATTCACCCTTGGTTAGACCACACACTTCTAATGATTGATCAAAAATGTTTTGTTTATGTAAATGACATTCATATAGATTGTGTATTTTGATGATTTAATTCAAATAATGGATTTTAATGTGGTCAGACCTGTTGACATGGTAAGGTGTACTGTTTAGCTTTGTTCGTTCGTTTTTCATCTAGAGTAATTGATTTAACTTCATCGCTGGAATGCGAAATTAAAAAGCTCATTAAGGAAAGAGTGAATGAACAAGACAAAAAATAAAATAAAAGGATTGTTGATGCTTTCAACAATCGCAGTGGCTATGACAGGAATGTCAGTTGCGAATGCAGCTCCGACCCTCGGCTCGAATGAAGCACAGATACCGACAAAGTACATCGTCAAATTTAAAGAAAATCTTCCTACTCCGCTAATGCGAACAGTAAATGGTGTATTTGCGACCCAGAGTGAATTGCGTGACTCCTTACTTCAGAAAGTCAAAGCACGGCGCATTGAAAAAGTGGGTAAAGAGGAAATTTACAGTGTTGAGATTGACGAGAGTGAGCTAACCGACTTGGAAAATAGCGGCCAAGTCGATTATGTAGAAGTCGATCCTCCTCGTTATTTGCTTAGTGAAACAACGCCATGGGGGCTATCCAATGTCAGTGCGGTGTTAGTGAGTGATTCTAACGCTGGAAACCGGACGGTATGCATTATTGATTCGGGCTACGACCTTGGCCACACTGACCTACCTTCTAATACCGTTAGCGGAACAAACGATGATGGTACGGGTGATTGGTATAAGCCAGGTAGCGACAATACGCATGGTACACATGTGGCAGGCACCATTGCGGCTTTGGAAAATGGGGCTGGCGTGAAAGGAGTCATGCCAAATGGACAAGCCAACTTGCATATCGTTAAAGTGTTTAACTCTTCAGGTTGGGGATATTCTTCGACATTAGTCAATGCTATTCAAACTTGCGCAGATAATGGTGCGAATGTTGTGAATATGAGTTTGGGGGGCTCTCAAGCTAGCTTTACAGAGCGGTTCGCGATGAATGCGTTGTATAACCAAGGTATATTGCTCGTGGCGGCCGCTGGTAATGACGGTACCACAGGATATAGTTATCCAGCATCGTATAGTTCAGTTATGTCGGTTGCTGCTACAGATAGTAACAATCAGCATGCTAACTTTTCACAGCAAAATAGTGAAGTTGAAGTTTCCGCTCCGGGAGAAGCAATCCTATCTACTGTCACGAGAGGAGAAGGTGTCATATCGGATATTAGTCTAGGTGGAAAGAGCTATTTTGACCGAGGCGTTGTTCCACACAACCGTCTAGTTGTTATTGATAATCAATATGTGGGTGCGCCTATCGATGGTTCAGTTACAGGGCAGCTCGATACTTGTACAGTCACCGATGGTCTCTACAGCTGCCCAGATATGACAGATAAAATTTGCGTGACTGAGCGAGCTGAGAACCAGAGCAGTGGCATTTATCCAGAGAGTGATGCTGTTCAAGCATGCTATAACGCAGGGGCAAAAGCTGCGATAGTGTATAGTAATAGTTCACGCCCAGGTCTACAAAACCCGTTCTTACTCGACGAGTCCGATAGCTATGGCATTGTATCTGTCTCTGTTGACAGAGAGCTAGGACTTGAATTGAAAGGCCTTACAGGGAGCAATGCCACAGTCTCTACCGAAAAAGAGCAAGATTACGCGTATATGAATGGTACTTCTATGGCTTCACCGCATGTAGCTGGCGTGGCGGCGTTGGTTTGGAGCTACAACCCTACGTGTACAGCCGAACAAGTGCGTTCAATTCTGCAGTCTACAGCTTCTAACTATCCGACTCGCAGTACAAGCTTGGGCTACGGTGTTGTAGATGCTTTGGCGGCGAAGGATAGATTGACTTCCGGATGTAACTGAGCAGATACAAAAGCTCACCTTTGATAACTTAATTCGCAGTATAGGGCAAAGCAATGCCGAACCCAGTAGGGATGAAGCCGTGTTTTGCCTAAATAAGCGAGTACTGAGTAATGTGATTTTGTCGTTAGGTGCAAATATGAAGAAACGGTTTTGTTATGGGTTAAGCGTTGCTAGTTTGTTTGCTTACTCTGCTTCGGCTTCCGGTTACGGACAAACTCCGCAACTTCCCCCGTTTAACACTCCTCCTACTCAAGAGCAGGCAGAATCATCTCGTTTTTACGTCAAGTACCACGATGGAAACATGCAGCAAACACGAGTACTGGTTCAGTCTAGAGAACTAACCATCGTCGATAGCATTGAAAATTTACAAGTGTTGGTGGTTTCTGGTCCGAAAGCCGATATAGAAAAGCTTCAGGAGAGCGAGTTAGTCGACTATGTTGAGCCTGAGCCAATAAGGAAGCTATATTCCAAATAGCGAAATTTGATATGGGCGGGAAATCGCAAGTCGAACCCTCAAACTCTTATTGAGCTAATACCGCGAAGATAGCAATACGGACCATAATATTTCACGCTTGACGGGAGTATTATTTCGATAAAAAAAATGGGTATGGGGTTCTTTAGCCGTACCTCATTTGCCACTTGTTAGCTGCGAATGTATCAAATAAAGGATGTAAATTAATTTTCTTAACCAAAGCGTTATCTGTAGAAAGCAATTTCTTGGGCTCAATGTGATCAAGTCAAAATGGCAAAGATTATATCGAAGCTAAAACTGCCCTCTTGCAATTACTCCGGTGCTTACGCTCTACATGGGTGCATACTCCCTAAAACTCTCAAAGTCATCTCGATATTCAACTTTTTCTACACCGCAAATATCTAATTTACTATCGGTCGTCTGAACATAAAAGTCGAAATCTTGACCAGTAAAAACTCCTAACACTTGTAGTCTGTAACCTTTGTTAACCTTTATACTTGAACAAATCGGATAGTACTTATACTGAAGGTTATTTTTTTGAGCATAGTAGTTAAGCTTCTTCAATACAGCGTCTAACTGATACTTCTCTTTATAGTGCCCTACCACATCAACTCCGAGCTTATCACACAAATATTTTAACTTAGGGCTAATTTTAAGCTCTTTAGCTAGTGGTGGTTTGACATGGACTAACGATAATTTATTGTTGCTCCACCATACAATTACTACCAAACAGCCTGTTTGCTTCTCAGTAAGCCAAAACTTAGCCCCAAGTTTTTTTGGATCAAAACATTCGATATGTAACTTTCCAAGTTCTTCAAATTGTGTTGTTGGCGTATACATCATAAAGGTAGGTTGTAATACTTTTTGATTGGAAGAGCCAATACTTCTCATCTTTTCAGACTTATGACAGCGAGAAAGTATCAAACTGTTGTCGTCCGTCATGGTTAAAGAGCCAACATCTTCGTAGTAAGACTTACAACAATAGACTTTTTTAAATTTTTTAGATAAAGAATATAAAAGATGAATCTGCATCTTCTTTGTTTTCATGATAGGCGTTTTTCTGCCAACTATTACCGATAATGAACAGCTCCCTAGAGTACTTAGCGTTATATTTGTTAGGTTTTCTATTATATTATTACCTGATTTCATTTTATCAATCATCCTTAATGTTTAAATTTTCAAGAGGGTTAAAGGGTTTTATTTCCTAAGTTATTCCATAGGTTAAACAGAGTATCAATCTATAATTTCTCGATTTAGTTTGTGAGGTGTAGACTCTTTTAACTATTCTGAATCTTGTCCTAGCGTTACTTCACGTTTTTGGTGTAGAGTTTTCAATTAAAAGTCTGAAAGAAGGCGCTCAAATTCGTGTGCTATTTTTATTCAAGATCTTTTGATTCTCGAGTAGGTTAGATATAGCGCCTCCCATTTTCTTAGGAAAAATTATTTCTTTATAGATTTATTAATCAAGAAAATTTCACTCTTGTTAAATAAAACCATTAACTATCAAACCGTAAAAATCAAGCTATATGTATATAGTAATGATTTATAAGTTGAGTACGCTGAATAATTATTTATGTTGAATATTTAATATAATAAAACTAGCTAAGTATGGATATAGTATTCATTTCATTGATAAGTATTTCAATCATCACAATTGTAGTTAAATGACGATTTTTAGGAAGGGGAATAACGTTTCGTACTAAATCGTAAGCGCGCTTGAGCATATCTGGCTGCAAGTATGATAGGTTTATATTGAGCCAGCATCTTTTGACCTAGCCCTTTCATAGTCTCCAATTCTTACCCAAATAACTGAATCGTTTTATTGAGGGCAAGTCAAAAAAAGAAGGCGTCTAGCTTAGTATGTTATTGATTTATATTTAATAATTAAAGTTGTCGTAATTTTAGTCGATGATTCAGGCAACAGCCGAAAAATTACTGCTCTGACTGTTACACTTCTTCAACAAAACCCTTTGGCATCGTTTCACATGCCTCTACTTTGTGAGATTTATGTCATTGTCAGTTGTTCATACATATTCTATCTTTTTTGAGGATGATTTAACTACTGTCCAATCCTTTATGTTATTTCCAGAATCATAGTTTTTGTAGTCAAGTTTGTTATTGTTTCTAAAAACTGAAAACCATCCAGTGTCATGTATTACTCTAACCTCACTGGTTATTTCGAAGATATTCTTGAGCATTTTTATCGAACCATAGACATTTGGCACCTCCTTAGACATATAGGGGTGCATACTATTCTTTGCCTTTGTGTTCCCTATCACTAGGACATCAATGATTGTTTTATTTGTAGTTGGTGCTAATTTTTTTAACTCAGACAAAGCTTCGCTAAAAGAACTGTCTACATTGCTTGGGTATAAATGCAAGCCAATCAATTTACTATTATAAAGGATAGTTATTGTACTACAGACATCTACATCGGGATATTTAATCTCCCTAATATGGGATCCTATTGATTTTTTTAGCGTTCCATTATGAGAACCATTACTTATTAAAAGAGGGGCATCCATTTTATTTGTTATGTTTTGGCTTTTGCTAAAACTTGAATCTAAAGTTGATGTCATAATATGTCTTCTATAATTTATTAAAAAATATATCAAAGATAAAATCGCACTAACCAATACGAATAGTTAGCTTATGTTTTAAATATTGTTATATGGGTTCCAATTAATTATTCATCGATCGTTGAATAATTATAGTTACTCTGTAATTCAGGTTTAAATGAATTTAGCTAAGTGATTCAGACGAGATTTTTTAAACTATGAAATAAGCCACTGTGTTAAGTGTCACAATGGAGGTAACGCTGGTTAAAGTAGGCAAAGTTGTACTCCCCTTATACTTTGGGCTTGAATAACCTATAAAAGGTTGCCGAAATGGCTGAGAACGAAGAGAGTGATTTATCTATTTTCCAAAAATTAAAACCTAGCGAAAGTGATTAGTTATCTTTTAGAGCTCATAACTAAAACCGAATCAATGACCATCGCAGGGCAGGTGTATCTTTGAAGATACTCTGCGTAGAAGGGTTTGAATTAAATGCCAAGCGACAATTCATTGATATGCTGCTGTAGATCTCCTGCAAACGAATGTAGGTACGCATTAGTACTAATCAAGCTAGATTGCCCTAGCAAATCACGAATTTTTTCTACCGTAGCTCCGTCCTGAACCAATAGCAACGCAAAGAACTTACGCCAAGAATGTGTTCCCAATGTATAGCTAAGCCGCATTTCATTTTTGACTTGTTGGTGATGCCAATCAGCGGACACAACAGACATCGGCCTTTCAATATAAGTCCCATCTTCCAGTTTTTTCCGGCTTCTTGGATTAGAGAACAGAAACCCTCCTCCAGTCGAAAAAAGGCGTGTTTCTTCAACGATATTTTGGATTTCTTTGTTGGTATAAATGGTTACAGAGCTCTTGCGATAGGCTTCAGAATCACTCATGGGATTCTCTTTTCTACCCACTCGCATGCGAAATGTTTTTTGCTGGCAAAGATTAAAAAATGGCTTGAAATTGTCATGTTCGTCGTAGAAATCATCGTAAGTTAGCCACGAGGCATCACTATAGCGCAGACCTGTTAAAGCTGACATTTGGCAACAAAGGGATAATGTTGGACTTCGTTCATAAAGCCTATCTAAGATAAGGTTCGCTTCCTTCTTATCCTTTGGTGGCATCGATGGCTCTTTCCGTTTTTTAATTTTTCCCGTTGCTTTATTGGACTTATAAAACGAGGCATCAATACGTTGATTTATGCGTGACATCATCACTCCTTAGCGTGGCGTTAAAAGTATGAATTGCCTTATTCTTCAAGCTTAACAATACAACGTCCAAATCCTTCAATATTCAGTTCAAACCCATCGACATTCAGATCATTCGTAGCACCTAGTAAGACTCTCGATAAGCCATCTAAAATTTGTTCGGGTTCTAGCTGCAACTCCAAACACTTTTCTGCAATGAAGCTCGAAAGGACTTGGGCATCTTCTTCAGAAATTCTGTTATTCATTATTGCTATCTTCCTATGTCATTAATTTACTACGAATGCGTCTCATTTTATTTACTCCACACTCAGACTAGTTAATTAGAGCGTTACGAGACAAATCAACCGTCTAGTTAGCGATGCTCAGATAACTAGAAAAATAAATTTATAAAATTACGTTAAAACAGTTAGTTACATGATTGTAGCCTATAAAATGTGGTTTGTCTAAATCTTAAAAACTGATAAGTTTTTAAGACAAATAGGTGATATTTTCGTTTTATTGATGTGTTATGTACATAATCTATTCTTTTTATAATGTTACGCCGTAACAAATGAGTTGTATTTGAATCTGAGCCAATGTGCTCTTTTACCAGTGCAAGTTTTCACTTCTTCCTAACGACCCAAAAATGGTCCTGCCTCAAAGTTTCATTAAAAAAAGAGTTTCTTGCAATAAAGTCTATGTTCATTAGAGATGGTTATGCTGTATCGAAAGATATAAATATTCACTTAAAAATTGAATCGAATAAAGATTTCAAGCGAATTTATAATGCTTATTTAATTGAATTAGAATACGTTATAATCGACCAATAAATGAAATTACTGTTATATTATGCTTTTATTAATTCTCACAGATGAGAATGCACTTAAATGATTAATTATTTTCTCTGTAAAATGACAGCATAAGATTTATTCGAATGGTTAATAATATACTTATTTACAAAAATAATTCGCATATAAGTGACTATTCTTCATATTATCAACCTGATGACATTGATAAATAAACTTTTTGGTATAGAGTAATTACTCCAATCCCCAAGGTAGAAGTTCTAGTATGAAAGGAATAATCATTGCTTTAAATATATCACTTATAGCGTTAATCCCACAAATATCTTTTGCACTGGATTCTGATGCTGATGAACCCAACAATATTGGCTATTGCTATTACAAAAATGAAAAATATAGTGTAGGCAGTACGGTTGATGCTTCTGGTGAAATATTAAAATGAGTGGAACAAATAAAGACGAACGATATAGCTCATCCAAATAGCACTTACCCTGTGATATCTAATTACCGTAATGTAGGTAGTACGAGTAAGAAATATGAGTGGATTAAATCATAGCGTTTTTATCTAGAAATTCCCTGGGAAATATCGTCTTATAAGGCTAGGGTTTTGCATGTTTACTAAATTAGACTAGCAACTACTTAGTTGAGCGCAGACCCATGTTAGGAACGACGGAAATACACAGGCATACTACGCCGAAATAAACCTCGGCGTTTTCTTGTTACAAGCCTATACAGTGAACTCTCACATGATATGACATGACTGTTTCGAATTAGCAAAAATTACGTCAATGCTGTTATTTATAATAGTCTGCTTCATTCGCATTACAGCAATCCGTAACAAGGCTTTATTCGCTTCTTCAACCCAACCCAGCGTTTCAAATGCAAAAAATAAAAAAATCAAATTCGTCATATTAGACTTGTTAACTCATTTCTCATAGCGCTGAGTGATAGTGTTTACTCGCGAATTTTTTTTAATAAGCTACTAAACGTTCCTTGGAATTTATTCTTTTGGTAAGGATTAAACTGTATGACAGTGAGTAATTCACTAATGACCTTGCTATAGCTCTTCGCAGTTTGGATTCTAAAGAGTTTAATACCAGCACTAGACAGCGCATAATTTTTTTCTTTGTCACGTTTTATGTTACTGCGCTTTTGATGGCTCTGATCGTCTAGCTCTATGGCCGCGATGATTTTGCTTGATGATTGCTCGATTAAAACAAAGTCTATGTGCTTTCTCGCTATCTTATTAAAGGCAACAATATTTTGGGGATTATCAGGTTTGCAAAGATCGGCTAAGCGAACCTTTGGAGCAATATATATATGCTCTGGCAAATTGTTTTTGAGTTGGGTAAAAAAGTTTTGTTCTGATTTAGTATTAAGAAACCGTATTGGCACAAACTTCCCACTAATTTTTCTCGTTCTCTTGCCAAAAATGAATTTAATGACAACAGAAAATACCAACAAGGCTAATAGAATGATAGTGTAGCTATTTATGTGTTCAAGAAGATTCATCGCGCTTTCCAAATGTTGACTTTATGAACTCTAGAGCAATTCATTTGTTGCTAAATGGTCCGTAGTATTTATTATTAGATTTCCCATTCGCGAATGTCGCTTGTATAAACCAATCGCCAACCCTAGGTTTATTAGGGATGTCTTTGATAATTTGATTAAGGTTTTGGTGAGTAACTTCCATCACTGAGAAATAGATAGCAGTTTGAATCTTTGGTGCTTCCATGCAAACAATCCAATGAAGTTGTGGCCTATCTCGATTGAATCACAACGTGATAAATTTCCAAAACGCTGAATTATTGAAGAAAAATAAAAAAGAAAAGACGCAAAGTTTGCGCCTTTAGGTGAAAAGGTACATACACTAACTACCTGTTATTAACAGGCTATCTATTCATGAATATGACAAAAGTTGATTATGAGACTTTCATCACGTATTTATACTTTTTGGTAATCACTTGCGGGATAATTTTAAAAAAAAGCAGCTAAGCTAGAGCCTAGCTGCGAATGGTGCATTCACACAATACTGGATACAGGAGCCCATGCCGGACAGTATACGTATAAAACCAAAATTTTTAACAACTTACGAAGAATAACTATTTGTTTACGTCGTTTGCATTCATATTTGCCAACCTCTTCTCTAATTGCGCAAATGCTTGTTGTATTTCTACACTCTTAGACTCGGCTTTTTGCTCCTCAAGGACGGAATTGAACTCTTGGTACGGAAGTTTTAGGAGTAAGAAGGCATTGTACTTACCGTCAATCGCGACTACCTCTTGACTTACAATGCTGTAACCATTAACTGGCACTGAATCGACTATATTATCGATGAGCTGAGTGTACTGCTCGCTAACACCTGCATTGTTTTCTTGTGTATAGTTTTGTTCGCTACCCGATAGTTTTTGACCAAAGTTCTTCGCTAGTTCAAATTGCGCGTTAAGGGTTGCTTTTTTTATAGCGATGTCTAGCTTCTTACTCTCACCTTGACCGACACCATACACGCCAGTTTTATCAGGCTTTGGTTGTTTCAGTACCCATTCAGGCACATTGACTATATGCTTTTCAGCTTTCGATTGAGCGGCATCTGCTTTAAGCTGCTTAGCCTTTAGTTGGTCTTTGGTGGTATCTTGAGCCGTCGGAGTGCTAGAGCAACCCGCAAGTACCAAAGCGCTAGCCAGCAATGACATCGTAAGTTTATTCATGATCGTAAATTCCTTATGTAGAAAGTCCTAGTCGAACACAGTATTTCTGTGTGCCGGTGATGTCCTGATACCCTTCTTCAAGCGTTTGGACACCCTTCATCATGTGCTCACTTTTTAGTGTGACGCTCTCTGTCAGTACATCTTTCGACTGTACATCATCCTTGGTTTCGGTTGTCACGGTTTTGAGTTGGCTTTTAGCCGATACAAGCCCGCCTAATTCGTGAGCTAATTGGCCTTTTGCCACCGCCTTTGCAGTGGTTCTGTCCAAAACGGTATTACCAGTACTATCGACACAACCTGTTGCAGTATATTGTTGATTGGCATAAACCAAGCTACTTATCAAAAACATGCCAATCATTATCCACTTGGTTACCATTTCCCCTCCATATATAGAGATATACATCCAGATTACACGAGTTTTAAAATTTCCAAAATCGACAAAATGTTATGTGCTACATAGATTTATATGAGTGGAAATTTGGTCGTTTATACAACGAATCTGGTTATTATTTTTAATTCAATGGAAATTAGTTATAGTGCACTATGATTTAGGCAAAAGCATAGCTGTAAAGAAGATTTTATTATTCTATGGCAACGGTACCGGCCGCTTACAATACATTTCTCATATCATTATCCGTATCTTCAATACCTGACAATTGAATCGTTTGGGGTTCGTCCCTTAGGCTAGCGCGGAGCTTTCTCGGTTTGCGATTCTGAGGCGATTTCCTAATAGTCGCAGGGGGACTCTTTTGAAAGTAGCGAGGTTTTATCGGTTCCTCACTTATTGGCCGTGCTGGTTTGCCAGATATCAGTAGATTCCCACGCCAGTGCAACATCTTCGGCTCTCTATCCTCCTTGGGTAAATAGTTGGCTTTCAAGAATCTTAAGGTTAGGTCATCTTTGTCCGATGTAATAGCGATTAAAAACTTAGTAAGACGCATTAATGAAGTAAGCCCTGCTCCAGACGCCATCGTGATTTTTTGCAAACCATGTATTTCATTTTTGTTGACGTGATGAACCAGTACAATACTCGCTCCAGATTCAATCGCTAGGCGGCTAAATGTATTTTTTATCTTCCTGTCATCCTTCACTTCGTCGCACTCACCGATGGCCTCAGTGACAGTATCAATAATCACGAGGTTGTATTGGCTAAACACTTGCTCTAAGTAGAGCAGAAATTTTTCATGATGAATAGAAACTTGCTCAGGTGACCCTGTAGGAATAACTAAGGGCTCTTTGCACACCATAACGTCAAAGTGCGTATCTAAATCTAATAACGTCGCCTCAGATAAGTCTTCTAACTTTTCTTGTAGGCGGAGCGCGACAATTTCCATGCTGTCTTCGGTGCTTACATACAAGGTTTTCTGAGGAGACTCGCAAGCGGTTAAACCGATATAGGTATCGTGACATGCATGTTCTAGTGCAATGCTAAGCATCAAATGAGACTTCCCAATATCAGGAGCAGCAATCAGCATGCCCACATGTCCTTCGAGCAAGCCATTCAATGAATATTTCGGCCGGTTTAGACTCGGTGTTAAATCTATGTTTTTTAACTCAGCGAATGAAAGCTTTTGAACTGTCATGACTCTCCACCTACATAGAATATTTTAATCTCATCGTTTTCTTTACGAAACTGGATTGAGAAGTCATTTTCAATCTGCAGTGCCATATCTAAGATGCTCTTCTTTAAGTCATTTTTAAACGTTCTAGACGTAGGCGAAGGAATAGATGAGATATAGTTTTTAAGCAGCCAATCGAACTTTTTACCGTGTATAAACTCATATTTATGCGTCCTCATGTACTTCAAAAACGAGCGTACTGACGGCTTGCTATAGTTGCACATAAGATTCTGCTCTAAGCGGTAGAAATACCCTTGGTCTCGAATTGCCTTAAGCAATCGTTTATCAGGCACAATAAACAAGTGATTGGTGTCTTTCTTAGCTTTCCCATTTTTATTTTTGGAGTTGTCGTATAAAAATCGAAAGTCTTGTATAAACCTTAATTGAGAGCGGTACTTTAGGTTGTTCTCTTCATCAAGTTCCCCAATGGTAATGTAAGCCCCCGCTAATTGAGCAATTCGCTTTTCTATCATGTTGTAAGATGAGCGATGAGGCATCACCCCCATTTTTCTTGCTAAGTCATACATACCGATAGAAAGCACAACAGAACCTCCGTCGAGCACATTGAACCTATCTTGTGCCGCAGAACTCAAACTAGCTTCAGGTACCGTCTCTTGAAATATTTCAGACCAGTTGAAATTTTTTCCGCTTTTATACGCCGCCTCATCGAGTGTTATTGTGGTAGAAAAAGCCAACAGAGTATCCAATAAATCCCTATGACCTTGCAGTAGGTAATCCACAAATAAGTCTATTTGGTAGTTCTTTCCATAGACTCCAACCTTCTGGGACTCCAAAGGCGTCGAAAAATCTGTACCACCGTTCTTCGCAACCTCGGATAATCGTTTAATCATATAAGGCGTCGGTCGTTGCGCCGGGTGAAAAATCGTCAATCTAGAGAGTAGCAAAGAGGAAATAAAGTTGTTTTTCCGATCGGTTTCATTTACTACGGTCAACATTGACGATGATTGACTACTCATACTTTTCTCAGTCAAACCGTCATTAATATACTCAGCTGCAGGCATATATTGTTCCAATCAAGTATCTAATGCGAAAATCAACAACTAGCCGAAACCCGAATCCAATTTTCGTGTTCATAGATAAGTACAGAAGCTAAAAGCTAGATAACAAACGTGGATTTGCCACTTCCTGCCTAATTAGAAGCCACACTACTATCATAGATATCAGCAATTTATGAGGGAGTGAAGATAACAGATTTTCACTAATTTTAAATAGTAGAATTCAATTTCCCTTGAACATGAAGCACCAAATAATTAATCAAATGACTAATTATTTTAGTATAAAAGAGAGAAATTTAGAGTTTATTTTATATGCATTCATGGCATAGAAGCCAAGGCGTATATGGCCTTAAAAGATATTGATAAAAAAATCAAAAACATTAATACCTTCTATTGAAAGCCTGAGTCAAAAATTGATAGTCAATAGTCTTTTTTGTTAGTTACTGTAGTGGATATAACTCAATCAATCGCGCAACCTTGCCGTAAATAACTTATATACAAACCTAGGGAAATTAAATTTCTCAACGGAATAATTAAGGATAAAACTGGAATAAATAAATCACTTGATGAATTAAAGACAGAGTAAAAAAGGGGGGTATTAATCGTAAACTCCCTAACTGAAGGAATAGGCAGAAGTAGGCTAGGCTCAGCATATATCCAACTAGCACGCAAACTCCCCTCCCTCATCTAACCTCATTCGAAACCAAGTAATTAATATCGCAAATATAACCCAACACATACATAATGATAATGCGATCTGTAATAAAAAATTCATATGGATTATATTATTTATTTTGGTGTTTGATGTGTCCACAAAAATAAAGATTTGTTTATTGATAGTTATGCAAACAGCTGTACAATAACCCCTTTGAAGTTGTTGGTTTTAAGGTTAACTATGCCACTAAGCTCCCGACAACACTGCAAACGAAGCACAGTGTTAGCTTTAGAAGTAAACCTTATTTTCACCACTATTTCATCGTAAGCAAAGATACGCTTTGGACACTCACCTTACCGACGTATCCATAAATACAAGTTAGGAAAGCACTAAACATAACAGCACTATTTTACAAACGGATGTCACCACAATGATGAAATATTAATGACTGTAATCGGATATCAATAAGTACGCGTTCTTCAGTGTAAACAGCTCCGAATCTCACTGCAGCAAGACGGCGGTTCGCTACTGTTTGAAAAGCAGTGTTACGCAAGAATAGATAAAGCAACATCGATATGCTTAATTTCGACTTTTAGTGAATGTTCACGGCCAACAATAGTCTTCCGACCAGGTCTACTTTTTTTAAACAATTTACTGGAGAGGTTAGTTTAGGTTGTGCCAAGTCAAACCATGGGAAATAGCAAAACAAATCAATACGATTATTTATCAGATAAGTTAGTTTAAGAACATTGAAAAATAATTACGGACAAACCATAGGAAACACTGACGTTCAGACAATAAACACTATAAGTTAAGGGCTATGAGTAATGAATGACGTTTCAAGTATAAATTTAATCGACAGTTTTTCGCAAAAAAACCCAAAACGGGCATTAATAAACACAGAATTCGATTCATCAGTGAATTGCTTTCACAAAGATAAAAAAAACCAAAGAGAGACCCACTATTCTATTAACGAATTAATCATTAAACTAAAGAGTACCAAAATTCCATTCATCGTACGACGCAGTGAAATAGTTGACCACTCAATAGAAAGTTCCAATATATTCAATTGCACTGTCGATATTCATCGTGATGTCGTAGAAGTACATCTCCCTCCTACCGCCCTCAAGAAAGAACGTTTCGACCACATTAACTATACAATTAAGGTCAACAGCTTCCCCGAATGTACACTTTCAGAAGGGGCTCTACTTCGCCTATGCAGGTCCAATTGGCCATTAAGCGTCATTGAGTTACAAGAATTCATACTTTCAGCCGTAACCAGTATGACACCTGAAGTGGCTCTCAACAGCATGAGAAGGCTCAAACCATTTAGCACTGTGAACGTCGTCCGAGAAATATTTCAGAAGAATTGGGCGAGACTCAAGTTTCTTCACCCCTCCCTGATAAAGGCCCTAATGCACCTTAGTGAAAACTATAGAGAGAACATATCGCTGTCGGAGTTATCGGTTGCAGCACACACAAGCAAATCAAATCTCTCACTTCTCTTTAGGAGCCAATTGGACACAACATTCAAAAACATTCTAATTCAACTCAGGCTACTATATGCACGCGAATTCATTGAGTTCTTTCCATCCTCTAAAATCACAGAAGTATGCCTGAAATCCGGTTTTGGAGACCTAAGTCACTTTCAAAGAATGTTTAAAAAGTTTGTCGGTTATACTCCAAGTAAATACCGCTCCTTGTTGAAGGCTTCATATAATTCTCAACTTTCACTTAGAAATATTGCATAAAGAACTTTAAAAACAAATGTCGACCAATGCAGATTAACGAAGCTGAAAATACCGACCTCCTTAACACGAGATTCACTACTAAAACAGCACAATGCTGAAACAATTAGCACCCTCTCCTTTTTATACTGCCGGGTAAAAAGGAGAGGGTGTCTTTCGTATTTAACAGTTACTTGTTACTAAGAAGCAACGTGTATCATATCAATGTTCCTCTAAGAGCAGTAATCCCAAAAGTAGCGGATTGATTAACTAGCGCTTTTCAGTGCCGAATCAGGGTCTCCAATTTAGAGATAACACAAACTAACGCGTGAGGAATTGCCAGTTTTAAAATCGCCATCTGTAATGGCTAGGATACTCTCTGCGAAACAGCAGGGAGGGGAATAGCCAAAGGTGAGATAGCGCCTTAACACTCTTATTGCAAACTGACGCAATGACAACCTACATAAAGCATCACATGAAGTCTTCCAGAACAACGCGATAATAGCGATTGAGGACTTACGTGTACCAAATATGTCTCAGTCAGCAAAAAGCAATGCAGAGAAACACGGCAAAAATGTAAAAGCTAAGTCAAGACTGAATAAGTCAATACTCAACCAAGGTTGGTATGAGTTCAGAAGGCAGCTTGAGTATAAGCAGGTATGGAATGGCGGTTTGGTTGTCGCTGTACCAGCGCAATACACAAGTCAAACCTGTCCTTGCTGTTGTCATGTACCGAAAGATAACCGTCAAACTCAAGTGCACTTTGAGTGCGTGGGGTGTGGTTACACAAACAATGCAGATATTGTTGGTGCTTTAAATGTTTTTGAGCGAGGACAGCGCTTGTTAGCCTGTAGAGAGTAGGCGTTAGCCGCTTGATGAATCAGGAACTTGTACCTAAAGCAATTTAGCGGGAGCCCTAGCAATGGGAATCCCCTGCGACTTAGCTAGGGGAGGATGTCAACATTCCAGTCCACAATTAGAAGCCCAACGAGTTAATTCAATCTCCCATCCAAATATACGCAATCAGCACTTCTGGAAGTATCAACCTTTTCAACAAACCCAGCCCCTAAACTAAGACACACACGCACTGCTATATGCATATAGCAGTGCGTGTGTGTCCGACAAGCGACAGCGCGTCAGTTATTCACGAACAACTACCAACGAGAGAAATATAGCCACTTAACAACAAATTAAAAAAACAAAATCAAACTCTAGACTTTAAGATCCTTTAGGATCTTAAAGTCTTATATTTCTTAGCTATACATGATTTATACCGTAATCTACTCTCACTTTATCGTAATCTACCTGCATTATATCGTAATCTACCTGCATTATATCGTAATCTGCCGACTCATTATCGTAATCTGCCGACCAAATATATCGTAATCTGCTGACTTTGATATTTTAGATATAATTATCTACTGCCTATGAAAATACTACATATAGCAATCTACCGATCTAACTGTTAACTCACTGTATAATCTACTAATGTCAGTAATTTGTTCGGCACTTAAACCGTTAATAATATCAATGATATTTTAAAGATAATTTCATTCACGCGGGTGATATAAATAAGTAATTACTCAATATTAGGTTTTATTGTCAAATATAGTTTTCTACCGATTTCTTCAACTCTATTGACATGAACCCTTCTTAGCGACGAAGTGTCACCCAAATACATTTATCCAAGAGGAAGGGCATCTACGTGCAACTCCTGTCGCTCCTCGGGACTTAAGGAGCCTTCCTCATTACCTTTAGATGGATAACGATATTCAGACTATGGCTACGCTTACTTTGAAAGAAAAACTCTTTAAACATTTTTACTGAGCGTTACGTTAACCACCTTGCATTTAAACACAACGTCAGCTTTTTGATATGGTACTCAATCCGATTTATTTTTATAGATTAAGCGGTGGGTTAACTACTTTGACCATGTCGGTTTTAACACTACATAAGCAATTCTAAGTTATACCAGCGTTAGTGTTGAGTACCCAAAAGGTAAGTATGTCTTAAAGAATGCTTCTGGTACGTTAGCGTTTTAAGTCAGGTTATTCTTTCAGCAAGATAGGGTGCGACCGTTTATAATATGGAATTAATAATTAAGTTGGGACTACACTCCCCTGTATATACAGGGAGTGCAGTAGTCAGTGGAAGTTGAGGCATTGTCTAATTGTTATATACTCGTTTGTTACTTTTAAAACGCATTACATAAGTGTTGTCTTTAGTTTCTCTCAATGAAAGTTGTTTCATCGTAAAAACGACGTTAGGTTAAAGAAGCTTCCTCAGCAGTAATATCGATAGCGCAAGTCAATAAACAACCACTAACGCAGTATTTATATTTAGTTGACCGCTTAACCTATTCGTCAAAACAATCATGACTTGTAACAAAGATAAAAATTTAACGTAGAACCAACTTTGCGTTAGTTCATAACGAACTTTTTGACTTTACATGGAGCACAGAAAACTTAGAGCCCTCAAAATCTAATTCGATATGCAGCGATTTAACAAACGTAATGTTAGACGGAAAAACCTAGGGTAGGTAAGACGTCATATTCACTAATTTAGTGGGCATACGCTATCTTATAGCGTTACCGCGCCTAGTGAATTTAGGATTAATGGAGACGGCGATAGGTCATAGACCTTTGCTTCATTCGATACTGTCCAGGCGTACATCCTACGTATTTCTTAAACATTTTCTCAAAGTGGCTTAAGTCTCCAAACCCCGATCGCATACATGTTTCCGTAATCTTCGACATTGGGTTTATTTCAATAAATTTTTTCGCGTACAGCAGCCTTAGCTGTATCAAGACGTGCTTAAACGATATGGATAGCTGACTTCTAAACAAGTACGAAAGGTGAGAAGCGCTGGTATGGGAGGCTTCCGACAACTCAGATAAGGACACACTTTCTCGATAGTTCTCTCTAAGGTAGGTTAGAGCCTTAACTAAGGAAGGGTGAATGTAGTTTAAATTATCCCAACTCTTATTGAATACATCTTCTATAACAGAGTTATTCGTATTATCCTCGACGCCTTGATTTAAGCTTAAACCAACAACATCGCTCAACGTTATGCCTGCACTGTTGCAAGACACTAACGTAAACAACGTCCTCCTAAGCTGCGTTACGTTACCAGGCCAATCATAGGAAGACAAAAGCATAACTACCTCTTCTGTTAGCTTATTCTCATCGCCAAGTATATGCTCTATGTAGGAGCGGACGTCCGATTTTCTTTTTCGAAGAGGAGGGATGTTAATTTCGATACACGGGCTGTTTTCATCAAAAATCCCACAAAACACACTTCTGTCCTCTTTATCAACTTCGGACTTAGCAGTGCTACTCACGATTAAACGGATGTTGTATTTATCCATGATATGGAAGATGTTTTTGATTGAGAAGTAGCAGATTAGTGCGTCCTTTTGGTCACTGGTAAATTTATCAAAGTCTGATAAATAAATAGTGCCATTTTTGGCGTTTTCAATCGCTGAAGAAAAGTAATCATTGAAGTTATCGATAGAAAAAACATTGCTTTTGATATTTACAAAGTTGCCTTCTTTAGAGATGCCGTGAATCATTCTTGCTATATCAACTTTTTCCGTCCCTTCTTCACCAGATATATAGATAGGAAAGTTATTACCTTTAGAAAAAATTACCTGATTTTTTATTGACTCTATTTCCTTGGAGGTGCCGACTAGATGATACTTATTTTTACTACTCTCTTTAGAATCCAAATCAAACATATTGGTAGAAAAAAGGATGCTTTTCAAAATATACTCCTTTCGGATAAATGACATGTTTATCAAATGGTTAAACTAGAATCATGTTAGTTATTTCTTAAGCATGTTGATTGGGCAATATTATTAAATATGCGGACAAACTTACTAACAAAAGTCCGCTTTTTGTTACAGTTTCTATGGAGGTAGGCGGTCTATCGTCTACAAGTGGTAGGCCCTACTAATGTAATACATACGACTGAGTTGCATGACAGGGCTATGTAAAATCCATAGAGGAGACAATTCAAGAGAGGTGACTACTTCATTTTTTTGTTTTTGACTTCACCACATACGCTCGTTCTATTCGTTATTCAGAAGCTAGAGCAACTGCTTGTGTAAAGACAATAGTATATATGTCATTGTAGGCCTGAGTCGCTGCAACGCGAATTGAATCTCACATACGGACTGAGTTACCGATTAAGAGTACTGAGAAAAGTAACGTCACTACCAATACCTGCTTCCTCTGAAATCAATCTTTCCTCCTTTGTTTAATCATTCGCTCTCGTGTACAAGCTTAAGAAGAAAGAGTTTCCTTTCACAAATGTCTTCACATGAGCCGAACGGTTCCATGTATCACTATAATAAGTTTTGTAACGGGCGTTTAATATATCTGTTCCTTCGCTTTGGTGAATCTTAAAAAATGCACCTTCATAGAATAGAACGTTAATATAATCATTCAGACCAAGTTAGCATCTCTTATTTGAGTCAATATAGCGTCACTTGAAGAGAATTGGATAATTTCGTGACTGAAGATAATGCAGATTACTACAATAAATATATACCGCCTATTTCTAGAAATATGCATTTAAATATGGTTGCAGATTCTTTGGGAAAGTCATCTCAAAATTCCACATTCAGTCAGCAACAAATACAAACGATTGTCGTATCTAGTACATCCCTAGCAACTAACCTTATTTACTCTCTTACGGCTCGTAGTATTTAAATTAATTTTGTTCAATAAAATCAAAGGAGACAAAAATAATGCCAGTAAATGATGCCGTTACAGATTCTGTAACTCAGGTTAACACAAGCGTGCTAGGTGAAGTTCCTGCATCGGCTAGCGGAAACCTACTTGTTTCTACTAGTCACGCGATGAGTACATCAGCACACAACAGTACTCAAGCAAATCAACAAGCAAATTTAGTTCATCAAACTTCAACGATTCAAGGTATCAACTCAATGTTCAACCTAGGCAATGCACTGCTTGGGAGAGAAATTGAGCTTACTTTGGGCGACAGTAAGAAAGAAGAACAATAATCTAACTTAGGAGATAAACAATGCCAGTAAATGAACAAGTAACAGACTCAGTAACACAGGTAAACACTAAAGTAGTTGGTGAAACTCCAGCAATGGCGATGGGCAACCTACTTATGTCTACCAGCCACGCTTTAAGTAATGCCGCTCACAACGCGACAGTTGCTCAACAACAAGCTCAAATCACTATGCAAGCAGCGACTGTTCAAGGTGTTAACTCTTTAATGTCTATCGGTAGCTCTGTCACTGGTCGCAGTGCAGAAAATATCATCGAAGGCAACTAAAAACATTAACATACTAGGAGATAAACAATGCCAGTAAATGAACAAGTAACAGACTCAGTAACACAGGTAAACACTAAAGTAGTTGGTGAAACTCCAGCAATGGCGATGGGCAACCTACTTATGTCAACTACTCAAGCTCTAAGTACTGCAGCTCACAACTCTACTGCAGCGCAGCAACAAGCACAAATCACTATTCAAGCTGCCACTGTTCAAGGTGTCAATTCACTAATGTCTATCGGTAGCTCTGTCACTGGTCGCAGTGCGGAAAACATCATCGAAAAAGGCTAATTAGTATTTTACACCTTTACCCCTAAGTCATCGGGGTAAAGGTGTCTCTTTGGAGAAATTTCATGAAGAATGTAAACGCTCCCTCGAACCCGGAAGAATCAGCTTTCAATAGTGCCAACCAGTCCGTTGCGCAATCCACCGCTATAGCGTTGTCTGATGCTACAGATAACCTGCGAAACATAAATACCATTACCACTACTGCGATAGGTACCGCCTTGAGCCAAGCGCTTGAGACCGGAGATTTTAAGTTTATCGACATGCTAGATAAAGTTCAGCAAATTGTCTCAAATGGCACAGAAAACTTTGGTGCCGTAGGTGAAAAAGTTGCGATGGTATTGAAAGACTCATCGTCTAGTTAATTGTAATTATTTTAGTATCCATATTGCTTAACAAGTTGAAAAATTAAGGACTAACAATGCCTGAAGATACAGTATACAAAGATGAAGTTGGAACTGATGTTAGTGAGACTGCGACGTCAGAGTACACGACGCTGCAATCTTATACTCCTCAATCTACATCATTCTTGGAAGCAACCTTGTCAGATACTTTGGGGTTGTCCATGCACAACGCCGTAAGTAATCAACAAAGCTCTCAAATGACGACAGCGGCGTCGGTAACCAACGCTTGCGCAAGACTCTTAAAGGCATACTCCCCTCGCCCCGTACCTGCAAAAGAAGAGGCGACAGTTATTGAAAGTGAATCGACCGATGCGATTAGTGAGGCTGAATTAGTTCAAACAGAGAAAGAAGTGAAAAATGCATTTAACCTATTGAGATTTCTAAAGAAAAAAGAAACTAGCAGCGAGGATGACAGTGACAATGAGCCAAAACAATCCGATTGATATAGACGAAATTGGCGCAGAGCTCACGAAAATCCAAGATTACGCAAAAGAACAGCAGCAATCAATGCAAGAGTTAATCGAGACTTCATACAGCCAATATGCGCCAGAAGACATTCAACAATCTATGAGTGACATTGAAGTGGAAATCAGCGGGTTGATGTCCAATATCGAGGCGAAGCTCGCAGAGGACATTGAATCGATTAATCAGCAAATCAAGCAACTTATTCCTAATGAATCATCTTGAAGAGGTAAATTATGCCAAGTACGGTAAATGAACAAATCACAGACTCCATAACGCAAACGAATACTCAAGTACTTGGCAGTGTACCTGCAAGTGCAATGGGTAATTTATTTACCGCTGTTGGGCAAGCGATGTCGACGATGGCCGACAACACTGCCTTTGCTCAGCAACAAAGCCAAATCATTATGCAGACGTCAACGGTTCAAGGAATTAATGGCCTCAGTGCACGTACTGCCGCTTTAACAACGAAAATGACTAAGTAGCGCCAAAATAGGATACCAGCATGAGTGATGAGAATAGCAGTGAGGACCTATCACAGGTCACCGAGATTATCGAACAATTAACCGACTCCGCCTTATCCGACAGCATGGGACTTCACATGCAAAATGCTGTGAATATCCAACAAGGTATGCAAACCATAAGCAATGCATCCACTTCAAGCGCATGTACGTTGATTTTAAGTAAAGGGAGCTAACGAAGTATAAGATATGGCTAGTGAAAGCGCGACTGAAAAAGCGAAGCAGTCAGTCGCCCAAACCGTAGCGATTGCAATACAGGATGCTGCTGATAATTTAAGAAATTTAAATACGATTAGTACGACTTCAATCGGGGTAGCGATGTCTGAGTTGTTAGCTACGGGAGACCCTAGATACACAGAGGTCATCGCACAAGCACAAGAGATTATGGCGGTCGGCACCACAAATTTCTCGGAACTTGGCATGGCGGCTGCTGCAATAGCGGCCAAATTTGACTAAATTGCTACTCATCTTCATTTCCCTCTTCGCGCTACCTAGAAAATAAAGACTAGTCGTATTTCCAGCGTAGCGTATTTCAATTCAAACTTACTAAAATAAAACTCAAAAAGAATCCACTTGCTTCTGGTCCAAGATATAATCTCTTTCATACCCATTTAAATTTATTGTTTGATGATTGGCAAACGGCGGAACAGCTCTGATGCATCCCACAAGCAGAGACACCTGATTAGCCTTCACGTTTTGATGTTTGGATTGCTTTGTCACTACGAATCGACCATGACCGTCATTAAATTGCGGTTAACTTTATGTATTGATGCGGCAAAGCAACGTCATATGAATAACATTATAAAGGGAAGTTCGGCTGGACTTTTGAGTTCTGAGTTTTGTAAGTAAAAAAATAAAAGAGCCCTTTTGGAAAGGGGCCTTTTATTTCGTTTATAGCATCGTTCGAGCCGGGCTTAGATATCGCTTATGACAATGAAGTCCTAGTCACAGAAAAATATTAGAAACAACCAAGTAAAAACCTTTCATCTCCACCTTTAGTCATTTGAGTCAACCTGGAAATCTGAGAATTGCCAGAAAGGTTACTGTCAAGGACGTAAGAGCATACGCTATTGTTGTCTAAGAAGTTTAAACGCTCTATTTCTGCGGCAGATAATTGTCCCCAAATACCAAACAACAAGTACACGCTTGAATTACCGACGCGTTTCCGTAATCGCTCTACTCTTTTCATATCCTCTTCGAGGCTTTTGAGGCCATTTTGAATATACGAAGGGTGCCAATAGAGCATATTCACTTCGAACCAAATATGACAACCATCTTTTGACAGTTTTAAATCGGATTTTGATGCATACTTCTTACTGCAAGTTTCTACTTCATTACTGTGCTTATCATACTTTAAAAAGCCATCATATTCGCTGTATGCAGAGCTAAATTCACAACCATCTGCTTCTGTTGATTCAATTAGTGGGTCGCTCAGCTCCATTGATAACCACTTTCTAAAGTATTCTTTCGCTAAATGATCCTTTCCAAACAAATTTGCTTTAGAAAAATCGTAGCTATTTGAAATGTCGGATAAGATATTTTGTTTTTTCATATGTGCTCTTAATAACCTAGTTGATATAGAATTGACTTTCACATACTCATATATAAGGAAATAACATTCAACCTTAAATACCAATAAAGTTAATATTTCTTTAGCTACCGCAATAATATTTTCAATTAGTCATTTCTAAGCAATGATTAATAGAATAGACCAATAAAATTAAGAATAACTGGCTCATTATATAGGCAAGTAAGTCTTGTTAGTTGGTTAAAATGCAAAATCTGACATCTGCTAAAAAACGGAGGTTTCCCATATCATCAGATGAAACTACAATATCCAACTGTAGCAATGACCAAAATAAGAAATATGGCATTATTCTAGGAAAAAGCTCACGAAGAAATATAGTAGCCATCTCAATAAATCGGATTAATGAGGGTGAATCATCTAGTGTAAATGAGTATGTTGAAATAAGGAACATATCGAAAGTCAGTATTAACATAAGCAACTGGAAGTTTACAGCATCAAGAAATAGAGAGAGGTTTAGGTTTCCTGATGGTTATATTATTGAACCAAAGTCAAGTATAAGAATTTATACAGAGAAAAGTGATCTAAGGGATTTCGAGCTTAGTTTTAATAGCAATAGAGCTCTTTGGAATAATAGCTATGGTGGATGCATATTACAAGATTATAGTGGAAGCGTAGTATCGAGCTATTACTACTAAAAGAGTTGAGAAATTTATGCCTAAGAAAGACGATCCAATTGATTCAATTAATAACTACGAGGTTAGAACACTCATAAAAGATGCTGAACGTCTACTCCATTATATTTCGAGACATGGGGATCAGTCGATCGATCCTAAAATTGCCGAAGGGATAACGAACGTTAAGTATAAAATGGGTACGAACAGTTGGTCTGTTGAAGATGAATCTGAATTGTTGACGTATTACAACCAACTATCCAAACAGATATACCCAATTACAGTAGAAAGTATTAAATCGGTAGTGCCGCATATTGAAAAAGGCACGATAACACCACCCACGGCAACAAAAGTCATTAATTGGTACAGACGATACACTGTTGTAACCCTGGTTTTATTGCTGATATTGCAGATGTATTACTTATTTGGATATATGCTGGTATCAACGCTTGTTGAAAACAAAAGTGCGATGACCGCAATGAACGATAAGCAGCTTGTATTAACACCAGAAATGGAAGCCCATTATCATTTGCTTACCAAGTGGAGCCCCTCATGGGTCTTTGGTGAAGATAATTGCGCTCTTAAGCATGATAGTTTTTCTGTTCAATATGCGGAGAATATTGTGTCAGCTCAAGCAATATTGGAAATGCTTCAGCTCTATATATTGCCACTAATGTATGGCTTGCTTGGTGCATTTATATTTGTCTTAAGAAACATACTATTGCAAGTTCGAAATCTCACCTACACATCCAATAAGGAAGTGAGTTATAGACTTCGACTTACATTGGGTTGTCTATCTGGAATCATTACCGGCTGGATATTTCAGACAAACTTTGGCGGTGACTCCCTGTCCCCAATGGCGATCGCATTTGGGGCTGGATACAGTATCGAAGTGTTGTTCTCAGTATTAGATAAAACGATCAGCACCCTTGGTAAGGGAAAAGATTTGGAGAGTCAGCCAGAAAGTAAACTCGGTGAGAAGAAGTAATAAAAAAGTTAAGAAATATCCCACTTTTAAGGAAAAGTAAAAATGAGATTTAAAAGCTTAGCGCCATTTGCCTTCGTTTTTATTTTACTTGGCTGCTCGATTAGATATGTACCTAATTATAGCCCTAGAATTGTAGATCAGCTGTACAAAATCAACTCTGATATACAATACCTCTACATAACAATGAGCGAGAATGGGGCAGATAAGAATGACCGTGTTAATTATTTAGATGATTACATAAAAATCAAGGTTGAAATTCGAGAGCTTCAAATTATGGAAAGCCATCGAAAATCGAACACCGAGTCAATTAAGCAAGCTAATATCTTGTATAAATTGTGGAATCAGGACATAGAGAACTACAAAAAGAAAGGAACCATGTCTGACTTCATAATATCACGAAGAATAACCCAATACAGCCGCCTAATCGGAACGATGCTTGATGGCGAAAACTATAAACCCAAGTAGGAATTACTATGGACGATATATTAAGTGAAGCATGTGAAGTAATAAATAGCAAAGTGTCTGATGTGATAGGAACTGATGTACTTAATTTGATTGATTCAGATATTTTTTCGGATTTCTCAAGTAGCATTAAATATCTCAAATTGGCAAGTGAAAGAGGTGAGATAGATGATGTAGACCTTGCTGAGGAAATCCTCATTGAGAAAGATATCCTAGAGTCAGAAATATTAACTGTTGCTATTGCTTTCAAATCTGAGGTTCAGAAAATCATTGATGATGCCTTCGATGTCATCTTCAACAAGATTATTTGATAAGTATCAAGAGAAATAATGTCTGTTATTAAGTATAGGCTTAGGCTTTCAAATAATGGATCAATTCTTATTAAGAAGACTTCTTGGTGTGAAAAATGTCATAAAGCCGAAGAAGAGAGAAAAAAATCCATTTATCCGGAATATATTTCAGACAACAAATATTTGTACTTGAGTTATGGAAAAACGCATGAAGAGGTTTTTAATTACGATAGCATTTCAAGCCATATTCAGTTTGGGGTTAATAAAATTCGACTTAGTCCTGATACGACAAAAGATCAAACTTCTCTCGTCGGATCTTACTCCAACATAGAAGTATCAGCTCAAAGTTTTTCTAAGAGCAACTGGAATACAAATAAAGTGAACAACAGAAAAAGAAAATACAGGCCATTTGGTTTAGAGCATATAAAAACTTGTTTTCTAGCCAGTGAGTAATGAAATTTTCTTTCGATAAATGAATACCATAGGAGAGTAAAATGAAACAACTAACATTTAGACACTGCAAGGCCGTTGATGGACGAGTGTTCGCAATCTTGACCCACCAAGGTGGCGTTGAAGACCTTTTTGACAATGGCTACAAGGTTGCTTACAAGCATAAGAAAGTTGATACAACAAAGCCACTTCTGGCTAGGTGGAGCGAGTCCTTCACAGTGAAATCCAAAGAGTTCATCGAGCCACAAGGTATTGAATCCATTCCTGACGAGATACAAACTGCATTTGACAGACTAGTGAACCGTCTTATCTCTGGAGTGGATGTTTTCTTCTGTGACTACAACTTAGGTACAGATTTGGCGAAACCTATTTGTGACAACGCCGTAGAAGATTATACGTCAACAGACTTTGTGATCTTTTCTGAAGATGAATTGGTTGGGCAAGATGCTAGAACTCAGCCGTATATTGTTTCATATGGCATTCCAAGATATATGTTCTCTAAGAACTGCGCCCTTCAAAATCGAATCTACTGTAAAACGGATTACATTGCGTTTGAACAAGCTATCAGTGCCGTCGTTTCTCAACGTGAGCGTGATGCCATTAATGGTAACCATATTAAAACTGAGTTGGTCGATTATATTGCTCGAAGCACTATCCACGAAGATGAAGCGCTATCTGCAATCAACGACTATGCAGACAGCATTTCAGCATATAAGTACTCAAGCTCTGCCCCACTTCTAGGATAACGAATTTATTTTCGTCCCTATTAATTTTATTTGTGAATAACGAAATTTTCTTTATTGACTAAGATTATTTCCTTATTTTACTTTTTATTAAGGAGTTATCATGGATAAGCTAGAAATATCTTATTCCGTAGGTGTAGGTGGTGAGAATGCATCCAATGATGTCATTAATATCCAACAAGCACTCAACTCAATTGCAAGTACTATTGGTCTACAAGACGAACTGATATTGGATGGGCTTATCGGGGATGAAAGCTCCTCTAAAACCTGCTTGGCTATTGGTTTAATGCAAGAAAGATTGCTCAATTACAAAGCCCCAGATATGCGAATCGATGTTGGTGGAAAAAGCCACAAGGTGTTAAGCGAAGCGTGTGCGAACGCTAACAGCAACCCTCTTCTGTTTCCAAGCGTCTCGCCAGAAGTAGGTATTAGCGAAGAAGATTTTCAAGCGGCTGCCCGTGAATTAAATTGCGAGGTAGCCGCGATTAAGGCGGTTTCACACGTGGAATCTAATGGTGGTGGTTTTTTCAAATCTGGCGTACCGAAAATCTTATTTGAAGCTCATCATTTTTCTAAGTACACCTATCACTTGTTTGATGAAACCTACCCTGAGATTTCTTCGCGTAGCTGGAATAGAAGCTTATACCTTGGCGGAGAAAAGGAATTTGACCGCTTGCAAAGCGCGATAGTTCTAAATAGAACGGCGGCATTAAAATCGGCGTCCTATGGGCGATATCAGTTGATGGGATTTAACTTCCATGCCTGTGGATATGATGATGTTGAGAACTTTGTATTGGATATGTTCTTGTCTGAAAGTAACCACCTCAAAGCGTTTGTAAACTTCATTCTGAGCAATGAACACTTACTCAGTGCTATTCAGTCTCTGGAATGGGACAAGTTTGCTCGATATTACAATGGCCCTGGCTACGAACAGAACGCATATGATAAAAAACTATCTGATGCGTATAAGAATTATTTGGCTTAGCTTGACCTTACTTTCTTCTCTCCCCTTGCCAAAACTAGACAAGGGGGGGATGCCATTGAAGCTCATCTATCCATTATGAAGCAATAGCACTTTAATAACGTTTTTAGTTATTGATAATTAAAAATAGAAATATTTTATTCATTCTGAAAACTTATTTAAAAACATAATAGTTATTTTTATTTAATCATTACTTAAAGAAGATAATTACTATATAAATCACTTTTTAAAAAATTGCATAAAATAGCCGTAAAAAAAAGCATATAAGCAGCAGAGATTAATAATCAAAACTCTATGCTACTTAAGACCACTTAATAACTTTAAGGTATTTTCAAAACACCAAGTTCAGCCTAAATATCACGAAAGTGCCAGTGAAATGATAATGCCTTTAATTACAATTTAATAAGGAATAGATATGCCTGAAAAAAAACATGTAGTAGAAATTGAAATGACCGAAATGGGCGGACTTGGTGTACCGCTAAGTCCAGAAGAAAAAGCCCTCGCCAACGAGTACAAAGACGCAATGGACGGGTTGGTGTTTGTTTTATCACACCTAAACGTCAGCAAAACTAAAACACCGAGTGTATTTGGTAGCCTATTTGATACATACGTTGGCGCTTCCGATGCCATTGACCTTGCGAAAGATACCGCTACTGAAGCTCTCAAAGTCATGAAAGATGGCGCGGGCAAGCTTATTGCTTCGGGCACCAAAGAAATCAGTGAGCACCCTGAACAAACCAAAGCCAAATCCGAAAGTGAAAATTCTGTATCCACCAGTACGAGCTCCGACCAAAAGCCGGGTATGATAAAGCTAATTAAAGAGTTTATTGACCATTATCTGGCAAAAATTAAAGAGGCTTACCTAGGGAAGTTCAGTGATAACCAACAATATTTTATCGAATGGCTGGCTGAGCTAGGTGAGTATTTTTTAAGTGACCAATTTATTGGTGATTTAACGGACATCATACCCGGTTGGTGTTACGTACAAAATGCTTCCGACCTCTATGACGGAATGAAGACTTTGATTTCTAACCTAAAAGAAGCCGTTACCGAAATGTACTTGAAAAGAGACATTACGATTCTCGACGGCCACCCAACAGTGATTGCGAACGCGATGTTGAGACATGTTGGCGTTCAAACTTTAAAAGGCCTGAAAGATGTGGCTTCGGCAAGTGTCGATATCGTTGTGAATACAGGGTCGGCTCTCACTGGATTCTTAGCAACAGTGCTTCTTAAAGTGCGTGATATCTTAATGCAATGCGTGGCTTTGGCAGACACTATTTTCCAAAGATACAAAGTCAACAAAGTAGTAAAACGTGCGCAAGAAGAGTATGTCGCTAAGCAATCTGACATCTCAACATTTAAAAACAAGCAAGAATTCCAAGATTGGATTAAACAAAGTACGTATTACTGTCCAATCATTGCGTCTGTTGCACTAAGTAGCGGCTATATCGCTCACCCAATGAAGTTTTTTAAGATGTATGAACCTTTGACCGAGTGTACGATTGAATTTACCAAATACACTCAAGGTGTGAATTACATCAACTGTATTAAGAAACAAGCAGCAAAACATATTAAAGAGTTTGCAGAGGCCTATAAAGTGACCTTCTCAAGTGATAGCGGACCGTTGGATAAGATGCTAAAAATTGCTCAGAGCGGCGACTAGACAACCTAAAATCAAACGTAAAGCGCAACGGTGGTGGATACATCTTGTATCCACCATTTTAACCGTGATACCGCGGGGCTCTTTCAGCACGCGCAAGTTTCTGCTCAGACAAGCGCCACCATCACCTATTGAGTTGCTTGATGGCATTTAAACATACAGCAGGAATCAGCGTTAGAAAAAAGCTTGCGTACTCGTTTGCTTAAACTCTCAATTCGCTTTGGCGCTTAGCTTATATGCTGTTTTTCATCTGAATTAATGATGATTCAGATGGCGCTATAAAACGTACAAAATTCTCGTCTTTTTTATGCTTGATGTTTGACTTCTTAGTGATGGCATTCAACCCTTTCTCCGCCACTTTGTCCCACACTTTCACTAGCGTTTTTTCAAGCTCGCTCGGTGTCCAGCGAATCGATTTGGCTTTGTATTCATTTAATGCTTGGTGAAGGAAAAACAGAGTTTCATTCTCTTTGAGGCCGACTCCACTGATGGCTTTTTTCAAAAACTTCAGTGTGTACTCTTCATCCCAACGGCAACCAATGTGGTAAAGATACAAAATTGTCGAACGAGTCAGGTTCGCCCGGCTATTAAACTGAGTTTTTACGGTTTCTAACTGCTCGAGGATTTCGCGATTGCGGTGTACGTATTCGATGATTTTGTTTGCGGAAAACTTACTAGCAAACTTACCATCTTTCCCCCCTGTGGTTGTCTGCGATAATTCATGCTTGTATTTCAAAACACGAGTTACTGCCGCACTTAGAGTTTGGGCATCACTGGATTTCAAATCGCCTATATCTCTGGCCAGTAAGTGCCCTTTTTGACGCACTCGCCCTTGGTCAATGGTATTAAATACCTTCTCATCTAGACCAACGACCAAATCACAAGTCAAATTCATCTTTGCTTTTTGAGCTGCAAATAACCGGTTTTGTCCGTCAAGCAAGACCCCACTTTTACTGACTCGAATGGAGTCTCCGTTGTAAAGCCATTGACCGCTAATCATATGGTCAGCGTACAAGTTAATTTTGGTTGGAACAGGAGGAATGTTATTGGTATTTATATCAAGTAATTTTTGGATGTGAATTGAGTTTAACTGCACTTCCGGCAAACACATCTGTTTGTTGCTTTTAAAGGATTGAGAGAGAAGTTCGTCGAGTAATGACATAAGCAATCAGGTTTTATTTTTAGTTTCCGAATTCTACTCAAAAAACTCAAGAAAAGACAATGGTATTGATAACATAGAATTTTAAGACTATTGATTTAATTTATTAAAATCAAAGACAATTGATCGAATTGCATTCAAAAAACACCAAAGTCGAGTCAATCAACTAGTTTTTTGTATAATTACACTCCTATATCATATTGATTAATTTACCCAAAATTGTCATTTTTTTAGCTTTTAATCATAAAGGGTTGGTCATTTTAGGTACCCAATACAATGTGAAAAAGGCCTGCTACAATCGAGGCGTAAGCAGGCTAAAAGATGTCCATATTCATTCCAACCTGAATTGGTGAACATAACCTAACGCAAGAAAGGTTATACTAAACTCATGGATAAAACAGGCGTATAATGAACAAGTTGCAAGCAATACAACAATAATGACTCAACGCGTAGTTACCCGTCATTGCTATATGTTTTTTCATTCTTACTTTTCATGTCAGGATTATTCCTGAAAGGTAATAATGATAGGCATATAGGGCAAAATGGAAAAACCGGACTCTATCTAGCTTTTACACATGACTCATGCCAGCCCTCAGCTAGCAACTCATTTCCGATTTGTCATACCAGCGGGGTGAGAATTACGCGCAACCGTTATTTAGCTGCGCGCTATTATGCGTAAACAGGTTTGAGTCTCGTCTCTAGCGGTTACAGATAGGTAAATTTCTTGGCAGTCTTGGGCTTCACTTTCTTAAAGTCACTATCATACATTTTGTAATCAAGGGTGTTTTTGCTTCGAAATGCGGCGATGTACCCTATCTCATGCGCGACTTTCACTTTGCCTACTATTTTAAATGTTTGTTTGAAAAGCGAGACACTATCATTAAAATTTTTGTACTTTGACATCATCCCGAACATGTTCTTTGACTCAGTATTCCCCACCACTAAAACATCTAAAATCTTTCCATTGGTGCCTAACGACAGTTTTTTTAGTGCCTCGAAAGCCCCTTCAAAAGCTTAACCTTGGTTGTTGGGAAACAAGTGGAGGCCAATCAATTTACTGCTATAGAGTAGAGTGATTGAAGTACAAATAGAAACGTCTGGGTACCATATTTCCTTTGGGTGAGAGCCTACCGCGGAATCCAAGCAACTGTTTAACATTCCATTCGAGAGTAACTGAGGTGGGGAGTTTGACTCTTTTTTCTTGGAGCTATTCGAGTCACTATTTTCATCGTACATTGCTTCTATACTTGCTGTCATGCGTTCTCCTAACCATTTAATAAGATTAATTTGAAGCTTTTTGCAAGAATAAAGGTAGCGCTTACTTTCCTCTAAATACGTTATCTCAATTCCACTCCCGCATGAAGCGTTTACATATTATTAACATGTGTGAAACTGCTCTACTGACGATGAAATAAAATGAAACAAAATACAGCACGTTTCATATTTCCAAAATCAATGGAAATATGACAACTCACTATTATACAGTCAATTGAATTTTTTAACGGTCTTTAAGATACCGTTAAATATCTTATCTCTTACTTTCTCGTTGATATCACTTGGTAGCGAGTTTCCGACAGAGTCAATCACAGCCATTGTTGTTGCTTCAAATTCATCAAGCAATAAACGAACCTTTTCTCGCCTTATGTTCGGGACGTTCATACTGTGAAAGGTATCTTCGAAATGGCGCGGTTGAAGTTGGTGCCACTTCTATTTTCGCCCACTAGTGCCACCTAAACTCATTGCCATTTTGAGCTTACGCTCACTCAAACCACGACCACCTGTAAGCGGATGTGCCGAGATAATGTCATACAGTGGTGTAAGCTGATAGCGACCAGATGCAGCTATACTCACAGAGAAATTCTTTCTATGTCCATCAATGGCAGCTGCGTAAGTCTCGATACTATCGAGCAACGGCTAATGAAATAAGAAACATCGCCCGATTAGGGCGGTGAGAAGTCACATACTGTTGCTTGTCGCAGACCAAGATAAGTTTGCTTTAACCCGTTTTCCTTTCGGGCTTCGCGTAGCGTATTGCCAATGCTTGTCGGTGTGTTGACTAGCATCATAATACCCTCACTTAGCTGATTACTCTTACAAAAAACAAAAGTCCATTTAAATTCACTTTTGAATTTAACCTTAGAAGCAAGTATAGATAGGTGTATTATTTTACCCTTATATATTCATTACAATGAACACAATTAGAGTTGTTAGGATATCGGCACACTTTATTGCGCGTAAAAAAGCAAATTTACACACTTTTATGCGCATAAAAGTGAACAGGTAGAGCCCTATGACCTTATTTGTAACGATTTCGGGTAGTGCTTGTTTAATAGATCTGAGTGGAAGCTTGTCAGTGCCAAAAGATATGAATAAAGGTGTGTGGGATAAAGACTACAGATACTAGCTTCTATTGACATAATTTGAACGCAGCTACCTGTTAAAAATATCTACTATTATAACAAATAGCTTATTAGTAACTCAGAAAATGCTACTATAGTAACAACTAAAATACCCCAATGATATTGATATAACTCATTGCATGGTTCGTTCACTGAAATAATGGTTAGCACAACCAAAAAAATGTTACAGTAGTAGCAATAATCCCATAAAAGGCGCTATAATTACTATTATAGTAGCAATTTAAGGGGCATCTATGTTATCTCTTTATACCGCCCATGATTTACAAATAGAGCTCAAAGAGTTTATCAAGTCAACTCGGAAAAAAGATAAGCTCAGTGTTCAGAAGCTAGCAGAACTCTCCGGGGTGCCTTACGCCACGATCAGAAAGTTTGAATCGACTGGCAATATCTCATTGCGTCAGTTCCTGATGCTTTATGAAACCGTCGGTGACTTGAAAAAAGTGAAAGAGCTGACAAAGCCATCTGAACCTGAGTTTAAATCTATAGAGGATGTACTTCGCCATGCTTAAATCAGCACTAACCGTAAAACGAACGCTAAGTACTGGTGAAAAAATCGTCGTAGGCAAACTCGTTGAGAATAGTAAACAGAGCTTTTTTCAATTCGATGAAGCTTATTTAGATGCTCACCCAACCTCTCTAGCTCCATTCAATTTAAAAGCTGACACAAGCCTACAAGGCGCACCTAGAGCTCCTCATTACGGTATTCATGGCGTATTTGGAGATAGCCTCCCTGATGGCTGGGGGCTTTATCTAATGGATCGTGTATTTAGACAGAACGGTCATAACCCAAGAGAAATTACAGCCCTAGAGCGTTTGGCTTACCTAGGTGACAGATGTATGGGAGCGTTAAGCTATGAGCCTGAATTAGATTTACTTGATGAGTCCAAGGAATCGATTGATATCATTACTCTTGGCCGATCTGCTATTGAAGAATTTGAAGGCACCGAGTCTGCTTTACTTGAGCACTTGATGAATACGGGTGGATCGGGGGGGGCTAGACCCAAAATGAATGTTACTCGTTTATCGAATGGGCAATACTCGACATTAGATAACGCTCCTGGAACAAAGCTCATCGTAAAGCTAACATCTGAAAAATTTGATTTGAAGCACTCTGAATCATTAGTCGAGTACTGCTATATGCAAGTGGCCCGCAACGCCGGTATTAAAGTACCTAATTTCGATTTAATTGATGCGGGCAATGGACGATTTTGGCTAGAGCAAGAACGATTTGATTGCACAGAACAAGGTGGCCGGCTCCATATGATTTCTGCGTGTGGTTTGTTAGATGCACCGTTTCGTGAGCCTTCTTTAGACTATGTGGATTTAATTAAAGCTACGCGCATTATGTGCAGTGTTACTGAGTCTCAGAAGCTCATTAAGCGTTGTATGTTTAATTACCTAACAGTTAACCAAGATGACCACAGTAAGAATTTTAGTTTCCTTGCCAGTGATACTGATAACTGGAAGCTATCACCTTTCTACGACATTGTTTACAGCCCTAGCCCTTCCCAAGAGCATATGACGGCATTTGGTGGTAATGGTCGAACACCAAAGAACGCCCTTGACCACTTAGCGGCGCAATCAGGGTTGTCTTCCCAAAAGGCGATTATGCTTATGGCAGAAGAAATATTTGAAGCAACACGCTCGTTTAGTCATGAGGCCAAAAACCTAGGCTTGTCACCAATTCTAATCAAGGAAATTGATAGGGATATGGTAGAAAGATATAAGGCGCTGTGAGTATATATGTAGTGACCAGCTCAGATTGACCATGAATTTGTGGGTGATGAAAGAGGTGACTTCTCACCGCCCTAATCGGGCGATGCTTCTGATAAAGTTAATTAATTCGGGAAGAAATATTTAATGATAAGCTCTAACTCAAATGCAAACCTACCAACAGACAACGCGTATAAGTTCTTTGCTCTTTTTGGGCTCATATTAATTGTCTCAGGATGCTACCTATTTAACTCATCCTACAATAACTTCAATAATGAATATATTAAAAATGTTGTTGAGCTGTCTAAGTTTGAAAGCATTGAAAAACCTAGTAAGTACGAAATCCGACAAAAACAAGCTCTTGAGAAAGTGATAGAGCTCCTCAAAGCAAATAAACCATTTAATATAAGAATTTCTATGCTCCTTATATTAGTAGGACTGATAACTTCTATGTATGGATTCTATCGATGGCACTACTACTTACAGCCCAGGCTCGATGAGCTATTGGAACTTCAACTCGTAAAATCCCGATTAGAAATTCAGCAGCTAAAACGCAGTGTATCTAAGCCATTAATTCGCAAGCTAAAGAAATAATGACTAGAACTTAGCGCTTGACTCTATAGGATGTTAAAAGTCGACTGTAGACACACAAAACAAAATCATCAACTTTTTTACTACTTGTACGGCAGATAACAAGGACGTGATTTGGTCTGCTTGTTGATAAGTTTTCTTAGCTGCCTGTGCGGCAGACACTTAACCAGCATACCCCACATTTCAGACTTCCAAAATCAAAGATATTTGAGCTTTGTTCTTAAGGAAGAGCTAGGCTTGCTCTCACATCTGCAATAGTAATGAAGAGTTTGTTGTCAGCATCTTGAAATGCCTGAAAGCCATAACGCTCATAGAAATGTTTTGCACCATCTTTGGCATCAACGATAACAACTGGAAACGCAACGCTATCACTAGCCGTTAATAGCTTTCTGAGTGCGTCGATAAGCAACCACTCACCAAATCCTTTCCCTTTGTATCTGTCATCGATAGCAAGACGAGCGATGAGACCGCCAGAAGTCGATGGTTGGTGCTTCTTTTGTAACTTATCGGGTAATGCCTTTAAGTCAATTGGTGTCATTGTTAGCGTGTAAAAGCCGATGATATGTGAGTTGTCGTTATCATCTTCTAAAACAAACATTCTGGTATTGTCTTTTTTTGCTTGCTGACTCGCCATTACTTTTAAGTAATTGTTGAGAGTTTCGATACCACAGTTGAATCGGTTTCTATCGTGTCTAGCTTTATCTAGAAGTACCGTATTCATCATTGAGTTTTGTTCTCATATCGATCAGAGGCAGCTTTAAGTTTTGAGTTCTGCGCTGCAGGACGGTCTAAAGCTTCCATCAGCAACATAGCATCAGCTTGGCTCAGCTTTAAAGCCTGTTCACGTTCGATGACTTGTTTAGCCTTCTCAATTGCAGCACTTAGAACAAATGAGTCAATACTCGGCATACCAGCGATCGCGGCAGCCTTAGCAAGTAAATCTTGTGAATCAACATCAACTTTAGTGGTGATGTGATGCAAAGTAGAAGCCATAATATTATCTCCTGCTGTGTCAAATTGTCACATGAGTATTATGGTCTTAAAGAGTACAACAATCAGCCGCTGTGTCACTTAGGCACACAAACTCACAAACAATTTAGGAGTGATTCCCCTTACTCAGCATTTTTCATTCCATCGTTGGGTCTTGTGTATACGGTCAGTTTCAAACAGCCTATTTGGCCTATGTTTTTCTTGTCTCTCGATTAGTGCTTCCCTGCGCTGCATCAATAGTCCACCCCATTGTTCTGGGCATGAATCAAGAAACGCCTTAAAGTTTCTGTCCTCCTCCGCATGTTGCTCTCCCACTTATAGTTGGAGTGCTGGGTCTATCTGAGTTGCGTATTTGGATGCAAGCCACTTTTCATCATAATTGAAGCTAAAGTGCTTTTTACCACGAATAACCGAAGACCTTAATGTCCCTACGAACATCAGTTCTTCTGTATCCAGCCAATCCGAATATATGTAAATGTCCACTCTACAATGGCCTCATCGTTTTCTTTTCAGTAACTCTATATCTTGTAGCTTCCGGCCAAGCTCATCATCAAGTGCAACCTTACCCAAATCAGCTAGCAAGCCAAGCACAGCCAATACATTAATATAATGGCCAATAGACACAGATGGATCGCCTTTCACTATCTTTCTCAAAGTAGGCTTTGAGATCCCCGTTCTCTTATGCATCATATCTTGGCTTATTCCACGGCGTTTCATCGCTAACATTATATTCTCACCCAAATTCTGTAAGACTTTTAGATTCTTTGGCATAACCACTGCACTACGCCTAGCTTGAGCATCTCTCTCCATCATAATGAAACTATGCTTTCATAAATCAAACCATAATGAAATTATAGTTTCATTTAATTTCTATAGTCAAAAGTATTTTTACAATAGTACAAACAGGGTTAGCATATTGGTGGTGTAACCAAATATGAAACCATATCTTCACATTTAACCGCCTAATGAAACTATAGTTTCACTTTGGTAATGGCAGGATTTAGCATTGCAAAGAAGTGTAGTTTTAAGCTGCCTGTACGGCAGGTAACCACGTGGCGCACGATGTCATCAAAACCAAAGATTTCTTAGCTGCCTGTACGGCAGGTAACGCCCAGTTCTTAGGTGTGGCGGCGTATGCGTTTTTCTTAGCTGCCTGTACGGCAGGTAACTACTTGAAGAATTCTTCATTAAGACAAAGGAATTTCTTAGCTGCCTGTACGGCAGGTAACTGAGCAAAATACTGCACAACACCATAATATTAAAGAGCTTGTGGCGATTTGCTTAATAAAACCCTTTTTTCACATCCATTTATCAACCTTTATAATTCAGATAGTTAGAATGGCACAAAAAAAGGGTTAAAAACTAAAACCAAGGTATAGTGGCAGTTCGGCTTAAACCGTAGCTACTAATCTCACCTTCCATAGACTGTGAACATAGCTCACCGAGTGCAATATGCACGCGCATAACCTGAGCACTTGATAAGCTTTTAATTTGTAAGAAAGGTAACTTCAGGTGTTGCTGAGCCGAGTCCGGAATACGCTGAAAAGCTTCATCTTCGGACAACCATCCCTTTGCTATCGAACGTCTACGTCGGTTGTTTACCGATTTCCTCTGAACCCTATAAACACTTCTATATCCTTTGATATCACTAGGGACCTTACTAATTTCCGTCACTTCAGTGTAATCACGTAGCCCTTTTAACCAAGGTAATGACATCAGCTTGTTAAGACTTACCTCGCGACCATGCAAGCGTAACACATCTCCCAATGACCGATCATACTTAGGGAAACTCACTGCAACCTCACCTAACGTCGCCTGTGCCATAGTGCGGTGAAATTTCGCAAACAGATTACTCATAAGTACAGGAGCACTCACTTCAAGGTCTGGCTGCACTTGTATATCAAGATAATAATCCATACTTATTCTCCAAAGACACCACCACGGATCAGCATAGCTATTACGTAATGCTGCTGCTCTTGCTCTGGTGCATTACCTTTCAATAACCAGTTATCTAGTAGATTGTAAAAATCTGTTTTTTCTTTTGGTTTTCGATAAGCGACACCACGATTAGTTACACTACCATAAGGTTCAATAGCAATTGGGCCGAACTCATCCGCTTGTGGGTACCAAGTATCGATAGTTCTCAGTGCATTCCCGATTTTCTGAGAGTGCATGGCGGCTTGTCCTTCAAGTTGATATAGGTATTTACTTTTGTTACCACTTCCCGAATTCATTACCAATTCTTGGGATGGAAAAACCGTTTGGCCATTACCTAAAAGGCTCAATGCCTCTACGTTAAGTAGTGCCACCTTCTCCCCCATCAAACCCTGCTCGATAATAGAGGCAATGTCTTTCAGGTCTTGATTTTGCTCACTAAATCCCTTGAGGGTCAAAGCGTAAGAATTGAATACCCACTGTTTATCTTCGTGAGAAATACGTACTTCAACGGCTTCTGCACCTACGCGGTTACGCCACAAAAAACGACCATTAGCTAGGTTGGTCGCATACCGTAGCGCTACTTCCTTAAAGCCATTATTTTCAACGTATTCACGAATCACACTAGCCAGTGCCGTTTGATAGTCAGGGCTATTGCAGGTAGATGGCGTCGATAAGTCACCCAGTACGCGCAATGTAAATTGCAGTTTCAGTGTATCAGCATCAAATGGTAGTGCTGCATTGTCTACTGTCTGGAGATTTGCTTTTTCAACTTCTGCGTCAATTTTGCTCGCCTTGGCACCTTTGACGCGGTTAGAAATCGTGCCGCGCACTGCTTTTTCAAACACCGAGATAGCTCGCCATGATTCTACATTATCACGTTGCTCCCAGTTCCCAGCAAACATCAATGCATCAGAGCACGCCAATTTAGATTCGAAAGCCAGAACAGATGGTGTTGTTAATTTAGTCATATTATTTTATCCCTTAACCTTAAAAGTCGAGTTCGAAGTCATCGTGAGACACCAATTGCGCTTCCATCGAAGACGCGGTATGACACACATAAAATGGATCGTTGTAACGGTGTTGCCAAATTATGTCGCTTAGGTTGTTAATGCGACTAGGGCTACCAATCCATTCAGCAATGCTGTAAACAGATTCCACAAAACTGACTGGTGAATGGCTGTCACGCACATTGGACACTTCACCTGCCTCAAATGTGTTAGCTATTTTTTTATAACCGACTTGCACAGGTACTAGATAGCCAGATAACGGTTTAGTAATGCGTTTCCATTGCACATTTTCTTCACCATTTTCATCCTGACTCACTTCGCACGAATGTTTTAGTGCTGAAAAATCAAGCCAGTTTCGCAGTGTATTTTCTGAGTTAGACGCATTAAACTCTGCAAAGTGGTGGCTCGCATCGGCTAATATGAACCCCGGCAACAGCTTACGCAGCCCTTTTTTATAATTGGTTTCATCGAATAAATGACAATCCTCAATATCAGTAATCACCCCACCTGCCAATTTTTGCTGTTGTGCTAATTGATTAATGTAAGCAAGTTGGGAATGTCGTGTTTGCTCACAAGCCGTATTCAAGCCCTCGCATTCAATGATCAACGATACCGTAAGATGCATGCGGCCTTCTTCAACGATCGGGGCCGTTTTTCCTTCTTTCGTTAATGGGTTGCGTGTCAAAGCGAAAGCATACGGGTCATACAAGGTATCTCGGTAGCAGTGGACTTGGTGTTGATGGCAAACAATCGCGCAACCATTTAACGAGACGTTATGACCACTAAATTGCAGCTTTCTTGATAGCGCATGGGTAAAGCCGAGAAAGTGGCTCACTGCTGGAAAGCCCCATGTCATGCCAGAGATAGCATTCGCATTAGAAACTTTGAGCTGCTTTAATACTAGATACGCCATTAACATACCTCCCATAGCAGTTGCTTAAATTGTTGCCGCCATTCGTCAGCTTCACCTGCGCCAATCACAAAATCCCGTTTAGCGGCTTTTACAACACTGTCTTTGAGCCACAAGCCAAATTCGGCACTCAATGGCTCTCGCCAATCATCATTTTCTTGCTGCCATTTAGGGTTGTTAGGATCTAACCATCTCGCAGCGTGAGCAGAAAGCTGCAAATAGCTATCACTCCAACCAGCAGGCAAGGCTTGCCAGATTGCAGCAGCATTGAATACAGCTTCCGCAATTTCATCGACCTTTTGCGTTAACTTTTCGCGAAGCTCGAGCGTGCTTTGCTTATCGATATTGGCTTTGATAAATGCCGTAAGGTGATAAATCATGGGGCGGGCAACCCGGCTCAACGTATACTGCTCAAAGATAATGGTCGTTTGACTTAATTTAGGGATCTGCGTTTGCCATTTTGGCGCACGTGCATCGAATAAATAAGCCACACCCCCTCGCCCAGAGTTGAGCTGTGAGATATTCTGAGGTTTAGAGCCTCCTGCCACAGTGATCGCTAAATCAGGATAACTAACCAATACACCATCTGAAGCTTGATTGTCTTTGCGCGCGGTACGAATTGACTTCATTTCTTGGCTAAAGCGACAGTGCTGGACCTCATCGTATACCGCTTGTGACAATGAAGACGATTGTATTGGCGCCAATAAATGGTAACCGGATGAATCCTCGCTAACCGGAAAATACACTTGTTTGCTCAGAGCGTGGCTGCTAGGAGCGCTGTCTTTTAATGCCGCCGACAACCCTTCCAGCCAACTGTAGAGCTGCTCGTTATTGCTGGCTAATGCGGCTAGCGGTGAAGAGTCCCTTTGCTTTAAATATTCAAGCAATGTTTTACCTTCTTCATCGCAGAGTTGCAGTAACTTCGCGACATCCAAAGCTGCAGCATTTCCCACAGCATCCACAGCAGGCTGGGCTAGGCTAAACGTATCGAGGTAGCGATCATCGCTACCCATTTGATCCGCTAAGATATTGCTTCCTTTCGCTGCGCTGTGAGTGAATTTTACTGCATGAGTAGCCATTCTGATTTGCCCTGCGCGTTTTGCTGCGCCATCGAGCCAATTACTCACAGTAAAATCAATATCGAGTTTGGCCTGTTTTTCAGCCAGTTTCTCAAGATCGATAGTATCGTCACCCGCTTTACTCACCTCTTTATCGAGCGCTTCTTGTTTTGTTGACTTACGCTCAGCAATATAGGCAACTATTCGCTCGGTTAAAATTGATGGCATACCACCTCCTGCTTCGAAAATAGAATTCCTTGATTCATAATGAGAAATACCGCCCCTCAAATACTCCTAATAACGGTGAATAAAGCCACTTTTTACCGCTTGTTAGTTCTCGGAGTTGAATGGTGCTATAGCGACGCTGCGCCTTTTCAAATTCAATGTCTTGTTGGTCTGATAACAACTGCACTTGATCGATTAGACTTTCGTGGCCGATAACATTCACGCGCTCTGAAAGTGTTAACGGTGGTGCAAGTTCGATCTTATCTTGATCAAGTAATGTTTGACCTAAGTCGTCCCACTCTAACAACTTCACTTCTGCGCTTTGTTCATCCACATCAAGCACGTACTCAAAGCTGGGTGCACTCAAGCGAAACTTGGTTTGCCTTTGAACTTCACCAAACAAATGGGCGTAAGGTGATGACCACCACACGCGCCCTTTATCACGCAAGTTGAACTTTAGCGCCAAGTGCTCCAACTCGATGAAACCCGCCGCGCAGTATAAATCTTTACGTACTAGCAGGTTAGGTTCTTGAACGCGCGATGAAGCATTTATAACGTCAAGAGCATTATCAGCTAATAACAAGGGATCGCTGAGATCGTGACTTGGTAACAATAGCCATGTCTTCTCAATGTACGGTTGAGTACTTTTGGCGCGATAGCGATCTTTTGATTCAAAGCCCGGCTTACAGTAAGCAGGTGAGCGGTTTTCTTCCGCTCTGAAGTTCTTATTGAATACCAAAATATTAGGCAATGAAGGTGCTAGGCGGCGATGGCGTTGCACTCGCCCTGCTAGTTGGATAATCGAGCGCATTGAGCTCGGTTCAGCGATCGCCCAGTCATAATCATGATCGCGCCCTACCTCTGCTACTGGCGTCGCCAACACCACAAAGATGTGATGCTTTTCAGGGTAGTTAGTCAATAATTTCTGCACTGTCGGGTGTTGCGTGATCGGTACCGTGGGATCGCGCTTTAGTAAGCTATCCAGTGCATTTTCTATCGACGATCGTACAACTAAAGCCTGTTGACTATGGTATACGCAGTAGTGAATGCGGGTATCTAATTCAGGAGAACGGGTAAAGAGCTGATTAGCCACAGCGAGCATGGGCTCGATATTGGCCATCCGTACTAGGCCCGCAGAGAAGGTTTTCCCTTGCTCTACCATGCAATGTTGACGCGATAATCGTTGCGCATGATGCAAAATTGCTGACGCAAAGGCATCAACAGGTTGAGTCTGTCCCTCCTCAAGAGGAATTAGCGCCCCTCGATGCAAAGGATTGCTGGCTTTTTCTAGTTGATTAACTCGCCCGGCAACAAACCCTTCGTGGCATTGTCTGAAACTTGCTTTGTCTGCCACAAACTCGGTCGATGCACTGAACTCATCAACCCAAGCTGCGACCACCGAATTGTGTGTGGCATGACCGTTTGCCATATTAAATTGCGTACGCCCATGTTGATAAGCATCAAAAAGCTCTGTGACTAGCGCTGGCGGTAAAGTGGCTGAAGAGAGAATAACCCGCGATCCCAACAGCCCAGCCCAATAAACTAATCGGCATAGCGCTGGTAAATCGGCGACATCAAAATCATCCGGCTCATCAAGAACCAGATCACTCGTCATTAAACGCAGCATCGGTCCAATTTGACGTCCACCACGAACACCTTCTGTCGCTTGAATTAAATGGTCAATAGTGCTCACTGAAACTGGAGCGCTGATGAGTTTATGCAAACTGGCTCGACAATCTTCTTTGAGCCAGCGATTTAGGTAAGTGTTCTCCAATTCGCCATCATATTTTACGTAGTCATCATCAAATATCTGCTGCGATTCGCTACCCGTAAAGGTCGATTCTGGTTCTGGGTTGTTATCTGCCGATTCTTTGTTTTGGTCATAAAGCTCTTTTACTGCCTGAGAGCCAATAGTAACCGCGATATCATCATCGTCGAGATGCAATGTATCTTTCAGCGCATCCCCCGTCTGCAGCGTTAGAGTACGAAGGCCCAGCGCCACACTAAATCGACACCCTTGATGTTGTTCACCCAAAGCGTAAGCCATTTTGGCACTCGCTATTGTTTTTCCTGTCCCTGTGGAACTTGCCAGTACAGCAAATAGCCCTTGTTCTTGAGCTCGATTTTTCTCACCGACCAATACTTCATAGGCGCGGTTCTGCCATCGAAATTTGGGATGGCTCACTCGCTTCTTCAGCATTGGGTGACGTATCAGTGTGGGTAAGGCATTACGCAAACTCGGTAAAATCTTCGCGAGCCGATAAGCGTTGTGAGCAACACCGACACAGTGCTCATCAAGTCTCTGTTTGAGCTTGCGAGTATTGCGGTCAGTATTCGCATAGGCTTTGTAGTTATCATCTTGCCAATGTGCATGTGGTTTATCCGACGAATAAGTATGGTCGGCCAGCATCAATACCATTCGAGCAACATGCATCGGGTATGCACATTCTAGTCGTCCATACTCTGATAAACTTGGCAGCTGCAATGCGCGCTTTGCTAGTGAATTCGCTTTTGCTCTCCATGTAAGGCTTTGCAGTGGTAGACCAAGTGGGAAGTCTCCACATTGCTCTTTTTCCGAAGAATCAAAGTTCTTATGGTTAACGGCATTCCATTCTACTCCAATACCGTTTGCTACCCATTTATCCGCTTCACCAAGATCTCCGCTTAATGCGTTTGACTCTTGCCGCTGAGGTAAACGATGATGCGATACTATAAGCCACGCTATGGCAGCAGCAAGAGGGCTGTAGGCGGCTATTTCACCAAATACAACTCCCTCACTTAGCTTAAAATGCTTTAACACAGCTTCATCGCTATTTTCATCTAGATTACACAAGGCATCGAGCCATGCTTTATCATCTCGCCCAGCGACAAACGCTAAGAATAGCAGCATGGAAACCCATTCATGCCGATACGGCTCAAACCCATCGCCCTTGCCACGCAGTTTATCTTGGAAAAGCGTATTGGCCTTGCCAAAGTCATGAAAGAGACCGGCAATACCCGCCATCAACGCGATGGCTTGATTGCTATGCATACTACTTTCGTCACTGGCTCGAATGATATCGCGCTGAGTGCGGTTAGTTGGCACTGTACCCTCTAAATTGAACTTGCTCCTTTTTCCTACCACCCATAACAACTCAGTGTGGTTTTTGCCATAAATTCGGTAGCAAGCTACTGCAGTGTTTTTTCGCGCGCGCTTTTTAAGTAACACGCGTAGAGTTTTCATTCCTTCATAAGTAATTGGCGTTTGCCAACAGCGCTGGCCTTTACGTTCGCCAAACTGGTCTAATACACGCCTTGTTTCAACCAATGCCTGCTTACTACATTCTGAAATGAGCAAAATGTTCATTGTTTTATTTCCGAGCAGTGTTCTGCAGTCGCTTGTAAGGTCTCTATCATCACGTCTAGCGCATTACCAGAGCGCAGTTGGTTAAGACAACGCTGACGAAACTCTTGCTCATCATCTCCAGCCATAGCTGCAATAAACGCTTGCGGCAGTACTAGTGCATCTTTGGCAATATCTGCAACATCGAATACCAATCCACCTCGACGCGTCTTCCCATGCAAGATAGCCAAACCGTGCGGCAATCCAATAACCCAACATGCTGTAGCACCAAGCCCATAAGCTAAATAATTGCCGTGATCGAGAAACTGGTTCGCGCTGTCGTTGCTACTACCCTTTTCAGAGCGAGTAAATTCCCCATAACTGACTGCTTGGCACGCTAACTTGTATAGGGTCTTAGTGGTAGTTGCTTCTAGCAACAACACATCTTGCGTTGTGTCGCAATCAGTCAATAAACGCTCGAATCTCGTTAAAGCTGAGGTAAGTTGTGATTCAGGAACTGGAAACTCTTTTTGCACACTTACCGAAAGCCAATGCTTTTTAATCATGGTAAGCCGAGATAATTGAAACTGTTTCGCTGCGGCTAAACGCTTGTTATCATCGAACCAGAAACTCACCCACTTCTGTAGATACTCAGTTGGGCGGTATTCAGATTGTGGAGTCAACCAAGAGACATCCACTTCTACTTCATTACTTGCGAAAAGTGGTGTTCCACCGCCGCCACAAAAACCTACCAGTACACCTGCTTTTGCAAACTCTCTCATCGCTGCTTGTGTCACAGATGTCCCTGTACCCAACATTATTGCAGTGGTATTGGCAATTGGGATATTCCAGTAGAGGCTCTCTTTACCTTGGTCAGTAACGTACTCTACTCTTCCACCATTCACTAAAACGCGGCAGTGCTGCAAGTAGTAGAGGTTGGCTCGCTTAGAGTGAAGAATGGTCTTCATATCGCTAGGTGAAAAATCTTTGTTCAATGAATATCCCTTCCATTCCCATACACACTTTTAAGGCTCTTTATTGTATGGCTAAATTTAAAAAAAAGATTGACTCAACAGATAGTTTGATACTTTCCAAAACATTTAATTGGTCGTTTGTATAATATACAGACTACTCCTATTGTATCTGTGAGAAGAGATCTCCAAAATCAAGGTGTTTGACTCAAAAAATTTCCTCTAATTAAGTGGAATGAAACTGGGTTGTACTGCCTGTTCAGCAGTGAACTCATGATGGATAAAGTTGCTGTTGTGCTAACTTTTCTAAGCTGCCTGTGCGGCAGTTAACAATGTGCTGCGTGAATCTGCACGCATTGTTCGTTTTCTTAGCTGCCTGTGCGGCAGTTAACGGCTGAATCGCGAGGATGACCCGACACGTTAATTTCTTAGCTGCCTGTGCGGCAGTTAACCCTAAGAATAAATCGACGTCACTATTTGATATTTTCTTAGCTGCCTGTGCGGCAGTTAACCATGTGACCAACACCGACTGCTGTTACTATTTTTTCTTAGCTGCCTGTGCGGCAGTTAACTTCAGGAACAGGTATTCCTTACCAAGTGCTTACTTTCTTAGCTGCCTGTGCGGCAGTTAACTTGAAAATGTTCAAGTAATGGATGACGGATTCTTTCTTAGCTGCCTGTGCGGCAGTTAACAAAGGAAATTCAGGAACTGGAATCCCATATCATTTCTTAGCTGCCTGTGCGGCAGTTAACGAATCAATTTTTAAAGTTCTTATTGTCATACTTTTCTTAGCTGCCTGTGCGGCAGTTAACCTGTATTTAACTATTTTGAGTCAGGCTCAAAATTTCTTAGCTGCCTGTGCGGCAGTTAACCCGTCCGCCCCATCAGATACATAAAAAGTTATTTTCTTAGCTGCCTGTGCGGCAGTTAACTTAAGTGTATATTAATGATCAACAGCAAAGGATTTCTTAGCTGCCTGTGCGGCAGTTAACCGATCACGATCTGCTTGTTCAGCTTGTCGTTTTTTCTTAGCTGCCTGTGCGGCAGTTAACGCGGTATTTTTAGCAATTTGTTTAATGGTGGTTTTCTTAGCTGCCTGTGCGGCAGTTAACGCGAAAGGAATTCGCGACAAATCGCCCCGCATTTTCTTAGCTGCCTGTGCGGCAGTTAACGCGTATTTTCTGCGCTCTTCCTGTCAAAAGATTTTCTTAGCTGCCTGTGCGGCAGTTAACTGAAGAGTTTAACCTTGAAAGCCTTATTGTAAAAGAGCCAAGCGCAAAATGAGTTCGAAAACCCTTTTTTGAGCTTGTATATTTCGTTACATAAAATCAATAACTTATAACATGGTCAAAAAATAGGGTCTAGTTGGCCAAATAGAAAGAGATAAAATCTGCTTACGCTGTTTTTGAATTTCTAAAATCGGAGAAAGTTGCACCGAGGAAGGTATTTATATGGACTGACCTCTCCCCGCCCTATCGGGCGAGGGTTCTTATATCACTACAAGAACAAAT
>NZ_JBLNLI010000014.1:0-71046 GCF_059777565.1 Vibrio sp. A37 | reverse complement strand
CTGGTTCTGGTTCTGGTTCTGGTTCTGGTTCTGGTTCTGGTTCTGGTTCTGGTTCTGGTTCTTCAGATTCTAGTCCTGATAGAAGCGAGTCAACAGTCTCTAAGGCACTTTCTGGCTCAACTTCCAATAGAGGGTCAGCTGCAGGCGCAGCGCTCAGCAGATCCTCCATAAAATCGTCCCGATCGAAATCTTGATGCTTGATTTCAGTTTCCGTGTCTGAACTACCTGTATCTGACTCATTTACTTCGAGCGGATCCGACACACCACTTTGTTCTTGAGTTTCTTCCGAAACTGTCGACTGCTGTTCGATTTCAACAAGTTCATCAAATAAGTCCGTACCATCTGGATCAAGATCTAATGAGCCCTCTAGAGCGTCTAGGTCTTCAGCAAATGAATCTTGCTCCGTAAGTTCACTGGTAACATCTTCCTCAATTAAATCATCAAGGAGATCAATGCTATCTTCAGCAACCTCAACATCCGTTTGTAAGTCATTCCCTTCCAACAACTCGTCAAGTGTATCTGTGCTGCCTTCAAGAACTTCAGGCGTTCCTTCTTCAGCAGAGTCTTCAATTAAATCATCGAGTAGGCCAACACTGTCTTCATCAACTTCTACATCACTTGGTATGTCAGTGTCTTCCAACAACTCATCAAGTGTTTCTGTGCTACTTTCAAGAACTTCGGGGACATTTTCGTCAAAAGTGTCTTCAATTAAGTCGTCAAGTAATTCCGCGCTGTCTTCTGCGACTTCAATTTCATCAAGTGGCTCCGCCGACTCTTCTAGAAGCTCGTCAAATGCGTTAATACTATCCTCAGGAATTTCTTGTAAACTTTCTTCAGTTAAAGTGTTGTCGACTAAATCATCCAACAAGTCATCACTGTCACCAGAATCATCTAGAAGCTCATCCAGAGTATCTGTACTTTCATCAAGTAAATCTGGTACGTGCTCACCACCTTCATCTACAATATCATCAAGCAACTCTGCACTACTTTCTTCAATTGGAGACTCGTCTTCCGTCGAGATTAACTCGTCAAATTGCTCGGTATTGTCTAAGTCGAGTTTTTCAGGAGGGACTTGGTCATTAACTAAACCTTCAACTTCCGCCAAAAGCTCATCCAGTAACTCAGTACTGTCATCACCCACTTCAACATCACTTGAGTCAACCATTTCGTCGAGCAAGGCTGTTTCATCTTGAGCTTCTGCTTCTAAACTGTCTAAGTCAGCCTGAGCCTCTACATTGGCGAAAAGCTCATCAAGCTCGCTATCTGATGCAAGTTCTGGCTCTGGTGCGTTTCCTGTTGTATCTTTTGAAGGACTAGAATCCTCAACGTCCTCACTTAAGTCAAACTCTCCTTCGCCATCGTCTAGAAGAGAGCCCAAGTCTAAACCGTCAGCCTGCTCTGAATCGTCAAGTAAATCATCCAGCATCGACTGATCAATAGCACTGTCAGTTAGATCGTCATCATCACCTGAAAGCAGGGAGTCCATGTCGCCATCTAAGCTAAGCGGTCCGCCAGAATCACCATTAACAACTTCATCCAGTGCTCTTTCCATATCGTCAAGACCAAGAGCTTCGTCTTCAGCGTTAACACTTATCCCATTTGCGCTATCAAGGTCTGTCAAACCCGTATCTAAATCGCCATCATCTCCAATACTGGCAAATGGATCTTCTCCATCATCACCTTCTAAGTTAAAGTCGAGATCTTTGTCATCGAGATCGGCAAATACGTCATTCTCTTCTTGTTCTTCTTCTAAGTCGAAGTCATCTCCAAATAGTGAATCGGTATCGTCATCTGAGTCACCAAACAGGTCATCATCCAACTGAATATCATCGTCATCCAATTGAGCTTCAGGCGCGATATCCATCATCTGCTCTGGTTGTATTTCTGGCTCAGCCGTAGGAGCTTGTTTCTCAGCTGGGCGCCTATTTAGAAGAAGTAAAATAATGACAAAAATTAACAATCCAGGGACGACGGCCAATGCAGCAACAAACCAAAAATTCGACAATAAGTTGTCAGCTAATGTTGGAGCTAGCTTTTGTTCTTTTTCTATCCTTGCCCGCTCTTGCTGTAACAGTTTCTCTACTTCCGAGCGAATACGCCCATCATCCGACAATTCATTTTTTAACGTGTCTACTTCTGACTGAACATCACTAAGCCTTAGGTGCAGCTTATGGTTTCTCTCTTCTAGCGCGGACAACTCACCGTCAGACATTTCAAGCTGCTGTTCTAGCTCTACAACCTGAGCAGGTTTAGTCGTTGCTGGCTTTGCCGTTTTTGCTTGTTCAGTTTGGGGTTGTATTTTCGTCTCTGCACCTGTGGTGGGTGGTTGCGTTGTTTGTTGAGGCTGAGAAGACGGTTTAGGTGCATTAACGATTGGAGCCTGACGCGTTGGAGTCTGAGTTTGAGCAGGCTGCTGCGTAGCGACCCTTGCCTGATGCGCACGCATGATATTGATAGCTTCTTGAGTCGATACAGATCTAACTTGGGCAAGAGAAGGGATCCGCAACGTACTACCGGGGATTAATTCATGAATATTCTGATCGGCAAAGGCCTGAGGGTTAAGACGGTAAATCGCGAGCAGAGTTTGCTGAACAGTCACATTGGTTTCGGGCCTTAAACGAGAGGCAATACTCCAAAGTGTTTCATTTGTACCGGTAGGACCATAAAATTGTGAGGGGCCAGTTTGGTTATTTCTCGCGATTGGCTCGTAATACTGAGGAGACGACTGAATTTCACCATTTGGTCCAGTGACACGAATTCCTTCTGCTTGAACCAGATTGACTGGGGTTATGGCGATGACAGTAAGTAATAACAGTAGACGCTTAAAAAGTCGACGCATATAAGGCTCAGCTATGTGCTCTATACAATTAATAATAATATGAACTGTTAAATATATCGGATAAAGTTGTTAAAACTATAGGATGGTTGGCAATTTTTATTGCTCAGGGACAATAACCTCGCCAATCTCACACATTTTGCCCGTTTAAAGGCTCTTAGTTACAAAAAAGCCCCACTGGCAAAGTGGGGCTCAAGATTAGGGCGTATTGACCTTTTGCGATGATTTTTGCAGCGTTTGTCGTTTCTTTCTACAAGGAAGTGGTGGTGCCGTGTAGTCATCTACACAAATCAGCACTGACGCCTTAGAAAGGAGCGACAAACGCTGCCCGAAGGGTTCGCTTCCAAGGCTTTTACTCTTCGTTGCAGGCTCATCACTTAGAATGCTAAGCTGCTTAGCCTGCGCCTTGATTAAAAGCCTTGGAATTCGAACAAAATTTAAACTCAAAAGGTCAACACGCCCTAGAAGTTTAAATAACTTTAAGTTTAGAAGTAATCACGAATTAACACTTCTGCGATTTGCACCGCGTTAGTTGCCGCACCTTTTCTCACGTTATCTGCCACAACCCACAAATTTACTCCACTGTGGTGGCTAATATCATTGCGGATACGCCCAACCATTACGTGATCTTTACCACCAGCATCCCGAACTTGAGTTGGGAAATCTTCACCGTGGAATACCTCTACACCCTCTGCATTTTCCAAAAGTTGTACAACTTCTTCAGCGTCAATTGGAGCTCGGGTTTCAATGTGTACTGCTTCCGCATGGCCATAAAAGACCGGCACACGAACACATGTAGGATTCACCATAATTGAAGAGTCATTGAAGATTTTCTGGGTTTCCCAAACCATTTTCATCTCTTCTTTGGTGTAACCGTTATCCATGAACTTATCGATCTGTGGAATGCAGTTAAACGCTATCTGCTGAGAAAAAGCTTCTGGATCGGCTGGTTTACCGTTTAGTAACTTAGCCGTTTGGCCAGCTAACTCGTCGATTCCAGATTTACCCGCGCCCGCTACAGATTGGTAAGTTGATACGTTGATACGATCAATGCCTACCGCATCATGAATAGGCTTTAGTGCCACCAACATCTGGATCGTTGAACAGTTTGGGTTGGCAATAATATTACGATTGCGAAACTCTGCCACCGCCTCTGGGTTAACTTCAGGAACAACCAGTGGGATATCGTACTCATAGCGGAAATGTGATGTGTTATCGATAACCACCACACCTTCATCGGCGGCAATAGGCGCCCACTTTTCTGATAACGAACTACCTGCAGAAAACAGTGCGATATGAACTTGTGACCAGTCGAACTCTTCAACATTTTGTACCGCTACGGTTTTTCCGTTGAAACGATATGTTTTACCTTCGCTTCGCTCACTGGCTAGCAAATACAGCTCTCCGACTGGAAAATCTCGCTCTTGAAGCACTTCAATTAGAGTCTCTCCAACTGCGCCTGTTGCGCCTAAAATTGCAATATTAAATTGTTGGCTCATTGTTTTTCCTCTATTTGAAATCCTAACTTATTTAAGGGCTGCAGGTTACAATCTGCGTTTCCTATAAGGGTCACTGCGCCAAACTCACGGCGATCCCAATAATTTTTTCTCATGCTATCAAACGCACCCGGTTTATGGATTTCGCGTCTAAATAGCGCATCATCTTTACGAACATCGTAGATAAGTTGGGTTAGATTGTGCAAAACATTCTCATCCCAGGCTCTATCTAACCTAACTTCAGGCACGGGTGCTGTTGGAAGCAGATCATTCGCAGAAGCTGTTAAATCTTTGTCCAAGAATTGGCAGAATCGATTAAATATGATCGTTGTGCCGCGCGCTTTGCCTTCTAATCCATATCCCGCCACATGGGGCGTAGCAAACGCCAATAGTGGAAGCAGCTCCATATCAACTTCTGGTTCATACTCAAACACATCAAGTGCCGCTGTAAAGCCATCTTGTTTCTGTAGTCGAGCTTTTAACGCTTGATTGTCTACAATAGGCCCGCGAGCTGCATTGATCAGTATTTGGTCACTGCGAAAAGCTTCAAGCCTGTTGCTATCGATTAGATGATGAGTCGGAAACTCTCCGTCTTTGGTGATAGGCACGTGCAGCGTGACAATATCTGATTTATCTAAAAGCTCATCTAGTTCGACAAAGTCTCGACTATCACCTGTTTGCTGTTTAGGTGGATCATTAAGAAGCACTTTTAAACCAAGCCCAGTCAAACATTTGTGTAGATAGCTGCCGACCTGACCAGCTCCTATGATGCCAACTGTTTTATCAAAGATGGAAAAGCCTTTTTGCTGAGCTAAAACCATAATAACGCTCAACGCATACTCTGCTACACCAACTTTGTTGCAACCTGGAGCAGCAGTAAAATGGATGCCTTTATCTTCGAGAAGTGACTGGTCGACATGATCCATTCCGGCGGTAGCCGTACCAACAAATTTGAGTTTGTCTGCTTTCTCAAGTAAAGCTTTATTTACCTTAGTGACAGAGCGAATCATCAAAGCATCAATATCAATCAAATCGTCACTCGTGAGTGAACGCCCTGGCTTCAAAACCACTTCACCCAGCTGGCTAAAAAGCTGTTCAGCATAAGGCATGTTTTCATCGACAAGAATTTTCATTTTTTAACTCGAAGAATTGAAATTACAGGGATTGTGCAAAAAAGCGGTGTGACTGTCGAGAAAAAGCTGGCTCTATACCCTAAAAGAAGCACTAAAAATGCCCACTTCCCGCAGGAAAGTGGGCATTTCGATAAAAATTAATCGACGTCGATTGAAAACCGATTAGCCTTGGTACTTTTTCAATACTAACGTTGCGTTTGTACCACCAAAGCCGAAGCTATTTGACATCACTGTTGTTAGCTCTTGCTCGCGAGTTTCAGTCACGATATCGAGACCAGCTGCAGCTTCATCTAGGTTTTCAACGTTGATGCTTGGAGCAACAAAGCCGTTGTCTAACATTAGAGTTGTATAAATCGCTTCATGCACACCAGCAGCACCAAGAGCGTGGCCTGTCATCGCTTTAGTTGCCGAGATTGCAGGGCTGTTGTCACCAAACACTTCTTGGATAGCGCCAAGCTCTTTAACGTCACCAACAGGAGTGGACGTACCGTGAGTGTTCACGTAGTCAACGCTATCGACATTTTGCATAGCCATCTTCATACAACGAACAGCACCTTCACCAGATGGCGCTACCATGTCGTAGCCATCAGACGTTGCACCGTAGCCTACGATTTCACCGTAGATTTTCGCACCACGAGCAAGAGCATGCTCTAACTCTTCGACGACAACCATACCGCCACCGCCAGAGATAACGAAACCATCACGATCGGCATCATAAGTACGAGAAGCCTTATCTGGAGTATCATTGTATTTGGTTGACAGTGCTCCCATAGCGTCGAACATCATAGACATTGTCCAATCAAGCTCTTCCGCTCCACCAGCAAAAACAACGTCTTGCTTGCCAAGTTGAATCAGCTCCATTGCGTGACCAATACAGTGCGCTGACGTCGCACATGCAGAACTCATTGAGTAGTTCACACCACGGATTTTAAACGGAGTCGCTAAACATGCAGAGACAGTAGACGCCATAGTTCGCGTTACCATGTATGGACCAACACGTTTAACACCCTTCTCTCTTGAGATATCAACGGCATTAACTTGGTTGATTGATGATGCACCGCCTGAGCCAGCCACTAAGCCAGTACGATCATTAGAAACTTGCTCTTCAGTTAAACCTGAGTCCGCAATAGCCTGTTCCATCGACAAATATGCAAACGCCGCCGCATCACCCATAAAACGCATTTTTTTGCGATCAATATGGTCAGCAGGGTTGATTTTTAGGTCGCCCCAAACTTGAGAGCGCAAGCCATTTTCCTTGAATTGCTCAGAAGCGTTAATACCTGACTTACCCGCTTTTAGAGACGCTAAAACCTCTTCGACGTTGTTACCGATACTCGAAACTATACCCATACCGGTGATTACGACACGTTTCATGTGACAATCCTATAATTCTAAATTCTGCTAAATGATAACGAAGAAGGCTAACGGAAGTGGTCAGCTTTCCTAATAATCCGTACAATCACACCTTATATCGCCTATACCGACAAAACACAATTTATTATGACGTCAATTAATAATGCCAAACTAGATTGGAACGATTCTGGGACTCCGGTCTCAGATGAGTTCGATGATGTTTACTTTTCCAATATTAATGGATTAGAGGAAACACACTACGTTTTCATCAAGCAGAATAACTTACCTGAACGTTGGGCCGAGTTTGATCAACGTCGCTTTGTCATTGCAGAAACAGGGTTTGGTACGGGATTGAATTTCCTCGCTGCTTGGAAAGAATTTGACCAATATAGAAAAAGTAATCCAGCGGGAAGAACTCAGCAGCTACACTTTATCAGCTTTGAAAAATTCCCTCTCACTCAGCAAGATTTAGCAAAAGCTCACAAGATGTGGCCGGAGCTAACAAGCTATGCAGAAAAACTACAAAAGTTCTACCCAATTGCCATCCCAGAATGCCATCGCATTGTTTTCGATGATGGAGCAGTCACGTTAGACCTTTGGTTTGGCGATATAAAAGATTGCATGCCAATGGTGCCTACTTTGGAAAATGGTATCGTCGACGCTTGGTTCTTGGATGGCTTCGCGCCAAGCAAAAACCCTGAGATGTGGAGCCAAACATTGTTCAACAACATGGCGAAGCTTGCCAAGCCCGATTGCTCTTGCGCTACCTTTACTGCCGCGGGTTTCGTTCGACGTGGACTCATTGAAGCTGGTTTCGAAATGAAGAAAGTGAAAGGGTTTGGCACTAAGCGTGAAATGATTGCTGGAGTCATTAAACAGAAACCCGCAAGCAAAACTATTCGTCCCCATTTTCATCGCCAATCAGTACAAAATGTCAAAGACGTTGCTATTGTTGGTGGAGGTATTGCCAGCGCAACATTGGCCAAATCTTTAGCGAGAAGAGGCGTAAAAGTGACACTTTATTGCGCCGACGATAAACCCGCGCAAGGCGCTTCTGGAAATAAACAAGGAGCAATCTACCCCCTTCTCAACGACACACACACTGGCGTCTCGCGAGTCTTTGCACCGGGTATGCTGTTCGCTAGACAATTTGTAGAACAATGCGGCGAAAACATATCATTCGACCACAACTGGTGCGGCGTCACCCAGTTAATGTGGGATGAAAAATCCACATCCAAGCTAAACAAAATCGCCCAGTCCTCTCTTCCAGAAGAGTTAATGGTAAAGCTGGCTAAAGAGCAGACCAACAAAGTGGTTGGATTGCCCGTCGATATGGAAAGCCTGCATTATCCATCGGGAGGTTGGTTATGTCCTGCTGAATTCACTAGCGAGCTAATTCAGTCACTGGTAAAAAGTGGAGCATTGCAAGTTTGTTGGAGCACGCCAATTGAAGCTATCGATTGGAACGACAGTGAACAGCTTTGGACATTGACTTCAAGTACCGATACAACCCAGCATCAAGCGATTATCATTGCCAACGGACACAAGTTTGATATCTATGACCAAACCAAATTCTTGCCTTTAGGAAAGGTGAAAGGACAAGTAAGCCACATTCCTAGTACTGAAACATTAGCCAAGTTAAAAACGGTACTTTGCTATGACGGCTACATGACACCACAAAACCCGAACACCAAAACGCACTGTATCGGTGCCAGCTACGATAGAACTCATATTGACCAGCACTTTGATCCACAAGCACAGCTTGATAATGCACAAAAACTGAAAAACTGCCTCAATGATCAAAATTGGCCCAACGAAGTGGATGTTTCAGACAATGCTTCTAGACAAGGCATTCGATGTGTCAGCCGAGATCACCTGCCTTTCGTGGGAAATGTGGGCAAGTTCAGCCAAATCATGGAGCATTTTAACAACGGCGAGACTGAAAAAGCGCTGCCTCAGTATAAAAATTTATTTTGCTTGCTTGGTTTAGGCTCTAGGGGGTTGAGCTCATCACCACTGATGGCCGAAGTGCTCGCATCGCAAATATGCGGCGACCCAATACCTCTGCCAGCTGACGTCTTAGAGAGCATTCACCCAAGCAAAATGTGGGTCAGGAAGCTATTGAAAGGTAAGGCGGTCAAAAAGGAAAGGCCGTAAAAACAAACGCCAGCATTGTTGCTGGCGTTATACACTGTATTTGATTAAGCAATGAGGTTAGTCGCTTGCTTTATTTTCTCACGAATTTCTTCATTGGTGATTTCACCGAGTTCAGCATCAAAGTTGTCATAGAAGCTAGGAACTGACACTGAGGCTTTCAAGTCAGCACCAAAATGTGGCGCTGAAGCAGTTGCAGCCGAAAGTACAGATTGTGCACCACCTGGACCTGGAGAAGTCGCTAAATAAATGGCTGGTTTGTCATTGAAAACATTTCTTTCGATACGGCTAGCCCAGTCAAACAAATTTTTATAAGCCGCTGGATAATGGCCGTTATGCTCTGCATAAGATATAACAAAAGCATCGGCAGCAGCCAAATCATCTAAGAAGCTTTTTGCACCCTCAGCTTGACCGATCTCTTTTTCTAAGTCTTCACTAAACATAGGCACATCGTATTTGTTCAAATCAAGGACTGTTACATCAGCTCCTTCGATTAAGTTCGCGGTGTAGTTTGCTAGCGTTTTATTGATAGAGGTTGAGCTTGTGCTTGCTCCAAATGCGACAACTTTCATGACTTTACTCCTGCACTTTGATTATTTGCTAGTTAGAATAGCAAAATCATAATGCATAACAATGAAAGAAATTTTACTATCATGTTCAAGAAATTCGAATGATGAACTTTCGCCTTTCTACACTTGGCTAGCGAGATCTAACCACAAGTCATTAACGATCTGTTGATCCGCTGGAGATAATTCACTGCGAGCACCTTCCAAACTTGCCACAATGCGATTTTTCAGTTCATCTAAATCGCCAATCCCTTCCTCTTCACAAGCAGCAGCAGAAAGTGAAATATGTCCACGTAGATAACCACCTGCAAACAATTCATCGTCAGATGCTATTTCGATTCGTGTATCAATTAACTCTAATAATTTTTCTTCAACTTCGAATATCATGTATGTTCTTATCTCAATCGGGTTTAGTAATTAACAAGGAAGTCTTGGGCACTCAATTCCGGTACGGAATAGAAATGGCGCAAAGCATCAGATAACATTTTTACTCGTTTGGGCAACCCTGCTTGCAAAATGGCTAGTACTTCTTGATGCACTTGTTCCATAAAAGACAAACGGTCAGGTTCAAATTCGCCATGCAAGTTATCGCAGCTGACATTGAAATGAAAGCCTGCACTTTTCGATAGAATCCATTCATACGCTTGAGGACGTACTTCAACCTGCTCAAATTGCTTTTGTGTCACTTCGTCACGACCATCAGGCTCATACCAATAGCCAAAATCTTCTATTAAACGTCGTTTTGGTCCTGCTACACACCAATGAGCAATTTCATGCAATGCTGAGGCATAAAAACCACGCGCAAAAATAATTCGATGATATGAAGTGTTTTCATCAGCAGGGAGATAAATGGGCTCATCGCCACCAAGGACAAGCTTGGTGTTGTAGTCACCATAAAAGGTATCGTTAAAAAGCGAGATTAAATCTTGGTACTGATGAGTCATGATGAATATACGTTAAAAATTTCGCCCGTATTCTCTCTTTTTTCTGCAATAAGGTAAACAGAGACTCTTGCTGATATTAGCAATTCTTATCCGAAAAGCACCTTTATCCCTATAAAATCTCATTCGTCAAAAGCAGCCTTTAGGAATACACTCTCGCTTCATTTTTATCCACTGAATAAACATAGGTCTTAAGATCTCGCGAGGTTGCAATATGCTGCTCAGTATTTTGTATATTATAGGCATCACAGCTGAAGCCATGACAGGTGCGCTGAATGCTGGTCAAAAGAAAATGGACTGGTTTGGTGTCATGTTTGTAGCGAGTGTGACTGCTATTGGTGGAGGCACTGCGCGAGACATTCTGTTGGGACATTTCCCGGTCTCATGGGTTGCACACCCGCAATATTTAGCCATTACCTGTATTGCTGGGATTACGACGACAGTACTTGCAAAATGGGTAATTCGGATGAAAGGGCTGTTTCTAAGACTCGATGCGCTTGGGCTAGTTGTATTTAGTATTATCGGAACTAAAGTAGCAATAGCAACTGGCCACCCTGCTCTTATTTGCCTTGTTTCTGCGGTTGTCACTGGCGTGTTCGGTGGTTTACTTCGTGATTTAATTTGTAGACGTACCCCACTGATTTTACATAAAGAATTATACGCTTCAGTCGCTTTTTTAGCATCTGGCTTATATATGGAGCTTTTACATTTAGGTGTCGCTGATATCTACGCGACCTTAGTTACCCTAATTATTGGTTATAGCGTGCGAATGTCTGCGCTCAAATTTCATTGGCGTTTGCCGACCTTTCATTTGGAGTCTGAAGAGCCTCTTCATTGATCAGCTTTGATAAATATTAAGCAAATATAGAAAGGCCCTCGATGTTTATCGAGGGCCTTTGCTATTTCATGTCGTACCAAGTTTAGATTTTTGGCGTTTCGGTTGTTACACCATGATTTTGTCCGCGATGACGCAGTAAATGATCAAGCAACACAATGGCAAGCATGGCTTCTGCAATTGGCACCGCTCGAATACCAACACATGGGTCGTGACGGCCTTTGGTGATAACTTGCGTTGGCTCACCGGCTCTATTTATCGTCTCACCGGGAACGGTAATGCTCGACGTTGGCTTTAGCGCAATGTTGGCAACGATATCCTGTCCAGTCGAAATACCGCCTAGGATTCCGCCAGAATGATTGCTTGCGAAACCTGTCGGTGTAAGCGGGTCACGATGTTCGCTACCTTTTTGTGAAACCACATCAAAACCATCGCCGATCTCGACGCCTTTTACAGCATTGATGCTCATGAGCGCATGTGCAATATCTGCATCTAGACGATCAAAAATTGGCTCACCTAGCCCAACCGGAATATTGGTCGCGACAACTTGAAGCTTGGCACCAATTGAATCGCCCTGCTTTTTTAAATCGCGAATAAGCTGGTCGAAGTCTGCCACTTTGTCTGCATCTGGACAGAAGAAAGCGTTATTTTCTATTTCTTGCCAGTCAACTTTATCAATCGAGACAGTACCCATCTGCGACAAATAGGCACGAATTTCAACATCAAACTCTTGCTTCAAATATTTCTTCGCAATCGCACCAGCAGCAACTCGCATTGCCGTTTCACGTGCCGAAGAGCGGCCACCGCCACGGTAATCTCTTACACCATATTTTTGGTGGTAAGTGTAATCAGCGTGGCCCGGGCGGAATTTGTCTTTGATTTCTGAGTAGTCTTTTGAGCGCTGGTCGGTATTCTCAATCAACAACCCAATTGATGTTCCAGTAGTCACACCTTCAAACACACCAGATAGAATTTTCACCTCATCAGGTTCGCGGCGTTGAGTGGTATATTTAGACGTACCTGGACGGCGACGATCTAAATCTTTTTGCAGGTCAGCTTCTGTTATCTCCAATCCAGGAGGACAGCCATCTACAATACATCCGAGCGCGATACCGTGGCTTTCTCCAAATGTCGTCACTCGAAAATGTTGTCCGATACTATTTCCTGCCATTGTGTCCTCTATTACATATGCTTCTGAATGTTTTTAATTCAGAATGTCTGTTTTCTATTCTTCGTGCCAACATAGTGGCTTTATTAACATTTGTTGTAAAGAGTTAAACTTAACTAAGCCCGTTCTACTTGGCTGTAAAAGAAAAAACGCCAAGTCATAAGACTCAGCGTTTTAAGGTAACTCAACAATTTAGCCGTTAATCTTTGTAGAGAGCGAACTCTTCCGCATGCTCGATAAGTTGCTCGCGAGTCAGTAAGAACACGCCGTGGCCACCATTTTCAAACTCTAACCACGTGAATGGTATTTGCGGATACTGCTCCATCATGTGAACCATGGAATTACCCACTTCACAAATGAGTATCCCTTTTTCGGTTAGGTAATCAGGTGCATTGGCTAATATTCTGCGAACCAACTTTAGTCCATCGGTCCCAGCCGCTAAACCAAGCTCTGGCTCATGAGTAAATTCCTCAGGCAGACTATTCATATCCTCTTCATCCACGTATGGAGGGTTGGACACGATTAGGTTATATTTCTCTTTTGGCAAATCACGGAACAAATCAGAGCGAATAGGGAAAACTTGTTGCTCCATTCCGTGGTCCTGGATATTTTGCTCCGCGACTTGTAGAGCATCAGCAGAAATATCGATCGCGTCGACTTCTGCTTCAGGGAAAGCGTGCGCGCAGGCGATAGCAATACAACCACTACCCGTGCACATATCCATAATACGAACAGGTTCTTCGATTAACCAAGGTTTGAACTGCGCTTCAATCAACTCACCGATTGGCGAACGAGGTACCAGAACTCGCTCATCAACAAAAAACTCTAAGCCGCAGAACCAAGCTTTGTTAGTGAGGTAAGCAATTGGCGTACGCTCATTAATTCTCTCTATTACTCGCTCCACGATACGTAATCGCTCGCTACTGGTTAAGCGAGAGTTCATCACATGGGCTGGGATATCGATCGGAAGATATAGCGTTGGCAAAATTAATTGGACCGCTTCATCCCAAGCATTATCAGTACCATGCCCATAAAATAAGTTTGCCGCATTAAATCGACTGACAGTCCAACGAACCATATCTTGAAGAGTATGTAGCTCCGATACAGCCTCTTCTATAAAAATCTTATCCAAATTTGCCTCCCAAAAGCGCTACAATACTGATAATTCGATCTCTTAATTTTATCCTTATGAGCCAAAACGACAACGAACACGACGACGATTTCAACTTATTCAGAGACGCAGTAAAGGGCGTAAAAAAGTTGCGTCAGGATACCATAATCCAACAGCCAACCAAAAATGTTAAACAGAAACAGCAGATAAAAACCGCTAGAGAAGCGAGCGATAGCGAGTTTTATTTTTCAGATGAGTTTGTGCCATTACTAAATGAAGACGGCCCGACCCGTTACGCGAGAGATGGTGTTTCGCAATATGAGGTTAAGCGCTTACGTCGCGGGGTATACGTTCCAGACGTATTTCTGGATATGCACGGAATGACGCAAAAAGAAGCCAAAAAAGAGCTGGGAGCAATGATCGCTTACTGCGTGAAAAATGATGTGCACTGTGCCTGCGTCCAGCATGGTATCGGCAAGCACATCCTCAAGCAGAAAGCGCCTTTATGGCTTGCACAACATCCAGATGTTATGGCATTTCATCAAGCTCCACTAGAATTTGGCGGTGATGGAGCATTGTTGGTGTTGCTGTCTATACCTGAAAAATAGTCGTATTTAACTTTACTCATCACACAAGTGGATAAGCCTAAATGCCTTCCATTGTTTCTGATTTACTGGCTTTCCACTTTAGTCTCTACAACCCGCCCGAATATTATCCATACGATTGATTTCATTTCATTAATTTTACAAATAAATATCAAACAACGTTCTGTAAAAAATTAATATACTTTCACCCAATTATTAGACCAAACAAATTTAACGGTGGATGTATGAAACCAATACATAAAGCTAGCTTCTTACCTTTTATACTTTTACTTGGTGCTTGTAGTGCTAATACTCCAAACAACCAATTCAAGATAACTACTTCGAAGCCCGAGACGAATAAAAACCTTTCTTCTGGCTCTGGAGCTATTGCCAACACTAACAACCTTGTTGTTGTTGGTGATGATGAACCATGGCTATTCAATGTTAATGATCAAAACTATGCCATAAAAAGCAAAACATTGATAAAACATTACCCTCTTAACGAGTCTGGTCGAATCAATAAGGATATCAAGCCTGATTATGAAGCAATGAGTAAAGTAAACTACTCTGGAGAGGAACAGTTCTTAATTCTTGGTTCTGGCAGTAAGTCGACGAGAAACTCTGGGTATCTGATCGATCTAAAAGGTCATAATAAGCAAGTATTTGACCTAACATTGCTATACAAAGAACTATATAAAGTTTCCGGTTTTAATTCAAAACAACACATAAACATCGAAGGTGTAGCAACGACGAATAACAAGATATTTATCTTCAATCGTGGTAACTCTGGCACAAACATAATATTCGAGATGGATTTGAAGCAGTTTTTTGCCTTCATTAGCAATCAGTCGAGCTCTTTGACTTCACTAGAAGCTTATTTTGTCACGCTACCTAAAATTGATGGCGTTGAGTCAACACTATCCGGCGTAGATTACTGGCCACAAACTAACAGTTTGGTACTTTCCGCCTCAGTGGAAGGAAAAAGTGATGCGATCAATGACGGACAAGTATTAGGATCGTTTGTCGGCGTGCTGCCAATTGACGCTTTAAAAGCGGACACAAGCGCATCAAATGCGCAATCATTGAGTCCATACATGCAGCTTCTTAAGAAACAGAATAAGACCGTGATTACCAAGATTGAAGCCGTTGCGATAGAAAAATCAGATAGTCATTCCGCTTCAGGTATCTTTGTTAGCGACAATGACAATGGCAGTAGCCAATTTATTCACTTCAATATAGAGAAGTAAAATAGCCTTGCAATCCGCCGAGCCTATTCAAAGAGTAGGCTCGGCTTTTTAATTACAGTTTATCAACCATGGCCCAAACTGCAGCTAGCATGTCATGACCAAATGCTGCACTGCGCTCTGGTGACCAACCATAAAGCTCGTCTGCATGGCTAATATGGTCTTTAAATGGCATTTCCACAGTGTAAGACAAACACTTAAACTGCTCTCCTACCCAATTTGAACCCACTGTGGGGTTGGCTTTGCCCGGCTCATCTTTGTCATAGCCAACGTCATCTTGGAACTCTGGAGTAATTGTCAGTAGCGCCTGTTTAAAGTGATTTTCCAGTTGCGCAATGTGCTCGTTGTAGGAAGGGTTCCCTTCACAACCGGCAACAAAGTTATATGGGATAGCTTCATCGCCGTGGATATCCAAAAACATATCAACGCCAGTCTCAAGCATACGCTCTCTAACAAGGTACACTTCTGGGCTGCGCTCCATAGATGGTGTTTGCCATTCACGATTTAGATTCACACCAATGCCATTTGTACGCAGGTGTCCACGAATGCTTCCGTCTGGGTTCATATTCGGCACCACTCGAATGACCACTTGATCAACCAGTGCTCGACCAACCGTATCTGTTTCATCAAGCAAGCGTTGCAAAAAGCCTTCGATAAACCACTCAGCCATGGTCTCACCCGGATGCTGACGCCCAATAACCCAAATATTTTTCTTTTCAGGGCTAGGCTCGCCGATCGTCAACAAGCTAATGTCATTGTTATCTAGCGTATACCCTAACGTTTCGAGTTTACATGCGGGGTCCATCTGCGCACTGTGCAACAGATCTTGATGACGATCGTATGAGTAAGGTGCGAAGTAAGCAAAATACGTTGAATCTTGCTCAGGAATAATATTAAAAGTCAGCTTATTGCCATCAAAATCAGCTGGAACACGGAACCATTCCTCACGATCGTAAGAAGCAACGACATCATAACCTTTCCAACCTTCTGGGTAAGCAGAAGTTGCCAGTTCACTAATCGTAAAGTGATGTGCTTGCTGCGCTTCACTCTCTAAACGAAAATGAAACCATTGTGAAATGTCTGTTTGGTTGTCCGCTGGAATAGTTAATTGAATGTCTTGAGCAGAATCAGCAGAAACAACATGAATGTTACCGCTTTCGAAATTGCTAAAAATTTTCATAAGTAGTGGCTATCGCGTAATGGAGGTACTTTTATGCTATCACACTTAGACTCCTTACTCATTGAAAGCCTAAATGGATTTTAGTGTTACTCGTTTTCAATTTTTGCTTCATCAATTGGTTATCAATTTAACGATTCTAACTGATAGGTGGTTATTTATATGCCTAGATAATGCACGTTTTGGTCCTGCAAGGTTAACTGTTCTCTCATAGAAAGTTCGACATCAGAAACTAATATGTCCATATCCCCAACACTCGCCAATCGAATTAGGCTGCGTTTGTTGTATTTGCTTTTGTCTGCAACAAGTATCTTTTTGTCAGTGCTTTCTAGCATCACTGTCTTGATTTCAGCTTCAAATTCATTGCTTTCCCAAATCCCACAGCCAACCTCATAACCATCACAAGACATAATACATAGGTTAAAATTGTACTCCGAAAAAAACCTAACCGCCTTAGTACCATGATTTGCCTTATATTTATTTGAGTAATTTCCCCCAGCACATACGACTGATATCTTGTCTTTACTTGAAAGGGCATTTACGATGTAGATGGAATTGGTAACGATAGTCACGCTAATATTCGGGATCAAATTAGCTAAGATAGCGCTCGTCGAGCTGGCATCTAAACAAATCACCATATTCTCTTCGATAAGCTCTAACACTTGCTCGACCAATTTTTCTTTTACTTTTACGTTCTCTCTTGAACGCTTGGAGTAATGAAATCCAATGTCATCATGAGGACGGGCTTTCGCACCGCCATGAACTCGGGTGATGTAGCCACTGCGCAGTTTATTTATTTCGCGTCTTGCCGTTTCAATTGATATTCCAAAATTACTGGCCACGTCTGACGTTTTTACCTGACCATGTTTTTCTACATACTCAACGATGTCTATTTGGCGAGCAGATAGACGGTTTTTTTTCAGTGTATCCATAATCAACTTACTAGCGGCAGTAAACTACCGCTAGTTTGCAAACAGAAGCGGAGAATTACAACGCTTTCAGATAACATTCAATGACATCATTGCGGCTCATAGCTCTTGGATTTCCAGCCATACAAGGGTCTTGCATCGCCTTATCTATCCATTGTTCTATGTCTTGTTTACGAATATCCAGTTCACTAAATCCACTAGGGATACCCACTTGTTTTGACAGCGTTTTTATCTTGTCAATTGCGGCGCATGCTGCTTCCTTAGCGTTAAGATCATGAGTGCTGACTCCCATAGCAGACGCAACACCACGATAGCTTTCTGGGTTTGTTTCAGCGTTAAATTCACTAATTACCGGTAGCAAGATTGCGTTGCAAACACCATGAGGTAAATCATGGGTCGCTCCAGGTTGATGAGCCAAAGCATGGACAGCGCCTAATCCCGCACTATTAAATGCCATTCCGGCTAAAAACTGAGCGTTTGCCATCATTTCTCGTGCGATTTTATCACTTCCATTCTCTACCGCTTGTGGAAGATATGTGCTGATAAGTCGAATCGCTTCATATGCAGCTGGCTGGGTTAACGTATATGCACCAGGCGTGACATAAGCTTCTATAGCATGCGTGAGAGCATCCATACCAGTCGCTGCAGTCACACCTTTTGGTAACTGAGCAGATAATGCTGGGTCGATAACAGATACATCAGGGATTAGGTTCGCATCAATTAATACCATTTTAACGCTATTGTCTTGATCTGTGATGACAGAAGCAGAAGTCATCTCAGCTGCGGTGCCAGACGTTGTGCTGACTGCGATAAAGAAATCACCTCGATGCTTACTGGTACCGACTCCACTGTACTGACATACATCTCCTCCATTTGCCACAACTAGCCTGATAGCCTTCGCAGTGTCTATAGAGCTCCCACCTCCAATTGCAATGATTCCAGCACAAGAGCCTTCGGTATATGAAGATACTCCCTGGCGAACAATCTCGGCGGTTGGGTTGGGTTTCACTTGGTCAAATAGCTCATAATCGATATCAAGAATCTCAAGTTTTGTCAGCAATTGATCCAAAAGGCCCAACTTAATCAATGGTTCTTCCGTGACAACCATTACTTTGTTTATAGCTTGATGCTCCAGCTCGCCTAAAGCATCTATCAAAGCGTTTTCTCCAGCATATGTACGTCTGGGAAGATTGAATACAAAAGACATATCTACTCCAACTATTTTTCGACTTTTAAGCCATAACTTTTGAATTTTTCTAGAACGATATCCATCTCTTTGTCATCAAGAACTCGGAGCTCCAATCCAGTAGAAAGTGCCTTGACGTACATTTCTGCGAGTGTCTCGACTTCTTGAGACAACCACATGGCTTTATGTAGGTTTTCCCCAATAGAAATAGAACCGTGATGACCCAATAACAATGCTTTGCACTTAGTGATATTTTCTTCGACAAGATCGGAAAGCTCGTGACTCCCAAAGGTTGCGTATGGAACAAGTGGAATTTCTTTCGCCCCTGACGCCGCTACCATGTAGTGAATCGCTGGGATAGGTTTCTCTAATATCGCTAGAGTTGAGCAGTTGATAGCATGGTTGTGTACCACTGCATTACAATCCTCACGTGCGTTATAACATGACATATGGAATTGCCATTCTGATGAAGGAATTTTACCCTGTTCAAAATTGCCATGTGTGTCGACGTAGACAATTTGTTCTGTTCTCATTTTGTCGTATTCAATACCAGTAGGCGTAATTAACATACCATTGTCAAAACGCACACTGATGTTTCCTGCCGTACCTTGGTTAAGACCTAAGCGGTCCATATCTAGGCACGCTTGTATTAGTTGTTGTGCTAACTCTTCTCTTATCATTTTTAACCTCACAAACTATTGAAAATTGCTGTTTGAAATTTTTCGAATATTGTTTGCCTGCCCAACTCTGCTCTCAAAGCCATAGTCCATCAGCAAATCTAGAGTGGATATACCATTGTCGTTCGAGGCTTTAAGGCATCCTGCGCTTGTTGAATATTTTGGAACTCGCCCACCCCATAGAAAGCGAACATTGCAGCACCTAAAACAGTTGCTTCACAGCAATCAACGATGGCTATCGGTTTGTTTATTGCATTAGATCTAAGTTGATTCCATAGAGAGTTTTTTGTACCACCACCAACCGCTATGACAGGCTCATCACTAAACTTACAAAACGTATTCATATAGTCGAAATTTCGCTTAAAGCGCTGACTTAGATCGAGCAAAGTTTGGTAGTAGATTTGCCCTCTTGTAGTACTCAAATTCAAGCCTCGAATCCAACCTGAACCTATCGAGTCAGTATTAATAGAAAAGTCCGCGTTGACTTGAATAGGGTTGGTAGAAACATCGGCGGCTTTTGCTTCCCTTACCATGGTTTCATAAAGCTGATCTTCGGCAACATCGGAAAAAAACAAAGCTGCGATTTTTTCTACAATTGCTGAAGAGAGCCACTGAATTGCAGGGTTGTACAATCCACGTATAGCATCGAGTTCTACGGTCACTCCCCTTTTCAATGCTTGTTCTGTCAGGTCTGGCTTTTGGCTTCTGGCCATGAGTATCTCCCATGTACCTGAGCTCAAAAATGCTTGATTTTCGCTAACTCCTGAGCCAATAAGTGCAAATTGGGTATCGTGTCCAGCAGATATCACCGGTAGGCCTTGAACTAAATTAAGTTGCTCGGCAGCGGCTTGAGTGAGACCTCCAATTTTATCACCAGCATTGATCAACGGAGGAAATTGCTGACGGTGCAAACCAAGGTAATCCAGCGCACCTTCATCCCAAGTATTGCTCGACAGAGAAGTCAACATAGACGTACCAGCCATAGTGGCATCTGTTGTCCATTTATCGGTCAACTTCATTGCTATCATGGAAGAAATGAAAACAAACTTGTCGATTTTCTTATAGACTTCTGGCTTGCTTTCTTTTAACCACAACAGCTTATACATCGTGTTAAATGAATAATCCCCTATCCCGTTTTTCCGGTAGTATTCCAGCCTGTTTAAGTCTGATTCGACTTTATTCATCAGTGGAATTGTTCTCTGACACTTCCAGGATATAACGGGGTAAATCTGATCTCCTTGATTATCAAATGGCGCTCCATCTACACCAAATGTGGTAACAGCTAGCCCAATGACTTTCTCTTCGCTGATTTGCTTCACTACTGAACGAGTACAATCAGATAGCTTTTGCCAAATTTCGTCGAAGTTCCAAGTAAGGTGTGTTTTATTTTCACAACAAGGCTGAGTATCATTTTTTAAATAATGTTGGGCTACGATTCGGCCTGTCTTGGAAACAGCAATTGCGCGGATATTGGTTGCCCCACAATCTAGAACAATAACTACACTCATAATTTCCTCAAAGGCGGGATAACCCCGCCTAGTCACTGAAGCCGCTACTTATACTTAGCACCATAGTTTTGACACGCACGATAATCTTGGCCTTCCATGTCTTGACCAAACGCTCCCCATGCATGTGGGCGAAAAACATCTTTATCTTCAATGTTATGCATCGCTACAGGTATACGCAGCATAGAAGCTAACGTAATCAAATCGGCTCCGATATGCCCGTGAGTAAGCACACAGTGATTCGCTCCCCAGTTAGCCATGACTTTATAAACACTGTTAGTTTGGCTCTTTTCTGTAAGCCGTGGTACAAACCATGTAGTTGGCCACGTCGGATTAGTACGCTCGTCTAACGTGCGATTCACTTCTTCTGGTAGGCTGATAGAGTGGCCTTCAACTATTTGCAATATTGGACCTAAGCCTTTGATTAGATTCAGGCGATACATGGTGAACGGTATTCCACCTTTTGTGAGGAAATGAGAAGAGAAACCGCCTCCTCTAAAATACTCCAAGATAGCTGGGCTCCACTCCACAGATTGGATACATTTTTCAGCATCTTCTGATGTCATTTCCCAATGTGGTTTTAACGTCGGATTGCCTTCCTGATCGGTCATTTCACCGCAACCATCAAGAGATGCCGAGCCTGAATTGATCAAATGTATTACGCCATTTTCAGGCCTGAAGCCACTGACTCTTTCTATAGCGTCTGGCGACCAATATGTCCGCACATCACAGAATATTTGTCCTTTTCCAGTTAAAAGCTTACCGAAAACCATGCAAGCCCCATTCAAGCTATCGTTTTCTGTTGCTATAGCTAAAGGCTCTCGGACGCCATGCCAATCAAAAGAAGAGTTGAGAATTGCTTCAGCAAAATCACCATTTGGCATAAAGTCTGTCCAATGGCGCTGGCCTTGAAAGCCGCCAGCAATTGCATTGTGACCCTGAGATTCTTCTTCAAATCCCAACGCTTTTAATTTCGGGTTTCCCACCATGAGATCGCGCATAATAAGCGCCATTTTCACGCACGTTTGCCAATCTTTGGCTTTTCGCGCTTCCGTCATTGGAGTGTCATTGTAATCTTTCCCTTCAGCGCAATTGTCCCTTACCCACTTAAACGCAATTTCAAATTCTTCAGGGTCAAAAATGTTTAGCTCAAGGCGTCGTTTTATTTCTGACATATCCACGTATTCATTGCGTATACCCAAATAATTTTGCCAGAAATCTGGGTCAACCACTGAACCTGCTATACCCATCGAAACACTGCCCATAGAGAGGTAAGACTGGCCTTTCATTGAACCGACAGCTACCGCAGAACGAGCAAATTTTAAAAGCTTTTCTTTAACATCTTCCGGGATATCATTAGCGTCAGCATCTTGCACTTCTTCACCATAAATGGCGAATGCAGGTCGGCCAAACTGTGCATGACCAGCCATGGCTGCAGCGAGAAAAACTGCCCCCGGACGCTCAGTTCCATTGAATCCCCAAACGGCCTTTTCTGTATGCTCATCGAGATCCATCGTTTCAGTGCCATAACACCAGCACGGAGTAACCGTTAATGTTGCTGTAACGTTTTGTTGTCTAAAAGACTCCGCACACTTTGCAGCTTCTGTATAACTCCCAATCGTCCCTTCTGCTATCACACACTCAATTGCCACTCCATCAGCATGACGAACATTCGCCTCTATCAAGTTTTTAGCCGCAAACGCCATATCCATCGTCTGTTGCTCTAAAGACTCTCGAACACCCTCTCTTCTTCCGTCAATTGTAGGGCGAATACCAATTTTTATTTTTGACATAGTGGTACCTTAGTAAGACTGATTAGGTTGGGATTTGTATGTGGCAAAATAGAAGATAACCACAAAACAAATCATAGGGATAATTTCAGCAGTAGGAATTCGGTGTGCAATATCACTTACGTACCCCATCGCTGGTGTAACAAGACCACCACCAATAATCCCCATCACAATCATTGACGCGCCTAACTTGGTATACTTCCCAAGTCCTTTGATTCCAATGGAAAAAATTGTTGGATATTGAATGGACATAAAAGCACTACTAATCACAATGGCGATTAGGCCAATACTGCCACCAAAGTAAACTGAAATAGCACATAAAATTGCGCTGGCAGCAGCGAAGTAAGCTAACACTTTTTCTTCAGCAAAACGTTTGACTAGATACGTTCCAACTAAACGACCACCAAAAAAGCAGAACATGGTTGCGGTAAGATAATTGGCTCCATCGGCTGCACTGATGCCTAACTCACTGACACCGTATCGAATCATGTACGACCATATCGCCGTTTGAGCTCCGACATAACAGAACTGAGAAATAACCGCCCATCGCCAATTACGCGCTCGTATTAAATGTTTAAAAGCTTCATTAAATTTTACAGGTTTTTCATTTTGTTCAGACGTAGACTGGCCTTCTTTAATATTGGGATACTTGGTTAGGCTAATCGCCAGCATGATTAAGGCAACCACTACAACGATAATCAAATAAGGCATTTGTACCGTGCCAACCAACTCATGTTTATAGTGGGCTACCTGTATAGAGGACATCTTAGCTAATTCAGCTGCTGTTTTGTGCTGCACCCCGTTTAGAATCAATGACTGCCCAAATAACACCGCAATGATAGAACCGAAAGAGTTGCAAGATTGAGCAGCATTTATCCTGAAGCCTTGCGTTTTTCTGGGCCCTAAAGCCATTACAAACGGATTCGCCGCAGTTTCTAATTGCCCCAACCCCGCAGCCATGATGAATAAACCAAACAAAAAAAGTCCATAGCTCATTGCAGCGGAAGCTGGGATAAAGGTTAAAGCACCTAAAGCGAAACAGAGCAACCCAACTAAAATTCCAGCTTTGTAGCCAAATCGGTTCATCAGCATTCCTGCAGGGAGCGGAATAATAAAGTATCCGAAATAAAAACTGCTTTGAATTAAACCGGCCTGAAAGTTATTTAGATCAAAGGCCGCTTGAAACTGAGGTAGGAGTATGTCGTTTAAGTTATTGCCAAGAGCCCATAAAAAGAAAAGCGTACACAGCAGTAAAAACGGTAATTTTCTTGTGGTTTGTGAGCTATTTTCCTGATGAGTAGAATGTTCGATGTTACCAACAATTGAACCAGCCATTTTCCCCTCTTCTATCCTCATTCTTGTGTCTAACGAGACTTTAAAAGAGTGATGAATTACTCAACGTGCGCTTAGTCACATAAAATCTAAGATCAAGGCCCGTTTATGAGGAAAGTGTACAAACGCCACGAAAAATCGGTCAAAACCTGACTGAACGGTCACTTCTCACCCTGATAAAGGAGCGAGTGGGCTATTTTTATCCACTCGCTCATATACACACTGACCGCTTAGAACATCAGGCTTATGTATAAGAATATGAGTTGAACGCCTAAGCTGTCGCGTGTATGTTTCTCGAGTATTCGAAGCATACTTTCCGTGACAAGAAATGACGTATATAAAGAGTCAACACGTTACACCATCGACTGTGAAAGAATATAATCGGGCATATATAGATTAGATAATATTTTCTACGGATTTGAATCGTAATAATTTAGTTGATCATATTGGTGATACAGTTCGAGAAAAATAAGGATACTCATTTGAAATCAAAGTACATTTTATCTACTTCTCCAACGGCTCAATCTCGATTGGAGTTGCAAAGCGCATTGTATGAAAGAGAGGGACAGAACCTGATCCGTAAGTCAGGAATAACGTCAGGTATGAAAGGTTTAGAACTTGGTTGTGGAACCGGCCCGATGACCAAATATCTTTCAGAGCAAGTTGGTGCTGAAGGCGAGATAGTGGTATCTGATATAAGTCAGGAACAGCTAGACAAAGCAAAAGAGAATTTAGCACGTAATGAGGTTGAAAACATATCATTTAGACTACTGGATATTAATCATATCGACCGTTTGGATGAAAAGTTTGATTTCATATATATACGCATGATGCTCCATCACCTAAAAAATGCGGATGAAGCCATAAAGAAGGTGGCTGCAAAAATCAAAAAAGGCGGCGTAATTGTTTGTGAAGAACCTGCTATTTATGACAGCTCTTTATTTACCTACCCTGACGACGCGAAGATTAATGAGTTTTTTCGTTGGGGTCGGGCGTGCTTCGAAACAAATAATAGGGATTGCGATATCGCATATAGAGTGGAACGCAACTTAAAACACTCTGGTTTTACCTTAACTAATCATTATTTATCTCAACCTGTATTGATCAGCCCTGAAGAAAGGCTCATGTATCACATGACCTTAAATGATCTTAAAGATGAGCTAATTAATAAAAATATCGCAACAAAAGAGCAGTTTACCGAAATGAGCTCGTATCTAGCAGATATTGCAAAGTCGGATATTATGATGAGCTGGGTTAGGATGCATCACATTAGCGCGACATACGCTGGTTAGGCTATTACTAGGTTAGGATACAAATGAAGATTAATATTATAGGTGCAGGGAGAGTCGGTAAAACGCTAGGACGGCTGTTTTCAGATAACAACATTTTCAAGATTGGTTCTGTTTACAATCGGAGTCTGTCTAGTGCGCATCAATCAACTTTATTTATTGGTGAAGGCACACCAGTAGACGCTTTGAGCAAGCTAGATCAAGCCGATATATACATGGTAACGACGGCAGATAATGCTCTAAGCGACACTTGCCACGAAATATTGGAAAGTCATATCTTTAAGCAAGGCAGCGTGATATTTCATTGCAGTGGCGTTGCTCCTTCAACTGTTTTTGAACAAGCCAAGACAAAAGGTTGCCATATAGCTAGCGTGCACCCAGTAAAAAGCTTCGCCGACCCATCTATTGCTATCACAAATTTTGCCGGTACTTTTTGCGGTGTTGAAGGAGATGAGGCAGCACTCAACTTATTGGACAAATGTTTCCAATCAATAGGAGGGCAAATATTTAATATAAATACCGACAAAAAAGCCATGTATCATGGCGCAACAGTTATGGCATGCAATAACTTGGTCGCACTTATGGAAGCGTCAACATCAATGTATATGGATTCTGGTCTAGATAGGGATGAGGCTTTAAAAGTGATGGAGCCAATTGTGCGGGGAACCATAACCAACATTTTTGAGTTGGGGACCACCGCCGCTTTAACAGGGCCCATTGCTCGAGGCGATGGCGAAACAATAAAAAAACATATAGACGCCCTAAAAAATGATAATGGCATGCTCAAGGACGTTTACTCCTCCCTAGGGAAATGGGCTCTAAAACTATCTAGAGAGCAGAACAGCGCAACAAGTGAAGCTCTTGAAGATATCCAACAACAACTAAACACAATAACTTCAAAATAAATAACGTCATGATTAAACTAAATAAAAACATTAAGGCTTGTTTGGGCGGCAATATTATCGAGTGGTATGAGTTTGCGCTATTCATCTATTTATCAAGCTCAGTGGCTAAAAGTATAGGCTATGCAGGAAACGATAAAAATAGCTGGATAAACCTGCTTCTTGTCTATTCCGTCGGCTTTTTCTTTCGACCAATTGGCGCGATCATTATTGGCTATATAGGTGATATGTACGGCAGAAAAAAAGCGTTGCTGTATTCGGTATTAATGATGTCCCTCGGTACAACTTTGCTGGCGTTGATTCCTAGCTCAGATGTCGTCGGTGGCTTCGCATTTTTCCTATTTTTCCTTTGTAGAGCAATGCAAGGGCTATCGGGAGGTGGTGAGTTTACGACTTCTCTTGTTTACCTCGGCGAAGAAGCCAATGAGAAGACTAGAAAATTCACCAGTAGTTTATCTTACGCAAGTGCGCAGTTTGGCCTGTTATTAGGTGCTGTCGTCGGTTCATTAATTTCTTACGCAATATCTATCGGATATTTTCCACTATGGTCATGGCGTGTAGGATTCATTCTTTGTCTACCCGCGAGTATTCTTTGCTACGCATTGAGAAAATCTGTAATCGAAGATAAAGAAGTGCCAAAAGAAAAAAGAGTCAGTCCACTTAAACACTACAAGACAGTGTTTAATGACTATAAAAGAGGCCTGTTCTCTATTTTTGGCATAAACGCTTTTGCCCAGACTATTTTTTACGCGTTTTCATTTTGCGTGATCAATTGGTCGTTAAGTCAGTCAGAATCATTCGAGCACGCGATGAGTTCAGTAGGTTTAAATTCTTTCTTACTCTTAGCGATCATTATTTGTATACCTCTTGCATCCATTGTCTACTCGACAAAAATGACAACTAAGGCATTGAAGTTTTTCTTTATAGCAATTGTGCCTGTACTTGTCTTACTTCTGAACTCCAGAATGCTGGGTGGAGAAAGTACCAGCATATTATTGGCTTTAGTTGGAGCCTGTATTATCGCCTTTATCCTTGCGCCCCTGCCTAACTTATACCATAACTTATTTCCGTATGAAGTGAGAAGCTCAGCCGTCGCTTTGCCATTCAATACTTCGGCAGCAATATTTGGTGGTTTATCGCCAGTGATCATTATTCACTATCTTTCAACGCACTCTTTATTGCCTATAGCAATATATTTATCTGTCCTATGTATTGTCGCAATAATTTCGATTTTTTTAGTTAAGAATGAAAGAAAAGTAGTCAACGAAAGTCTATAAGTTAATAGCTATGAAACCTATTGATTAGGTGATAACATTCCAGCCCTCATTCGATTGTGGATTGTGCAAAGGGGCTGGAATGATAGAGACAGTAAACTTTAGCAGTTTGCCTACCGTTCTTTGGCAAAAGGAAATCACCCAAAAGTGTATAGATTACGTTTTCAGGCGCTATGGTTGCCTCGATCATTTTGCTGTTAATTTCATCCTACCTAATAAACAAATCATTAATCTGTGCCCTAATGTCAACTATATAAAAAGCTATACCGAACTAGAAATGGGCAAACACGAAAATGCTTTAGCACCATGGAAATTAGAGGGGTTACCTGTTGTTCCATGGCGTATGATCAGCCCAGACCAGAATGTATGGAGCTACAATAAAACTGTTTCCTTTAAAGAGACATTGCACAATCTGTATTCGGGGATGTCGTTTATTCACCCAATTGGTGATTGCTACCTCAATGTCGCGGTTGCATCGAAATGTTCAAACATGAAAAACATGCTGACTTTTTTTAATAATGCCGAGGAAATTCTAAATATAGGAGCTTTTATACTCAGCCTTTTTGATAAAAAAATTGGTGAGTTTTATGACTATGAAATACCAAGCATCGATGAAATCGTACTCAACGATGGACACTTACAGATAATCGATAACTTTTCAAAAAGCTGGCATGATCTGGGTATTATTTCTGCTTGCCCTTCAAAATGGCCGTCTTAAGCTCATCACTATGCATCGTTGAAATGGTCATAATACAGTCTTTTGACTTTTCCATATCATCCGTTTCAGCGATAATTTGAGAAATAATATTTTTACACTTTTCATATAACAGTTGGTAATCAATCTCTTCGTCAAACTTGCCAATCGACTTACAAATTGAAGCTAACGCAAATGGAAATAACGCCGGCTCCATAACTCTCTCTTTGAGTGATCTAGACGTAGTGTTTTTATTCTTCTCATTCTCAACAACGGTTTCTCCAGTAAGAAGCCACTCGCTAGGAATGTGAAGAATTTCTGCATATCTTTGTGCTGCTTTTTTTGTCAGTGCCAGCTTTCCGTTTTCGTGTTTTATATATGTTGTATAAATAAGCCCGTTCTTTTCTGCAAAGTGCTTAGCGTTAGGGTACCCTTTGGAGATTCTCGCAGTGCGAAGTCTAATATTAGGAGACTGCTCTGAGAATTGTTCAGGAGACTGAGGCATTATTTTTCCATACCATATTTATATTCTAAGAATTACAAAATTATAACAACAGCCATACTCGTTAACTAGTACGACGTCATTATCATACCTATAAAAATACCAATATTATCAATTTTCAACTCCATCTTCATCTATGATGTGAGTGTTTTTCATAAAAAAATACGTATAAGTGCAAATATTGTCACTTTACAACCAATATTGTCATATGTATTATGATCACATTGGCACTTACTTTAAGCGCCACTTAAGAATAGAGGCTGACTACTGCTTCTATTCCTAACACGTTATGAGCCTTATAGTAGGAGTCATAACGCAATGCTTTTGTACGAAAGTGTTGCACCATAGCCAACTAACTTTTGTCCGCCTCTTCATATAGGACATAGATTGTGCCCGCGATTGTATCGTGGGCTTTTTTTATATAAATCACCTCCGTGAACCCTGATTTCACGCTACAAGACCACTTAAAAAAATGCCAATGTAAGTGTCTCTTATGCAAAAATCTTTATACTTTCTTTATATCTCTACCGTGAACTTTACGCCTACTTTATATTCTCCTTGTTACCCTACCAGCCGATAATTATGTTATGAGGTAATGTGTCTCTAGCCCAATTTGAGACACAGATATGACAAGCAATGCAAAACAAAAAGCAATCTTTACTGGTGTTAACCTACCTATGTGTTGGGGTTGTATACGGTGACATTGGAACTAGCCCACTCTATGCTTTTAAGGCTATGTTTGATGGTGAACACTCTCTTACAATCACTAATGGCAATGTTCTTGGCACCTTGTCTCTCGTCTTTTGGACCTTCATTATCACAGTGTCGATCAAGTACCTCGCTATAGTCACTCGTGCTTCGAGTGATGGCGAAGGCGGTATTTTGACTCTCGCTTCCCTAGCTCACAGAGTAGCACCAAGTACACTCAAAAAATGGGTGCTGTTTTTAGGTATGCTTTCCGCAGGGTTCTTTTTTGGGGAAGCCATCATTACCCCTGCAATGTCTGTCCTTTCCGCGGTTGAAGGCATTGATGTTGTAAACCCAAGTTTGCACGATTTCGTTATACCGATATCCATCACTATCATATGTGGCTTGTTCGCTATTCAAAAATGGGGATCGGGAAAAATCGGTCAATTCTTTGCCCCTGTCATGCTGACTTGGTTTTTGTGCATCGGGATCACTGGACTGGTCTCTATCTACCACAACCCTTTTGTTCTAAAGGCAATCAACCCTTACTATGCGTTAGAGTTTGTTCGCTTTCATGGGCTGGAAACTCTTTTTACTCTTGGTGTGGTAGTTCTCGCTGTAACTGGCGTAGAAGCCTTATATGCTGATATGGGTCATTTCGGAATAAAGTCTATACGCCTAGCTTGGTTTTTCCTTGTTCTACCTTGTCTTGTGCTCAATTATTTTGGCCAAGGTGCATTAGTGTTAAGCACCCCTTCATCGATTAGCCAGCCATTTTTCTTGCTGGTATCACCGAAGCTTCAGTTACCTTTGGTAGTTTTAGCCACGTTCGCAACTGTGATTGCCTCTCAAGCCGTCATTTCAGGTATTTTTTCTTTAACACGTCAGGCCATAAACTTAGGCTTCCTTCCTCCTGTTCGAATTTCCCATACTTCGACAAAAGAGCAAGGGCAAATTTATGTACCTATCGCAAACTTCCTACTCTTCGTTTTGGTCGTCGCCGTCGTCATTTCCTTCGGCAGCTCAGCTAGGCTCGCTGCAGCCTATGGCATTGCGGTAACGTCCGTTATTCTTATTTCTTCGTTGTTACTAATAGTTGTTGCGATGTATCACTGGCGCTGGCCAATTATTCACGTGGTGCTTTATGCCGCTGTTATGGTCACCTACGACACGTTGATGTTCACATCAACCTCACTAAAATTCACCGACGGTGGCTGGCTACCATTGACTATCGGCACCCTAGTTTTCTTACTCATGGTCAACTGGTATCAAGAAAAACAACGTTTGGCAATGTTGACCAAACATCCTTTATCAGTAGAGGCGATGGTAAATGGACTGGAGAAAAAAAATTGGACTCGCGCTTCTGGTACTGCGGTATACCTTGCACGTAACGAGCAACAAGCGCCTTCATCACTCATCAACAATTTGAAATACAATGAAACCTTGCATGAACGAAATATCCTACTGACTTTCAAATACTCCGAGCATGCTCATGTTCATCCACTCAAACGAGTAGAGCTCAAACAGCTCTCCAACACTTTTTGGCAAATGATAGCCCACGTAGGATATCAAGAATCATTGGATATCGAGCAAATCTATCATGCTTGCTGTACCAAAGAGCTGTGTTTATGCCCGGCTGAAACCGTATTTTTTATGTCAGCGGAAAGAATAAAAGTAAAACCCAAAAACCTTTGGCATGATATGAAAGCGAGAATATTCATCTTATTGAGTCGAAATGCTTTGCGTACCTCTGAAAGGCTTTCTGTCCCACAAGACAAGTTAATTGAGATAGGTGTACATCTAGAAATATAGAGCTTGGTTCTTTACACTCGGCAAATAAATAGGCTTTATTAAACATTCATGAATTATTTACGCTTTGGTTGGACAGAGACAGGCAAGATACTGTCTCTCGCTGCTTTATACACCGTAGTTATCTACGTTGGAGTTGGCTTTAATGCCGTCATAGTCGAAACCGATACCGCGTTGCTGGTATTACTTCTTAATATTGTTAGCGGGTTTTGGTTAAAGAAGAAAAATGCCTACACTTTGACGGCACTCAGCACCATCGCTTTTTATTTCTTTGTTCTACCTGAACACAATTCGTTTGAGTTCAAGGACTATCAGCACTTAATTACATTTATTGTTATGGCTTTCAATGGCTTCGCCGCGGTTAAAATTACTCAATCTCAGCAAAGAGAGTTGAAAAAGAATCGTATACTCAAAGGCGAGCTAAAAAATCACTATAACTTGGCTTCCATTCTCGCTTCGAAAAATGAAAGCCTCGAAATTGCTCAAGCAGCCATCCAGCATCTCGCTAATCAATACCAAATCAAGGCGCAAGTATGGCTAACCCATCCTAAACTGTACTGTTTATCTTATCATCCAGAGGTTTGGCTAGAAGATTATCAACAGCCTGTTGAAAAATATACCGCTGACAACAACCTTTCAGTATGGAAAATGAGTCCAACCATTGCGCTGTACCCTTTAGCTAGACATACTGATTTAATCGGCGTTCTCGTCATAGAATCCGATAACCTTCAAGCTTTTAATCCGATACTTAACTCTCTGATTAGTCTATCCTTAGCGCGCTCTGAAGCAAACCGTGCGCTGACACAGGCTATTGAAGCATCGCAACAGGAAAAGATGAGAAACACATTGTTGGCTGCGGTATCACACGACTTAAAAACGCCACTAGGTTCGATTATTGGTTCTGCGACAACACTCAATGATCCTAAAATCACCTTACCTCAACAAACACGTCAAGAACTGCTGACATCTATTGCAGAAGAAGGCTATAGCTTAAATAGGAGCTTAACCAAGCTTCTAGACATCAGTCGATTTAGCGTCAAGGCGTTGATACCGAAAAAAGAATGGGTAGAGCCAGAAGAAATCATTGGTAGCGCCATTAAACGAATAGAGCGTTTACTAGCTCAGCACCCAATACAACTGTCAGGCGAACCGATACTTTTATCGTTAGATTATTCCTTGATTGAACAAGTGGCGACTAACCTGATAGAAAATGCTGCAAAGTACAGCCCAGTGAATAACCCGATTGAGGTTCGAACATCTTATCAAGATCAAACGTTTATTTTGGAAGTGCTAGATAGAGGCTGTGGTGTCGCTCCTGATGAAACACAACGCATTTTTGAACGCTTTTATCGCTCAGAGCATCACAACATAAAAGGCACAGGGCTTGGTCTTGCCATTTGTAAGCTTATAGTGAATGCTCACCATGGCGTTATTTTTGTCAATCGAAGACCAAATGGCGGGTCAATGTTTACCGTCCAAATTCCTTGTGAAAAACTTGATTTAAAAGATATTTATGAATAGTGATATCAAAATACTGATCATTGAAGACGAACCGCCTATTCGTCGGTTCCTCGAAGTTTTAGCCTCTGCTCACGAATATCAAGTAAAAAGCGTGGCAAATGCTGAAGAAGGCGTCAAAACCATTTCTCGATGGTGCCCAAACCTGATATTGCTAGACCTAGGCTTACCGGATAAAGATGGCTTGGATCTTACTCGTGAACTACGCACTTGGACAGACACACCCATCATTGTCATCTCAGCTCGTGATAAAGAACAAGACAAAGTGCTTGCACTAGATGCAGGAGCGAATGATTACCTAACCAAACCTTTTGGTAGCGAGGAGCTTTTAGCTCGAATCCGAGTCGCCTTGAGAACGTCAAATCAACAACAAAATAACGAGGTAAGCAGCTATCAGTTTGGAGATGTTGTTGTCGACCTCGCCCTACAAACAGTCACTAGAAAGCAAGAGGCCATCAAGCTCACTCCAAAAGAATTCAAGATACTAGCTCTGCTGTCCAAAAATATGGGTAAAGTGCTCACTCATAAACAGATATTGAAAGAAGTATGGGGCGGCAACTATACCGAACATGCGCATTATGTGCGTATTCACATCGCGCAGCTTAGACATAAAATTGAATACGCACCAGCGCAGCCAGAGCACCTAGTTACCGAAAATGGTGTTGGCTATCGTTTGGTAAGCTAACAATAAGTCAAGAGCTAGTAGCGGTAATCAGGAGGGATCGGCAGGCTATCTTGTTTAAGCACTGGCCTTTTGCCACCGCTCCTACGATACTGTTTAAGCTGGAAAACATACGCCAGAATTTGCGCCACTGCGGTGAACAGCCCGTCAGGTATTTCTTGCTCCAACTCAGTCGTATGATAAAGGGCCCGAGCTAACGCAGGGGCAGGAATGACATAGATATCATGCTCTCTCGCCACTTCTCGGATTTTCAGTGCCATATGATCAATACCTTTCGCAACGACGACTGGCGCTTTATCGGTCGATTGTTTGTATCTCAAAGCAACAGAAAAGTGTTCTGGGTTGGTCACGATAACGTCGGCTTGCGGCACTTCAGCCATCATCCGTCTTTGAGCCGCTTCTCGTTGTAGCATCCGAATTCGGCCTTTCACCTCTGGCTTACCTTCGGTGTCTTTGTATTCATCTTTGACTTCTTGCTTAGTCATTTTCAATTGATTGGCGTGCTGCCAAATCTGAAAAGGGATGTCTATTGCCACCACAATTAACAGCGAACAGCTGATCAATAAAATAAAATTGAGCAAGATATCCAGGGCATGAAAGATATTTTGAGGGAAAACATCAAAGCTCAATTGGAAGAGATCAGCGGTAGCAGAGTTAATCAGATAAAATGCCATACCCGCAACCAAGGTTACTTTTAGAATCGACTTAATTAGCTCCACCCAACTTTGCAGACCAAACATACGTTTGAGCCCGCTAAGCGGATTCATTTTCGACCACTTTGGCCTTGCTGCCTCAGCTGAAAAACTGATGCCCCCTACAGCGGCATTGCCAATGGAGGCAGCGATAAACAACATGACCAAAATCAGCAACAGCGGGAATATAAGATGGCCCAATGAACCTGCAACAATATCAAAGAGCTTGCTTGAGTCGAATATCTCTTCTCGACTTAAACTAAATAGGCGCCCCATGACACTATAGAGTGATTTAGCCAGCATGGTACCAAACCACATCAACGCCACCGCACCCGCAACTAATACCGACACCGATGCCAGTTCTTTTGAGCGTGCCACCTGCCCTTTTTCTTTTGCTTGTTGCAATCGTCGGGGGGTGGCCGCTTCGGTGCGTTCTTGACCGTCTGACTCAGCCAAACTTAGCTCCTAGTTCTACTAGTTTTGCAATTGTTAACAGTTGATACGAATAAACTGACATACCTGCCCTTGTCCTTGTCCCCAGAAAATTTCGTACTGGCTGTATAATCCAGCAACGATATACCAACAAAGCAAGATCCCGACCAACAATGCAAACGCAAAACCGAGAGAGAAAATATTTAACTGTGGCGCTGCCCTGGTCATCACACCAAAAGACAAATTAATGGTTAGCAAAGCAATAATGCCTGAAAGAGACATACTGAGTGCGACCTTGAACATAATACCAAGCCACAATGCGAGTTCTCTAAAATCGACTGCGTTCAAAGCGCCAGTGCCGATTGGTAGTGTTTTAAAACTCATCACCACAAGCTGCAACATTTTTAGGTGACCGTCGGTTGCAAGGAAAAACATCGTCGCCAGAAACATAAAGAGTTGACCTAACAAAGGCGTATTTTGTCCATTTGCCGGATCAACCATAGATGCAAAACCCAAACTCGACTGCATACCTAAAATCTGGCCGAGAATAACAAAGGTTTGGATAATAAATTGTGTCACCGTGCCCATTGCGACACCGATAATGATCTGCTCAAGCAAGACTAAAAAGCCCGCAAAAGAAAGCAACTCGAGATCGTTTGGAACTGCGGGAATAGCAGGCATGACGGCAAATGTAATGGCAAGGCCAAGATAAAGGCGAATACGAGTGGAAACAAAGCGAGCACCTGTTACCGACATGACCATCAACATTGCTGCAATTCTGGTGTAAGGCCAAAAGTAATTCGCTATCCAATCTAAAATCAGCGCGGTTGGATATTCCATAAAACGCCTCTAGTACAACACCTGAGGTAGCCGTTCAACAAGAGAGAAGAAAAACTCCATCAGCATTCGTGTCATCCAGTGTCCAAATAGCATGAGCGCCAATAAAGTGACGACTAAACGAGGCAAAAAGCTCAACGTCTGCTCGTTTATAGATGTTGCCGCTTGGAATACTGCCACTATCAAGCCGACCAACAAGCTTGGAATAATAATGGCGCACACCATAATTAACACCATCCACAAGGCTTCTCGAAACAGCTCTACAAACATTTCAGGTGTCATATGCCCTCCCCGCTACAACGCAAAGCTGCCCGCTAGTGTGGAAAGAATTAAATTCCAACCGTCGACTAGTACAAACAACATCAACTTAAAAGGCAACGACACAATCATTGGCGAGAGCATCATCATACCCATTGCCATCAAAACAGATGCAACAACAAGGTCGATGATCAAAAACGGCAAAAACAACATAAAGCCAATTTGGAAAGCTGTCTTAAGCTCCGAGGTGATGAATGCTGGAATCAGCACTGCCATTGAAACGTCTTCTGGGCTTGTTGCATCCGAACCAGAAATGTGGACAAACGTCTCTAAGTCCTTAACTCGAGTTTGCTTGAGCATAAAAGCTTTCAGTGGCTGCTGGGCCGTATCAAAAGCCGCCTTTGCTGAGATTTTTTCATTGATATACGGCTGAATCGCTCGCTCGTTTATTTGGCTAAATACCGGAGACATAATGAAAAAGGTTAGGAACAAAGCGATGCCAACGATGACTTGGTTTGACGGAGTTTGTTGCAAACCCATGGCCTGACGCAAAATCGACATCACGATAACGATTCGAGTAAACGAGGTCATCAAAATAACCAATGCAGGCAAAAAACCTAGCATGGTCATCAAAGCGAGAATTTGTAGGTTTATCGAATATTCTTCACTACCATCGGGATTAGTGGTCAAGGTGAGTGCGGGTATTCCGGCACCAAACGCTTGGCCAGAAGCAGTAGTTTTAGAAGCTCCAGTATCATTTTCCATCGCTGTTACAGTAGAGGTTTGATTAGCGATGTCATCTGCGGCCAAACTGACAAATGAAAAAAAGCTCAGCGTTAAAAATAAGATGAAACTTACTACATAGCTAGGTTTGATCATTCTTTTTAAATAGCTGGGAAAACTGAGTAGAAAACGAACTACTCTCCAACTCCTCCTGAGTAAGTGGCTTGTCCAATTTTGATAAAAGCTGAATGGATTGAGAGGTGACACCAACTAAAAATTGCTCATCTCCAGCTTGAACAATCATGATACGCTCTTTCGGCCCAACAGGTAGTTGACGAACAACACATAATCCCTTTTGGTTGACTAAAGTCGGTACTTTCATGCGCTTAAGCAACCAAGCTAAACCGAGGATGACAATAATAACGAACAAAAGCGACCCTAAAGTGGTCGCTAAGTCCAATTGATTTGCTGTTTTTACATCTGCATTCGCGATAGGCGAGAACACGAATAAAAGCCCGAAGTAGTAAGACTTCATCACTCACCTAAGTTTCTTGATACGTTCAGTTTGGCTAATGACATCGGTTAGACGAATACCAAATTTATCGTTCACCACTACCACTTCCCCATGAGCAATCAAGGTTCCATTGACTAGCACATCGAGCGATTCACCAGCAACCCGTTCAAGTTCAACAACCGAGCCTTGGTTCAGCTGGAGAAGGTTTCGAATACTGATTTGCGAACGTCCCACTTCCATTGAAATAGTAACCGGAATATCAAGAATGGTATCCAGTTTCTGCCGTTCATCTTCCGAAATTGGCGAAGCCGTATCTTTTAATTCATCCAAAGGCGCTGCAAGCACTTCGTCAACATCAACATCAGGTGCATCTGGGTCTTCGCCTAACGCCGCAGCCCATTCGTCTGCTAGCTTTTGATCATCATTTTCATCAGTCGGTTCCATTCATTACACCTTCTTATTCTTCGTCATCACCTTGATCTTCCTCGAATTCATTCATGATATCTTTGCCAAGGAAGGCGATGTCGGTTTTCACAACATCAGGGCGTTTAATTTTCTCTGAAACTTGGACAGCAAGAAGCTCCCCAGAACGCCCCATTTTCACTCTAAATGTCGGTAACTCTTCGACAAACATGACGGCATTTTCAGGCATTGCTACCGGAATGATGTCACCAGATTGAAGCTCCATTAAATCTCTCAATGACATGTCGTGTTCGAGTAGGTTTACTCTAAAATCGACGGGCACATCCATGATTTCTTCGCGCAATGCGGAACTCCAACGAACATCAGTTTCCATCTTATCGGACTGAACACCAGCATCGAGAAGTTCACGAATAGGCTCAACCATGGAATAAGGCATAACAACGTGAAAGTCACCGCCACCACCGTCCACTTCGATGTGGAAAGAGCTCACAACGATGACTTCAGTTGGGCTCACAATGTTCGCCATACTTGGGTTCACTTCAGAATCCAAATATTCAAACTCCACGCCCATGACAGGAGACCAAGCCTCTTTGTAATCCTCAAATACGATTTTTAGCAGTAGCTGTACGATTCTCCGCTCTGTTGGCGTAAACTCACGCCCTTCGATACGCGCATGGAATCTCCCATCCCCACCAAAAAAATTCTCCACTAAAATGAAGACCAACCGAGCTTCCATCGTAATAAGAGCCGTCCCTTTTAACGGTCTGAATCTCACCATATTAAGACTGGTTGGGACATACAGCGTGTTTTGGTATTCACCAAATTTCATCATCTGTACGCCATTGATGGATACTTCTGCTTGCTTGCGCAGCATGTTAAACAAACTAATTCTTAGGTGTCGTGCAAAACGTTCATTGATGAGCTCCAGAGTCGGCATCCGACCACGAACGATTCTGTCTTGTGAGGAGAAGTCAAATTGAACCGCATCATCGGCCTGCGATTCAATCTCTTCTTCACCTTCTTCGACATCGTCAACGCCGTGGAGCAACGCATCAATTTCGTCTTGGCTTAATAAATCAGTCACACATCACCTATTGAATGACAAAGTCGGTAAATAATACTCGCTCAATAACCGGCTTACCGACCGCCCGATTCAAGCTTGCTTTAATATCTTCAGTCGCTTTGTTGCGAAGATCGACTCGACCATTTGCCGTTCGAAGTTGCTCTACTGTTGCCGACGCAAATGTACCGAGTAAAGAGCTCTCAATTAATGGAGAGTGATAACGAGCGAGATCTTCGTTTTCTATGCCACGAACCATCAACTGAACTTTGATTTGCACTAACCTATCGCGTTTATCGCCTGTCACGTTAAACAAGAAAGGTTGAGGTATATTCACATAAGCAACCGGATTGACTACCTCGGAAGATTGCTCTTGCTCCGCTTGTTCCGTATCAGCTTCTTCCTCAGAGCCCATCATGAAGAAGGCCCCCACACCACCAGCAATCAACACAACGACAATTGCTATTACGATAATTAATTTACTTTTACCACCGCCCCCTTCGGGAGCTTCCTTTTCTTCGTCCGCCATAACCATCTCTATCTTTTGGTTTTTTCATAGTTTAAGCGTAATAACTGATTCCATCACCTTTTGAAGTTACATTCACATCAAGATTGACGCCTGCTTCAAGATTTTCCTCTTCGCTCAAGACATTATCGCCTCCTCCACCTTGAGAAAAGCCTCCTTCATTGGATGCGGTATAACGTTGCTGTTGGCCACTGTTCTGTTGTTGAACGGATGTATCTCCCAGTTGTACACCTTGTTGAGAAAGCATTTCTCGAAGCCTAGGTAAAGATTGTTCGATAGCATCACGAGCTTGATGGTTTGCAACGGTAAAGTGAACGCCAGCACCTTCTCCGTTCATATGCAAACGTATTTGCATTCGGCCCAGCTCAGGTGGATCCAACCGGATATCAATATTCTTCAGATTTTTCGACATCATCATATGGACTTTTTCTGCCATTTGGTCGCTGACATTGTCTCTGGTGAGATGTAACGGAGAGTTAACCGTTTGAGCCGACTCGGCACGCAATGAGTTTGTCACCGAGCTACCTTGTTGGCCAGCTGCTCCTGCGATTTGGTTGGCAAGTCCAGAGGAGTCTTTACCTTCACGAACAATTTGTCCATCTACAGCACCATCAACTGATTTTGCGGCTAACGCAGCCCGCAGAGCTGCGTGGCTGCCCATCTGTTGCTGAACCGTATTCACTGCGACTGGAGTCGCCGCCAATGATGCAAGATGCTGCATTTGAGTTGGACTGATTTCTTGGCTATGAATTGCTGGTTGAACCATTGCTTTATCTACAATATTTTGTGCTAATTGTTGCTGACTTAGCGCTTGTTGAACGGAGTGAGCGAGACTCGCCTGCTGGTTTTTAGCATGATTTTGTAAATGGTTCGATAACTGTTCAGACATAAGTTCTGGTTTTATTGGCCCAGCTTGTTGCGGCATCACATTCAAGTTCTCACTCGGTAAAACTTGCTTAGGTAAATCTGATTTGATGTCGACATTGGGCTGCGTTGCTTGGAGAGCAACATTTTGCAATTGGTTTGATTGCGTTGAGGCTTCTTTGTGGCGAGTATTTTTCAGAAGCTGACGTGGATCTAGCGCGGCCGCTTCTTCTATGTCCGAGTGATCTACATTACCAACTTGGCCAACAGCAATCGAGGGTAAAACCTCACTATCAGAGATTTGCTGATTTCCTTTGTCTTGAGTGGTTTTTAGCATCATGTGCTCAGGTTTTGCCTCGCGTGCTACCATTCCTGCTTCTTCAGCAAGGCGAGCCAAATCACTTTCAGACAGTAATTTGTCTGACTTTGTATCGGTAGACGGTTGCATCTGATGAGGTTCAAGTTTAGGTTGGGTGGTTCGCCAAGCAATCTGCTCTACTTGACTATCAACATCTTGCGCTGAGGCTTGTTCTGGAAGAGATTCTTGTTGTGCTTTAGCGGTCAACTGAGCGGCGACAGTCGGCGATACGTCATTGGCAGTGGTGTTTAGATTCTTTCCTTCACCTTTGAGTACCTGATGATCGTCTTCATTAGTGTGCTGTACTTTTAAAGTCTCTATCTTGGTTTGTTGATCTGCAAGAACTTCTGATTTCCCTTCGCTGGCAGGCAAAGTATTGCCATGTTCGGTTTTAAGTGATTCTGTCGCCTCGTTCAGTTTTGCTAGAATCTCATCACCATCACTCATCACTTTAGAGGAATCAAATGCCTTGCTATCTGATTGTTTAAGCAACTCGCTGGTCGCGATATCCTCTGTCGAACCATCAACTTTTTGCTGCACTTGAGCGGATAACTGCTCGGTGTCTATTTCGGTAGCTACATTGTCATCTAGACTTGTGTCAGAAAGAACTTCACTATTAAGCAGGGCATCTACTGAATCTTCACCTTTAGAAACAGATAGTTGTGAGCCATCTGCTGTGTCGGCATCTGAGCTGACCTTACTAGACTTGTTGTCTCCAAGAATAAATGAAGCCAATTTTGAGAAAAAACCTTCTTCACTTTCTCCTGTATCCGTCGATTCAACCGACACCTCACCAACTTCCCCTAGTATCTTAGTGGCTTTTGGGCTTTCCGTAGCATTTGTTAAGTTAACGTTCATACTGTTGGCACTCTTTCAAATAATGAAAATCGTCGCTCACCCTGCGTCCAATACAGATAAAAACGACCGCTAACCCTTCCAATGCAAAAAGTGAACCACATATCTAAGGATCCACTTACTTACCATATTGCAATCTTTGACGACCAAACATAATGGTGGAAAATTCGTCCATCTGTTTCTGGTCTTGACGCTCTAGCTGTTGCTCCCTTTCTTTTTGCCTTTTTTCGATTAACCACTGATAGGAACGTCTCTCTTTTCTCATTTCAAGCCAATGAGACTCACAGTTGTGCACTTGAGTTTTAAAATGTTCTTCCGCTTCTTTTTGTTTTTTAAGCGTTTCATCTAACTGAGTTAAAAATCGATTCAGGTGTGAATATTGACTTGCGGTTAACCCATTCATCCCTCGTTGAACTAGCTGATTGCAATAATCTAATCGATATTGCTCGATCTGAGACAGCTGTAAATAGTAATCTTCAAGTTCACTGCGAGCCTTACTCAACGCCAGCACCGAATCTTTTTCTCTATCCTGAGCTTGTTCCATCAAAAACTTGAGCGTATTTTCCATAATCTACCTACTCTTCAGGCGAAGCTTGCAATATACTTTTCAACATATTGACGCACATATCATAAGGAACGGTTTCCTGCATATTTTGCTGCAAAAATTGGTCAATCTTGGGTTTAAGAGTAAACGCACTATCAATTGCTGGATCCGTACCTGGCTTGTACGCACCGATAGAAACCAAATCTTGATTTTTGCGACAGATAGACAGAACCTGACGAACCGCTTTAGACATCAGCATATGCTCTTCAGAGACAATTTGCGGCATAACGCGACTGACCGACTTTTCGACGTCGATAGCCGGATAGTGCCCTGCATCCGCTAATTCGCGAGAAAGTACAACGTGGCCATCTAAAATCGCCCTCGCTGCGTCAGCTATTGGGTCCTGTAAATCATCACCTTCTGTCAATACGGTGAAAAATGCCGTAATAGAGCCTTTCCCTTCTCCACCGTTTCCCGCACGTTCGACCAACGCAGGCAGTTTAGCGAATACAGAAGGTGGATAACCTTTGGTCGCAGGAGGCTCACCAACCGATAAAGCGATTTCACGCTGAGCCTGAGCAAAACGGGTTAATGAATCCATGAGAAGAAGGACATCTAGGCCTTGATCTCGAAAATACTCAGCAATGGTGAGAGCCGTTTGACAACCTTTCAAACGCATTAGAGGAGAGGAATCAGCGGGTGCTGCAACAACAACCGAACGTTGCCGGCCATCGACTCCCAATATTTCATCGATAAACTCTTTTACTTCTCGACCACGTTCACCAATTAAGCCAACGACAACGACCTGAGCGGTTGTACCGCGAGTCATCATGCCTAGTGTGACCGATTTACCCACACCTGAACCAGCAAACAAACCAATTCTTTGGCCTTTTCCAACACTGAGTAAGCCGTTCATGGCTTTTAAACCGACATCCAGTGGTTCTGAAATAGGTTTACGCATTAAAGGATTAATTGGTTCCGAGTTAAATTTGGCACGGTTGTCGGTATAAATGGGGCCAAGCTCGTCAAGTGGGTTGCCAACTCCGTCAATGACTCGGCCAAGCAATTCCATACCAACCGGTAATCCTGCTTCACTAGTCAGCGGTGTCACTTTCGCTCCGGGTAACACTCCGCTTATCTGTTCGCTTGGCATAAGAAAAAGATTTCCGTCAGAGAAGCCTACGACTTCCGCTTCCATCTCTCCCGACATGGTTTCAACCAAACATAGACTGCCAATTGGCGCCCTACACCCTGTCGCTTCTAGTGTTAACCCAACCACTCGCACCAATTTCCCTGATGCTACCGGTCTGCTTTTTAGGCCTTGAACTTTATACTGGTTGAGCCGTTCTGAAAGCGCTAGCATTACTCTTCACCTTGATGACGATTGGAACCACAAAAGTTACTTAATACCGTCCGAACTCGCTCTTCCATTCGATAATTAACACTCGACTCACCCGCTTCTAATTGTACATCACCAATATTCAATGCGGGATCAGATAGCAAGGTCCAGTTTCTAAATTCCAATTGCTCTGAGGAATATGCTTGCTCGACAATTTCCACATCTTGTGGATGCAGTTTAATAATAATTTGATGGCCTGTAATAGGCAGAGATTCTACGGATTGTTTCACTGTATCAAGAATGATTTGCGGATTAGTTTGGACTTCAACATGAATCACTTCTCGAACTAAAACCAAAACCATATCAACCAGTTGCTTTTCTACCTGAGCATTCATAAGCTCTAATGGTTGAGAAAACTGGTTGGCAATAGAAACAAAGTTCTGAACTTGCTGTTGGATGAGCTCTTGAGACGCATTAAGTCCCTCACTATGACCGTTCTCAAAGCCTTCTTTGTGACCGTCTTCTAGCCCTTTCTCTTTACCTTTATCGTACCCCTGTTTAAAGCCAGCTTCTTGTCCTTGATGTAACCCTTCCTGAAAAGCACTTTGCTTAATAGCCTCAATGTCTTCCTCAGTAAGCTCTTTGGGTTCCTCTTGCACCTCTGGCTCGAAATCAGGCATCCAGCCCGGGTCGTAATTCATTGCGGTATCTTTGGCAATTTTGGCCTCTTCAGCTCCGTAGTCTGGGAGTCCCCAAAGCGTTGCCTGTTTCACTGAGTCGTCTTCATTTAGACGTAGGTAACCACGTTTTCTCTTTTCCGACATTCCCTTTCCCACTTAACTTCCGTTGTGCACCAACTCAATAACACCTATAAGAACTCATCAGCGCCACCTGATAGCATGATTTCACCAGCATCCGCCATACGACGAGCAATCGCCAAAACTTCTTTCTGAGCAGCTTCAACATCTGAAACTTTGACTGGAGGCATTGCCTCAAGATCATCACGCATAAGTTCTGCCGCACGTTTGGACATGTTCTTAAATATTTTCTCGCGCAAGTCTTCATCGGCACCTTTAAGCGCACGCTGCAACACATCTTGTGGAACATCACGCAGCAACTTTTGAATGCCTTGATCGTCTACTTCGATAAGGTTTTCGAACACGAACATCAGATCTTCGATCGAGGTCGCCAAATCTTCGTCTTGATCGCGGATTTGGTCCATCAGCACCCCTTCCATGCTGTTGTCCATATAGTTCATAATTTCGGCCGCTGCTTTCAAGCCACCAATTTTCGCAGCCTGAGAGCCCGCCTGACCCGCAAACTGTTTCTCCATGATTTCGTTCAGCTCTGCTAAGGCAGAAGGTTGAACTTCTTCAAGGTTGGCGATGCGCATCATAAGATCAAGCCGGTCACGTTCGGCAAACTGAGTCAGAATTTCTGCTGATTGGTCGGCTTCAAGGTAAGAAAGAACTATCGTCTGAATTTGCGGGTGCTCGTTAATAATGATGTTGGCGACTTGGCGAGGGTCCATCCATTTCAGGGAGTCTAAACCTTTCGAACCAGTACCCAGAAGGATTTGATCAACCAAGTTATTCGCTTTATCTTCACCTAACGCTGCAACAAGGGTATTACGCATGAAGTCTTCACTGCCCATACCGATGTTGGTGTACTTCTGAATATCCTCAAGAAACGCACGATGAACTGCGCTAACTTTGTCTTGACTCAAGTCAGCAGCACGAGCCATTGCACTACCCACTCTTTGAACCTGTTTAGGTTCTAAATGGCGCACAATACCTGCTGCGTCTTCTTCATTAAGGCTTAGCAATAATATGGCAGCTCGTTCTTCACCGGGAATGTCGGATATATCGACATCATTCGGATCAACGACTTCTCCTCCCTCATCTTGAGGGACAATATCATCAGGCATCTTCCATCCAATTCTTCACAACTTGTGCTGACAGTTCCGGTTCGTTGGCAACGAGTGCTCGAACGGCTTTCAGTACATCTTCATCTTTATTTAAGTTTGGCAGATCGATGCCAGAGCCGAACTCAAACAGTTCACTGGTATCGATATCACCACCGATTAGGCTGGTTTCACCATCGTTACCGATAGGAATACCGTCAGGCCCATACATAGAATCTTGTTCGTCCTGAACCGCTGGGTTGAGTAGTTTCTTCAATGCGGGTCGCACAAGTACCAATATCACAACGATTATGACAAGTGAACTTGCTCCCCAACGAATCCAGTCATTGAACGATGGATGCTCCCAGAGCGGCACATCAACAAGGTTTTCCACTTCTGGTTTAGCAAACTGCATGCTAAGTACATTCAGTAAATCACCTCGTTGAGCGTCAAAGCCTACGGCGCCAATCAAAACTTGCTTAATCGCATTCAACTGACTTTCAGGAATTGGCGTATAAGTAGTTTCGCCAGTTTCAGGATTCACTACAGCTTTGTCTTTTATTGCAACTGCAACAGTTTGGCGGGTCACCACACCACTTTGCTTGCGTTCATGGCTTATGGTGGTATCAAGCTCAAAATTACGTGTTGATTCTTTGTGAGAAGAGCCTTGGCCTAACATAGTGCCATCTTTCATCTGAGCCACATCCTGCGGGATGGAGGCGTCAGCAGGGGGTTGATTACTTAATGCTCCAGGAACACCAGCGACAACATTGCCATTATTGTAATCTTCCAAAGTATATTCGCTTCGGGTAGCTGGCTTATTTGGGTCAAAACGTTTTTGTGTTTGTTCTACTGTGGAGAAATCAAGCTGTACATCAACCTGAGCGGTGTAGTTACCTAGGCCTAAAATTGGAATGAGAACAGAGTCGATTTTTTCCAATAGAAGTTGTTCTTGTTTTCGCTCAATTTCTTGCTCTTTTCTACGTGCAGTTGACGCCGCGTCTTGAGAGCCAGAGCTTAATAAGCGGCCATATTGATCAGTTACTGTAACGCGAGTCGGTTTCATGCCAGGAACGGCACTTGCGACCATATCAACAACAGCATCAATTTCTTCTTGGCTTAAGCTCGCACCCGATCTTAAGGTTAAAAATACTGACGCTGAAGCTTCTTGATTATGTCTAACAAAAACACTTTGTTTTGGCAGTGCGAGTAGAACTCGAGCCTTATTGACTTGGCTCATCTGCTCGATGGCTTTCGATAATTGTCTTTCGCGGCTTAGCTTCAGTCGTTCAAGTTCTAAACGTTGAGATACACCAAAGCCCATATCTTGCATCAGTATTTCATCACCAGCTTGACTGCCTTGGTTCAGACCAGCTCGAACCATATCCAATTTCATACTTCCATATTCAGCCGACGGGACAAGAATCGTGTTGCCTTCAAGCTTATAGTCAACTTTTTGCTGATCTAGGTAATCTAAAACTTTGATGAGTTCTTCTGTTTCATACGTTCCTAAAGGACGCATATCCGGCTCTCTAACCCAAAAGAACAGCATAACGATAAGGGCGACACAAATTGAAATCGACAATACAAGCACAACTTGACGCAGCAAATCCAAATCGCCAACAGCCATATCAAACTTTGACGAACTTTTCTCTCCTGCATCCGGGTTTTGCGTATCCATCCCCGCGCCAGAGTCGGCGACCATCGCACTATCTGACCCTAGATCGGATAAGGCGAGATCTGTTGATTGGTTATCTTCAGCCACAATTCATCCCTAAACTTACACTGGCATGTTCATCAGTTCTTTGTACGATTCAACAAGTTTGTTACGCACTTGAATCGTTGCTTCAAAAGCAACACTGGACTTATTACGAGCTATCATGACATCCGACAGAGAAACGTTTTCATCTCCCCTATCGAAACGGTTTTGAAGGTCACCGGAAGTTTTTTGTAAACCATTAACGTTTTGAATGGCTTTCGCAAGCATGTCACCAAATTCAGAGCTGACACTATGGCCTGTTGCAGCGGGCTTGGTGTTGGCTGCTTCCAACATCATTGCCTGCATATCTCCTTGGATTCCGTTGATATTCATATTCGCTCCTGCTGTCAACTCTTTGGCATTACGTCCATATATACTTAATAAAGCAAGTAATATGCCATGCAAATACCGCCATTCATTTACTTGAGATTAGTCGGTATTTAACCAGGGATATCAATGCCTGCATCACGCATTCTAGCAAGCTTATAGCGCAACGTTCTCGGGCTGATACCTAAACGTTCAGCCATGTCTTTACGACGCCCACCACACTCAGCGAGTGTATCTAAGATGATGGAAAACTCTTGGTCTCGAAGCTCGCCGCCAAGACAATAAGAGCTGGTTTCAGAGTTTGTAGTTGCTTCCGGTTTTGCTGCTGTAACGATATTTGGCACTACGGCATCACCCGTTTCAACGACTTGTTGTAAGCTACTTGCATCCAGCCAATCGATGCCCTCGAGTAGAATATGTTCATCTTTAATTTGATTGTGCTCGCTTAATATCAATGCGCGCTGAACAACATTATCAAGCTCACGCACATTCCCTGGCCACTGATAACTTTGAAGCTTTTCAATCGCTCGAGAACTGACTTCAGGAACGGGCATACCCAATTTTTTACAATTACGCTCAATAAGGTGAATAGCAAGTGGCTCAATATCTCCTTTGCGGTCAGATAGTGCTGGCCAAGCGAGTGGAAATACATTGAGACGGTAATACAAATCCTCTCGGAAATTGCCTTCTTGAACATACTGCTTCAAATCACGGTTACTGGTCGCCAAAACACGAACGTCCAGTTTGATACTTTTTCGGCTACCTAACCTTTCTACTTCTCGCTCTTGCAGTACGCGCAAAAGTTTAGCCTGAAGGTTCAGATCCATTTCACTAATTTCATCCAGTAAGATAGTTCCACCCTGAGCTTGCTCGAACTTGCCCGGACATGCTTGCACCGCCCCAGTAAACGCACCTTTTTCGTAACCAAATAACGTCGCTTCAAGCATATTGTCTGGAATAGCTGCGCAGTTAATAGCGACGAACGGGCCATCTTTGCGATTCGATGCATTATGAATGTACCGCGACATCACTTCTTTACCCGAGCCGCTAGGGCCAAGTACCATTACGCTCGCATCTGTTTTAGCCACTTTCTCAGCTAGAGCTAGTAATTTGATGCTCTTTTCATCCGCTACGGCTGCATCACCATTTTCTTCTGATTTAACAGGTGCATAGCGACTAACCATATTGAGTAACACTTCTGGCGCAAAAGGCTTAGCCATATAGTCTATGGCACCTTCTTTCATCGCAGATACCGCATCTTCAATATTGGCATAAGCTGTCATCAATAGAACGGGCAAGTTTGGCCAGTGTTGTTTGATGTTTCTAAGTAGCGCTAAGCCGCCCATCCCTGCCATTTGCACATCTGAAACGACGATGTCGACAGTATTTGCTTTTAATTTTACGATGGCATCTTCCGCACAGTCCGCTTCAAGCCATTCGTAGCCAGCCAAAGCAAGTGTGTCCACTAGTGCTTCACGCAAACCTTCGTCATCTTCAACGATTAATACTTTGCTTTGGGCCATTATTCTTCTCCACTTTCAGGGTTGTTGTTGCTTTGGTTTTCTCGATGCAGTGGGAGGCACATAGTGAAACATGCTCCATCGCCTGGCTCAGAGACCAGTTCCAATCGACCTTCATGAGCTCGACACACCATTTGAACTACAGCAAGTCCAAGACCTGTTCCTTGGGAGCGAGTAGTAAAAAATGGTTCTAAAATTTTGCTTTGTAGTTCTTTGGGGACGCCAGGACCGTTGTCTTGTACTGATATTTTTAGTTCATCGTTGACGGGACGGAAAAAGACATCGATTTGCGACTGCTTGCCAGCGATTTGAATGGCGTTGAGCACTAAATTACTTAATGCAGAAGCAATCGCATTAGGATTACCCAGAAGTGACATTTCTTCGTGCTCCACCTCTTGAGCAAAGTCTATAGCATTACTTTTTAATGCTGTCTCGACCATTGGTGTAAACTCGTTGACAAGCTCTTTGATGGTGAAGCGCTGAACAACTTTATTATCTCCACCTTTAGCAAACAGCAACATATCGTTGACTTGCTTTTCCAAATCTTTAAGCCTGTCAACCAATTTGCCTTGAAAGCGCTCTTTCGTCGTATTCGGCAAATTTGCAGCTGTCAGGTTAGAAGCATAAAGCAGCGCGCTTGACAGTGGGGTACGTACTTGATGTGCTAACGATGCAACCATTCTTCCTAAAGAAGATAAGCGTTGTAAGTCGCTCACGCGCGATTGCAGTAAACGAGTTTCGGTCAAATCAGTAATAAGAATCAGCTGACCAGTAACGGAAGCAGAAATAGCTAGTCGAACCTTTCTACCATTACGCAAAGAGATTTCGTGGCCGTCATCGTCTTTCGGTGCAAACGCATTTTGGATGACAGTTAACCACTTTTCCCCTAACAACGAGACTTCGAGAATACGCTCAGCTTCGGGATTGACTTCGCGCACAATACCTTGGGTATCCAATAGGATGACTCCTGCAGGCATAACATCTAATACTTGCTTATAACGCTCGACTTGCTCTTGAAGAGAACCAAGATGAGACTGACTTTCCGCTGTCTGTGCTAATTCCATGTCATCATTTTGTCAATAAGTAGATAAGTATCCAATCTGCAAAATACAGGCCATATATTTATATATATTTTTCATTAAGTTATATGTAAGACAAATTTTTGACCATCATTTTTGACGCTTCTCTTCTGTTGGCCAAATAAGCTTCAACAAAAGAAAAGGAGTTGTAATTAGGTCACAGAACCTCACCGCATACGTTTATTCCCTACTCCATTCCGTCTACCATTTTTGCGCGATTCGACAGAAAGTTATTCGCCTTATTTTCCACAGGAGATAGTAATGAAAAACATGATCCAAGGTACACAGATGCTTTTCGTCGCATTTGGCGCCTTAGTGTTAGTGCCCTTATTGACGGGTCTTGACCCGAGTGTTGCCCTATTTGGTGCAGGGATTGGTACGTTACTATTCCAACTGATGACTCGTCGCCAAGTTCCCATTTTTCTTGCGTCATCTTTTGCTTTCATCGCGCCAATTATGTATGGGATACAATCGTGGGGCGTACCCGCCACCTTAGGCGGGCTAATGGCCGCTGGCGCTGTTTATGTTGTGCTCGGAATGATTATTAAGATCAGAGGCAACGAGTTCATCCACAACCTCTTGCCTCCTGTTGTTGTTGGGCCCGTTATTATTGTCATCGGTCTGGGGCTCGCTCCAGTTGCTGTCAATATGGCTCTGGGAAAAACAGGAGACGGCTCTACACAGCTCATCGACGGTAACTTAGCTATGTTCATTTCCTGCTTATCGCTTTTGACTACGGTCATTTTGAGTGTATTTTCTAAAGGCTTTTTTAAACTCGTCCCTATATTAGGCGGCATCTTGGTTGGTTATGTGGTCAGCTTGTTGGTTGGCGTAGTGGACTTTTCTCCACTGAGTACAGCGGCATGGTTTGCACTGCCAAACTTCACCTTCCCAGAATTCAATATCAATGCCATCCTGTTTATGATTCCAGTTGCGATAGCTCCTGCCGTTGAACATGTGGGAGATATCCTAGCCATCTCCAATGTCACTGGGAAAGATTATTTAAAGAAGCCTGGCTTACACAGAACTATTTCAGGTGACGGAATCGCTACGATGGCCGCAACCATGATCGGTGCGCCACCTAACACAACCTATAGTGAAGTGACCGGAGCTGTAATGCTAACAAAAGCGTTTAACCCAGTGGTCATGACTTGGGCGGCCGTTACCGCCATTATTCTAGCGTTGGTCGGAAAATTAGGAGCACTGTTGCAAACGATTCCTGTCCCTGTAATGGGCGGGATCATGATTTTGCTGTTTGGTTCAATTGCCACCGTTGGCCTAAATACACTGATTAGAAATCAAGTGGACTTACATAAATCTAGGAACCTAGTCATCGTCGCTGTTACCTTAGTATTTGGTATTGGCGGTATGGCTTTCGGTATTGGTGATTTCAGCTTGCAAGGTGTTAGCTTAGCAGGAATAGTAGCAATATTGTTAAACTTAGTATTACCAAACGACATTGGTGAGAATCATGTTGTCGACAATACGCAAATCGAAGATGATTCTCACCCATAAAATAATAAGAACGGCGGTCAGCTATCACTTTGTCCCAAATAGCGGCTGGTCTTTCTTATCGGTTTCTGACCAAAAATTAATATTGAATTGAGCATCATCGCTCAATTCTACTCTATGCCAATATTGTGGTGGGCTAGTAGCAAACTCTCCTGCATTAATCACTACTTTTTGCTCCGGCTCTGTAGCCTCCTTATCAGCGAAGCCATAAAAGATAACTGTCCCTTCCATCACACAAATTTGGCCAAATACACCTTCCTTTGTATTGTGGTGCGATAAAAGTGCTGCTGGGACATTTTCCTTAGTAAAAAATGCCGTAGAGCGCTGTATTTTCCAACTGGCTGGAATTCTCAAATGTGGCATAAATCTCTCCAAAAGGCTCACAGCCTTAATATGTAAAAGTAAGGATGTAATGATCTGGGCATCCATGGTCATCAAACTCTAATTTGCTAAACCCTGCTTGTGTAACCTCTTCGATCGCTTGTTGTGGAGAGACTCGCGCATTGGCCCCTTTATAATCAACGATAACAAACCTCGCTTTCTCTCCAGCTTGCTCTCTCACTTTTCGTAAGAAGCTGACTCTTTCTGCAATAAATCGGAAAGTATTCGCGATAAACACAATACCCACATTCCTCGGAATACAAGGATTATCGGATTGAGATTGAATGACTGACACATTTGCAAACTCAGAGTTCGCAAACCTATCTTTCATGTAGCTCACCATATTGGGTTCGCAGTCAATGGAATAAACTTTTCCCTCACTCACCTGCTGAGAAAACAAGTTGGAAAAATATCCTGTTCCCGCTCCAATATCCGCAATTACATCCTCCGGCTTCAAGGCTAAGCTATCCAAGATGTGGCTAGTTTTTTGCCACTCTTCTCTGTTCTCACCGTCGAAGATCTCTTTTAGCCTTTCCGGCTCTGAAAAACTGATTCCCACTTTCAAATTTTCTCGTTTTTAAATGCAATATTATTGGTTGGCATTGACTTCTCTAAGCAATGGAAATGCTTGTTTAACATTTTCATCTGTGACTACAAAGCCAGTCAGCATTTCGTCTTCATTGTATGCTTTGGCAACAATGCCCTGTGGCGTGAAATCTATTCTCCAATTTGAATCATGAGTAAACCTACCCCCTAGTTGAATAGGATATTTTGGCGTTTTAACTTTCACCATCATAGCGGGTAACTGAAGCTCACCAATATCTTCAAGAAGTTGTCTGGCAAGGGTATTGGCACTTAGTATAATAGGCTGTAAGTACGCCATGACTTTACCTTCGATTTCAGCGCAATCCCCCAATGCATAGATATCATCTACCGACGTTTTAAGTCGCTTGTCAACGGTAATACCACGGTTTACATTAATTCCAGATTTTTTAGCTAGTGATACATTCGGCAATAAGCCCGCCGCTGAAAGAACACAATCCGCTATAAATTGCCTTTCACCTTCTGTATCGACTACCAGTTGGTTACCTCGCCTGTTAATTGCGCTGACTTTCGTCATCGGTTCTATTAATACACCGTCACTTCGTAATTGATTTTCTAGCGCAAGCGCGACAAAGTCTGGCATGAGCTTAGACAACAACGAAGGCTCTGTATCGACAAGCCGTACTTTTTTACCGCTGGTCGCTAAGTCCATCGCGAGCTCAACACCGATCAGCCCTCCTCCCAAGATCAAGACACTGTTAGCCTGTGCGAGGGTACTACCATGTTGTTTATACTCTTGCAAACTGTTCAAAGTGATGATTTCGCCCGCTGCTTGTCCTTCTAGAGGTGGGATAAACGTATTTGCACCTGTTGCAAATACTAACTTTGAATAATGATGTTGAATGCCATTTGCGACAACAACTCGTTCGCTTGCTAATACCTCTTCCACGATAGTATTTGATAAGATCTCAACATTGTGTTGCTGAGCAAAAGACTCCGCTCTAGTCAAGATGAGATCATCCGCAGTTTGCTTACGAGTAAATACATGGCTTAAATCGGGCTTGTTATATTCATGGCCATCATTTGAAGTAATAATTTTAATCGGCACTTCAGTATTGAGTCGTCGCAAGGTTTTGACCAATTGGTAAGCGGCAAAGCCGCTTCCAATAATAATGATAGGCTCACTCATTACGCGACCTCTTTGACATTATGTTCAATAAAGACATCTTTTCCTAAACCGCACTCTGGGCATAAGAAATCATCCGGTACTTCGCTCCAAGGTGTACCCGACTCTACACCCTGATTCTCTTCACCGATAATAGGGTCATATACCCAATTACATACTGTGCAAATCATGCACTGGCAATTGCTAGGATGATCGGAGCTTTTAATACTCCTTTTCTGCACACTGTGAACGCTCGCTTTAGATTCGAGTTCACTTGTCTGAGTCGTAGTTTGTGTTGTTAAGCGGACTGCATTGCCGTCATTCAAAGCCCATCTTTTCGCAAGTTCTCTACCATATTCGATACATTCGCGCATGGCCTTTCCATCCGGCTTCCATTTGGTTTTTATGCTAACTGCAGTTTCAAAGCCAGCATCAGTGAGTCGTGCATGGATTCTATCAACGGCACCACCATTCCATCCGTAACTGCCAAATGATGCTGCTTTCTTACCTTTGAACCTCAACCCAGTAATTTCTTCTAACATACCAGCCACTTTGGGCATCATGACATTGTTCATTGTCGACGAACCAACAAGAATACCCTTGGACAAAAATACATTTGCCAAAATCTCGTTTTTATCGTGTTTAGAAACGTTAAATACTTTTACGGCAACATTGCTGTCAACACTGTGTATACCTTGCGCAATTGCGTCAGCCATCATGCGGGTATTGTTTGACATAGAGTCATAGAAAATAGTGATGCGATCTTCTTGGTAGTCATCCGCCCATTTCAGGTATTGTTCAACAATTTGAGTTGGATTTTCTCTCCATACAATACCGTGTGAAGTGGCAATCATATCGACGGGTAAATTGAAGCTCAGAACTTCTTTTATTTTTGTCATTACAAGAGAGCTAAATGGAGTCAGTATGTTCGAGTAATAGCGCAAACATTGCTCCATTAATTCGGCTTGATCTACCTCATCGTTGAATAGGCGCTCGTCGCAATAATGCTGACCAAAAGCATCATTACTAAATAGCACGGCATCACCGGTCATGTACGTCATCATACTATCTGGCCAATGAAGCATTGGGGCTTCGACAAACACTAGCTGTTTACCGTTCCCCAAATCGAGACTATCGCCAGTTTTAACCGTTTTAAAATTCCACTCAGGATGATGATGGTGGCCAACAATTGAATCAATCGCCGCCTCCGTGCAATATATCGGAGTATTGGGAATTCTTGCCATTAACGCGGATAGCGCACCAGCATGATCTTCTTCTGCATGGTTGATGACGATGAAATCAATTTCATTGAGATTAATTTCGGTTTCTAGATTCAATAAGAATTGGTCACTAAAGCGGTGGTCAACAGTATCAATCAACACCGTCTTTTCTTCGCGTATGAGATAACTGTTATAACTTGTCCCTTTCGTTATTTTGTACTCAGTACCGTGAAAGTCTTGGACTTCCCAGTCACGTTGCCCAACCCAGTGAATATTATTTTTTACATGTATTGTCATTTGAGTTTCCTACAAACCATCAATTATATTTTGAGACTAACTAATGAATTGCAGCTAACATGCCAACATGTAAGCATTTGTTTTATATTAATTTTATATTTCAGACAGAAAGAAAGGCTGTTAATAAGACACACTTGACATGTGTCAAAAAATCACAACAATGTCATTAAGACACAATATGAGTTTCACCATGAAATTTGCTTCCTCCAATTGGCTTAAAGTCGCTTTAAGCCTTAACACCGCAGCCAATCAATTCGGTCGATATACGCAGCTACTAGAAACTATTCGCCAAACGGTTAACTGTGATGCTTCCGCTTTATTATTGTTTAAAGACCAACAGTTTATTCCTGTTGCCATTAACGGACTTGATGAAGATGTGCTAGGCCGTCGGTTTGATATTGACGATCACCCTAGACTAGAAGCAATCGCAAGAGCGGGAGATATAGTCCGTTTCCCAGCAGACAGTGACTTAGCCGATCCCTACGATGGTTTAATTGATAATTTGGAAGGTAATTTAGACATCCACTCTTGTATCGGAATGCCATTATTAATTGACGGCAACCTTATCGGTGCTATTACTATTGACGCCTTTGCGGACAGACAATTTGATGAGTTCCCAGATGATGATTTACGAGTTATTAGTGCCTTAGCAGCATCAGGGCTAAACTCGGCCTTACTTCAAGAAAAACTATCCAAACTCTCTGCATTTGAAAATCAGCCTAGCTCTGATCCGCAAGTACATGAACAAGAAATGGTAGGCACATCTGACAAGATCCATGAACTAAAAGCTCAAATCGAAGCAGTTGCCAACACCGATCTATCAGTATTAGTCATGGGCGAAACCGGCGTGGGTAAAGAGCTCGTAGCGAAATCGATACATCAAAACTCTACGCGCTCCAAAGAAAACTTAGTGTACCTAAACTGCGCGGCTCTCCCCGATTCAGTTGCCGAAAGCGAACTATTTGGCCACGTAAAGGGGGCATTTACCGGCGCGATTAGTAATCGAAAAGGTAAGTTTGAGCTAGCGGATAGAGGGACATTATTTCTCGACGAAATTGGTGAGCTTTCTTTAACACTTCAAGCGAAACTATTAAGGGCCCTACAGTACGGAGATATACAAAGAGTGGGCAGTGACAAAGCAATTAAAGTAAACTGCCGGATTGTTGCAGCTACAAACCGTAACCTTCATGAGGAAGTCAAATCACAGCAATTCAGAGCAGATTTGTATCATCGGCTAAGTGTATTCCCAATAATCGTTCCTCCTCTACGGGAAAGAGAGAATGACGTCATTTTGCTCGCTGGTTTTTTTGCCGAGAAATTAAAGTCAGCGCTCAATTTGAAGAGCATACGCCTTGACTCTACTCTTCGACAAAAGTTGATAGAATATTACTGGCCTGGAAACATAAGGGAGCTTGAACATGCAATCAGCCGAGCGATGGTGGTTGCAAAACCTAGCGTACAAAAAGGACAGCTAACTCTCACCGAAGAACACCTGCTTTTACCAAAAGAACATATGAAGGAAATACCTTCGGAGTCTAACCGCAGATCCACTCACAAATTAAACCTCGATTACTCCCAAGGCCTAAAGCAAGCTATGGATAACTTCCAGAAAAAAGTGATTGAAGACTGCTACGACAACAATGGACAAAACTGGGCCGCTACCGCTAGAGAACTGCAAATAGACAACGGCAACTTGCACCGTTTAGCCAAGCGGTTGAAACTTAAGCATTGATAAATGTTATAGTGCCAGCAAAATTTGGCACGATTGGAATGCGGCCTGTCACGTTTGGATGTCTCTTGGCACAGTAGGAAGGTTTATAGTTTTATCAGCATAACAACCTTCACTAGTTCAGCAAAAGAGGCAATTAACGATGACAAACACTGCACTAATAACAGGCGCTTCAAGTGGTATCGGTTTACAGCTTGCAATGACTCATGCAAGCAAAGGTGGTGACTTAGTTCTTGTCGCTCGCTCAGAATCAAAGCTTTATGAACTTAAAAATAATCTAGAGGCAGAGTTCAACATTAAAGTCGTTGTCATAGTATTGGATTTATCTGAACCGAATTCTGCGAACAGTCTATTTGAACAGACAGAAGCACTAGGGTTAACGATAGATATTTTAATCAATAATGCTGGCTTTGGAGGCCATGGTAAGTTCCATGAACGCTCGTTAGAAGATTCTCAAGCGATGATGCAAGTGAATATGGTTACCCTTACCCGACTCAGTCATCTGTATTTAAAAGGAATGATTGAACGTAACTCTGGAAAAATTTTGAACGTATCTTCCGTCGCATCTTTTATGCCTGGCCCACTTCAAGCGGTATATTACGCCACCAAGTCATATGTGACCTCCTTTAGCCAAGCTATCGCAGAAGAAGTTAAAGATAGCAATGTGACTGTCACAGCTTTATGCCCCGGAGCAGTGGATACCGGTTTTGCTAAAGCAGCCAATTTAGAAGGCCTTGATGCATTAAAAAATGCTAAAAATCCACAAAAAGTCGCAGCTTTGGGCTATAAAGCCATGGAAAATGGAGAGCTCGTTGTATTCAATGAATATGCTCTTAAATTTTTAAGTAACTGGGTCATCCCACTTTTCCCACGTAAGCTTTTGCTTAAAATGTCGCGCCAAGTAATGGAAAAAAGCACCAATTAGTTGGGTTGTGATTTAATGATGGTTAATCAACATCTTCGAAGGTATTGAGATGCATAAAGTAAACAGCTTTGTCATACCACAAAACTGGAAGGTTTTAATTCATGACTTGGGCATTGATATTCAGCAAGCATTAGGCTTTGCTGAGCTTCCGTTCCATTTGTTCAGTCAAGATAAAGTCCAATTAACACCTTCTCAATACTTTCAATTGTGGCGTGGCGTAGAAGCAGCTGCGTGTGCAAATAATACAGATATCGCTCTAAAATTTGCAGAGGTTATGAGTTTTGAATCTTTTGATGTACCTATTTTCGCGGCCATGTGCAGCCCAAACCTAAACTTGGCGTTAAAAAGGCTCCAGGAATATAAACCCTTGATTGGACCTATGATTCTAAAAATAGATCAAACAGAAGAATATACTCAAGCAGAAATCCGTTGCTATGGGTTCGATGAAACAATACCTACCGCTCTCAACCTTGTTGAATTGGTGTTTTTTACCCAACTATGTCGCTTGGCGACACGGATAAATATTAACCCTACAGAGATAACGTTACCCAACTTACCTTCTGATACTTCACCCTATCACGCATATTTTGGCTGCCCCATTACTCAAGGAGAGAATACCACTATCAAATTCAGTGCTCAGGATGCTAAAACGCCGTTTTTGACCGAGAATAAAATCGCACTTTCTATGTATGATAAAGTACTACAACAAAAGTTAAGTACATTGGATCTACGCAAAGGTGCTTCTGAAGAAGTCTCGAAGATTTTACTGACTTTGCTCCCACGTGGTGAAAGCGCTATTGAGGCCGTTGCTTCTCAACTAGCAACCAGCAAACGCACGTTGCAAAGAAGACTCGCAAATGAAGGGACAACCTACCAAGCGCTACTGCAAAATGTCCGGCAACAACTGGCAGATCACTATCTTGACGAAACAGAACTTCCCTTAATTGAAATATCTTTTTTATTAGGTTTTCAAGAATCCAATTCGTTTATTCGAGCCTATAAAGATTGGACAGGTACATCACCCGGTAAAGCTCGGATCTAACCTAACCAAGCACACTAATGCTCGAAAGACGAGTAAGCTAATCACACAAACTACAAAACTTAGCTCGAGTTGCGCTGGCAAGATCATTTGCTGCCAACTCTATCTCTAAACCTCGTTTTCCGGCGCTTACGTGAATTGTATTATGTTGAGTGGCAGACTCATGAATAAATGTTGGCAGCGCTTTCTTTTGCCCCAAAGGGCTAATTCCCCCAACGACATAGCCTGTGACTTTTTGCGCAATGTCAGGGTTAGCCATATCGGCCTTTTTCTTGCCCGCCGCTTTCGCAGCAAGCTTCAAATTAAGTTTGCATTCAACTGGAATGATAGCGACAGCTAACTCTCTTTCTTTACCATCAGTGCAAAAAAGCAGTGTTTTAAATACTGTATCTGCGTCTAAGCCAAGAAGCTCAACCGCCTCCAGACCATAGCTATTCGCTCTTGGATCATGCTCATATTGATGGATTTTGTGTGGGATTTTTTTCTTTTTCGCTAAATTAATGGCAGGTGTCACTTTTAGAACCCTAATATTAAGTGATTGGTATACAAAGTAATTCATTCGTAGCCTAAACACAACAACGCGCCAAAAGACAATCTAAGCCTTTAAGCGCGTTAGTTCAGTCAAATTGTTTACTTATAAACAATTTGTCCTTTTGGCTCAAACTTATCCACCACGATTGGACTGTGTGTTTGCAGATACTCTTTTAGTACTTCTGCATCGACAAAACCTGTATTCACATATCCAGGATGCTCAGTCAATTTAGGATAGCCGTCACCACCTGCTGCGTTGTAGCTAGGTATGGTAAATCGATAGGTTTTAGTTTCATCTAATGGCTGGCCACCGATCTTCACGTCCGTTACTTTGCCACCTGACACCACCATTGAGATACCAGAGAATTGAGCATAGGCTCCGGAATCGACTGGTTTTGTTGCGACAACATTCAAATAATCCAACACTTCTTTGCCTGTCATATCAACATAAGTGATGATGTTGCCAAATGGCTGTACTTTTAACACATCTTTGTAAGTAATATCACCCGATTCTATTGAGTCGCGTACCCCCCCAGAATTCATCACTCCAAAGTCCGCTTTACCTCTCTCTCGTTGAGCTTCAGCAATCAGTCGACCTAGGTTTGTTTGCTTAAATCGAACCACATTTCGGTCGCCTTCCAACTTGCCATCAGAGTTTGCTATTTTAACGCTGAGCTGCTCTTGGCCTTTTTCTTGGTATGGCGTCAGGAACTCTACCATCTCTTTGTTGTGTGGAATTTCCTCTTCGATTAACACTCGCTGGCTTTTTCCATCAACTTTAATTTTTTTCTTTAAGTTGACCGGAATAAGGTCGTAGCTAACCATTTGCAACTCACCATTTTTGAAGGTGTAATCAGCACGACCTACATATTTACCCCATTCATGAGCTTGTAAAATGTAGGTGCCGTTTTGTTGATCAGGTTTGCAGTCATCACCCGGCTTAAATGAGGTATTGACGTGATTTTCTGACTCCATACAAACAGGCTCTTGTGAATGACCACCAACGATCATGTCTAACGAACCCTCATCAAGATAACGTGCTAAAGCAACATCTCCGGGGGCGTTGATACCATGGCGGCCATCTTCATAGTGGCCCATATGAGTGACGGCAAAAATGAGATCAGGGTTTTCTTTCTGTTTGATCTCTTCAATTAAAACTTTTGCTTCCACTTTAGGGTCTCTAAATTCCACATTACCCAAATATTCGGGATTACCAATCTTCGCAGTGTCTTCGGTAGTTAATCCAATGACAGCGATTTTAACGCCCTGCTTATTGAATATTTTGTAGGGTTCGAACAAACGCTTACCGGAGGTTTTATCATAAATATTCGCTGAGAGAAGAGGAAACTGAGCCCAGTTTTTCTGCTTCATTAGAACTTCGAGCGGATTATCGAACTCGTGGTTACCTATTGCCATCGCGTCATAACCGATTTTGTTCATGCCTTTGAAATCAGGTTCGGCATCTTGGAGATCGGATTCAGGAACACCAGTATTGATATCACCACCAGAGAACAACAGAACTGTGCCGCCGTTCTTTTCTACTTCTTGGCGGATATTGTCAACCAGTGTTTTTCGAGCAGCCATACCATATTCACCATGCCTGTTATGCCAGAAACGGCCATGGTGATCATTGGTGTGTAGCACCGTTATGTTGTAGGTTTTATCTTTTTTCCACTCGTGACTCGGCTCTGGAGAACAGCCCACCATTGATGCAAGCACCGCTGTGCTAAAAGCTATTTTTAGCCAACTACCCTGTTTCATATTTGTATCCTTCGCATTTGCTCTGCATTTAACCTTTGCCCGATTCAGACAAAAGATTATGACAAGCCAAGTCTAAATTAACCAAACAAAGCAATTGAGTACTAGTAATAGATTTGCCGAATCGATCACGTCAAGAATGTACAAATAGTGAAATGAATCTCATGTTGTTAGATGTCTAACAAAGTTCTGATGTAAAAAGAGCCAGCACGTTAAGGCTGGCTCTTTAAAGGAAATGATAGCAAGCGAACGACTATCGAATATCGATTGGTTCAAAACCCTTAATAAGATCATCTAGCGCTTTCATTTGTGCCAAGAACGGCTCAAGTTTATCTAGAGGCAATGCAGAAGGGCCATCGCACTTCGCTTTATCTGGGTTCGGGTGAGCTTCAATAAATAGACCTGCAATCCCTGTTGCTAGGCCCGCTTTAGCGAGCTCGACTGTCTGTTCTCTTCTTCCGCCTGACGCAGCACCAGAAGGGTCACGCATTTGCAGTGAATGCGTAACATCAAAGATGATCGGACTACCTTTTGAGGCTTTTTTCATGACGCCAAAACCAAGCATATCCACAACAAGGTTATCATAACCATGGCAAGAACCACGTTCACAAAGAATGACGTTCTCATTTCCACACTCGGCAAACTTCTCAACAATATTGCCTACCTGTCCAGGGCTCATGAATTGTGGTTTTTTTACATTAATCACAGAGCCAGTACGAGCCATTGCTTGCACTAAATCAGTTTGACGTGCCAAAAATGCTGGTAGTTGAATAACATCTACAACATCTGCAACAGGTTGTGCCTGCTCTTCAGTGTGTACGTCAGTGATGATTTTCACACCAAATGTGTCTTTTAACTCTTGGAAGATTTTCATGCCTTCTTCAAGGCCTGGGCCACGATAAGAATGAACCGAGCTACGATTTGCCTTATCAAAAGAAGCTTTGAACACGTAAGGGATATTTAACTTCTCTGTTACCTTGACGTAATGCTCACAAATTTGCATTGCTAAATCACGAGACTCTAATACGTTCATTCCCGCAAATAGAGTAAAAGGCTTGTCGTTGGAAACTGGAATATCACCAACATTTACAACTTTCTGTTGCATTTTAAAATCTCTTCTTCTTGAATTAATGGACAGTAACGGGAGTTTCGCTCATCGCATTTACTTGGCTTTTTAATAGCTCAGCAGCGGGATCATCTGGACACTGATCAATGAAATATTGATAGTCAGTCAATGCAACTTGATGACAGTCTAATTGCTGATAAATAAACCCTCTATCACGAATTTCATACGGGTCATCAGGGACAAACGTCAACGCAAGATCTGTGCAACGCAACGCTAGCGTATAGCGCTCTTCACGTAACAAAGCCGTTTTTAGTAACGCTAACCAACGACCAATAATCGTTGGGTTATCTGCTATCTCCAAATCTTCTTCTTTTAGCGACTCCAACGGACCTCTGTGGCCGATAATCCAAGCTTTTAAAGTGTGCTTATCTACAACTTCACCATCAAAAGGATTGATAAATATTGGCTTCTCACCAGACCAGGAAAGTTTAATCAATAGTTGTGTAGGAAACGACACAGCTTCCATCGGGAAGCCTAGCCGACAACCGATGTATAGAAGAATCGAACCTAGGCTCACAGGAATACCTTTACGGCTTTCGAGCACTTTATCCAAAAAAGCGTTGCTCGAATCATAATAGGCATCTTTATCGCCGCAAAACTCCCACTCACAGTAAAATAAGCGTAAAAAGGCATCAAATTTCTGTTTTTGATCCGCTTCATTTACCAGAGCTAGCTCTGCTTCCTCAAATAAGCGTTTGAGCTCCTTTCTTGCCCACTTTGAATTGGTTTCTGGATTGACCGCTTTATTCAACGCAAGTGCGCCATCCGCAAGATCCATTGCATCAAAGTCTTCATCAATTAAGTTCAGCATTCTACGACCTTTAAACAGCATACCCGAGTGACCTAAAAAACGGCCTTCGCTCCTCAAGGCTCACTCGGGTATAAACTTAAAAAAATATAGGGGCTTTGGTCACCGCTATTTTGCCAGCCATCGCTAACCATCCAAGTGCGCCAAAAAAGGCCAGCGAGCGAGTCAGTTTATTTTTCCCCAACTTTATCGCAAAAAAGCCTAACGCGATATATGCAAGAACACACATTAGTTTTTCTGTCAGCCAAGGAGCGGCAGGAGTAAAAGGTATAAAACCAGTAATAAATATCAGACTAACACCAGATAAAAGTAGAAACGTATCATTCACATGGGGAAATATTTTAAAAAACTTGCGCTCACCTAGCTGCGAGTTTGCCATGATAAATCCGTAACGAAGCGTCAACATGAGTACACTGATCGCTACAGTCAAAACGTGAAAATGCTTTATACCTTCGTACATAAATCCTTTCCTAGCACATTAGTTAAATACAGACGCGAAGTTATTTTTCGAACTGCCCAAAGGACACACGATCATTACCTGCGTAGTCTTTTTCAGTAGCAATATTTTGGTAACCCAAGCCAGCCAAGATTTCTCTAACCAGCTGACCTTGGTCATAGCCATGTTCAAAAACAACCCAACCTTGCGGCAGCAGGTATTGTTTTGCTCCAGCGGCAATATAACGAATATCAGCCAAGCCATTTTCTTCTGCAACCAACGCTGACATCGGTTCAAATCTCACATCACCTTGCTGCAAATGTGGATCGGCTTTGTCTATATACGGTGGGTTAGAGACAACCAACTGAAACTTTTCACCGACAGACTGTTTCACCGGCTCAAACCAGCTACCACACAAAAACTTTGCATTTGAAATAGCATGTTTGTTGGCATTGTGACTTGCTAACTCTGCCGCTTCTGGTTGGAGGTCAACCCCCCACACCGTCACATCAGGCTTTTCTGACGCAATAGCAAGGGCTATAGCTCCCGTACCAGTACCTAAGTCCAATACGTTGCCACTGTTTTGCTCTAGTAACTCAAGCGCAACTTCTACAAGTCGCTCGGTATCTGGGCGCGGAATCAACGTTGACTCAGAAACGTTGAGTGACAATGACCAAAACTCTCGTTCACCAATGATATATGCAATTGGCTGCCCTGTTAATCGCTGTGTGAGAAGCAATTCAAACTCTGACAGTTCTTGCTCTGTCAGAGCTCTTTCAGGCCAAGTTAACAAATAGGATCTTGGTTTATCGAGAGCGTGGCATAACAATACTGCAGCATCAATCGAAGGTGAATCGCTTTCTGCTGCCGATAGCCGTTCGACAGCACTTTTTAACGCTTCATCAATAGTCACTTGCGTCATGGAGTTAGTTGCTTTCCGCGAGAGCAGCAAGCTGATCTGCCTGATACTCCTGAACAACCGGGTCGATCAGACTTTGCAAGTCGCCTTCCATTACTTCTGCCAGGCGATACAAGGTTAAATTGATACGGTGGTCCGACACACGACCTTGAGGGTAGTTGTAAGTACGGATACGGTCACTTCGATCCCCAGAGCCAAGCAAGTTACGACGAGTATCAGACACTTCTGCTGCTCGTTTTGCTTCTTCCGCTTGGATAATGCGAGCGGCAAGAACAGACATCGCTTTCGCTTTGTTCTTATGCTGAGAACGTTCATCCTGACACTCTACTACAGTACCTGTTGGCAAGTGAGTAATACGAATCGCAGAATCTGTCGTGTTAACGTGCTGACCACCAGCACCCGAAGCGCGGAACGTGTCAATTTTTAGATCACTGGCTTTGATTTCAGGAATTTCTGCTTCAGGAATTTCAGGCATGATAGCAACAGTACAAGCTGATGTATGCACTCGGCCCTGAGATTCGGTTGCCGGAACACGCTGTACGCGATGACCGCCAGATTCAAATTTTAATACTCCATAAGCGCTGTCACCGGTGACTTTGGCAATCATCTCTTTATAGCCACCGTGCTCTGCTTCATTGGCAGACATCACTTCAATTCGCCATCCGTTCTTTTCTGCAAATCGACTATACATGCGGAACAGATCACCTGCAAAGATGCCGGCTTCATCACCACCAGCACCTGCGCGAATTTCCAAGAAACAGTTGCGTTCATCATTTGGATCTTTAGGTAACAACAGAATTTGCAGCTCATCATTTAGACGAACGATGGCGTCTTTTGCTTCTTTTATTTCTTCAAGTGCCATTTCACGCATTTCGGCGTCATCTTCGTTGGCCATTTCTTCAGCGGCTTCTAAATCTTCTTGTGCTTGCTGATAGGCTTGAAAACACTTAGTCACCTCCTCTAATTGCGAGTACTCTTTCGATAGAGAACGGAACTTGTCTTGGTCCCCAATTACATCGGGATCACCAAGGAGATGTTGAACTTCTTCGTACCGTTCAACGAGGGTTTCAAGCTTTACTAATATTGACGCTTTCATATTACTTCTTAACTTAGAAAAATTTGGATAAATTTAGGGGGCACCCTAGTTGAGGTCATCAAGACCTAGACTTTGCCGGATAACTACCAACTTACTAGGTTCCCCTTGCTCGGCCGCTTGTTGGAGCGCACGAGTTGGAGCGTGTATCAATTTGTTGGTCAGTTTGTTGCTCAATTCTAGCAGCACTTTCTCAGGGTCGTTACCCAAAGCTAATGCCTGTAAGCTCTTGTTCAACAACTCTTCGCGAATATCATTCGAGGTTTTCCTGTACTCGCGAATACTATCTACGGCATGCAGTGAACGCATCCAGCTCATAAATGCGGCACTTTCTTCTGTCACGATTGCTTCGGCCTGTATGGCTTCCACTTTTCTCTGAGCCATGTTGCTATCTACGATGGACTGTAAATCATCAACACTATATAAGTAAGCATCATTGAGTTCAGATACCTGTGACTCTATATCTCGCGGTACAGCGATATCAACCAATAGCATTGGCTGGTGTCTGCGAGCTTTTAACGCGCTTTCTACCATACCTTTACCAATAATAGGTAACGGGGCGGCAGTTGAGCTAATCACGATATCGGCTTCTTGCAGATGATCAGGGATTTCGTTGAGCGCAATGACTTGCCCACCAAACTCATTAGCAAGATTCAAAGCTCTTTCCCGAGTTCGGTTTGCCACAATAATCTTGCAACTGCCATGGCCAGAAAGGTGTTTGGCAACCAACTCGATGGTTTCACCCGCTCCAACCAACATAACAGTTAGATTATCGAGAGATTCAAAAATATGCTTTGCTAGAGTACATGCTGCATAGGCTACCGACACAGCACTGCCACCGATATCCGTTTCCGTTCTCACCCTTTTCGCTACGGAAAATGCCTTTTGGAATAACTTTTCAACGGAAGCATCCAGCGCTTTATGTTTGCGAGACTCTGAATAGGCTTGTTTCACTTGCCCCAAAATTTGTGGCTCACCTAATACAAGTGAATCTAATCCGCAGGATACTCGCATTAAATGACGAGTTGCAGCTTGGTCTTCATGTACATAAAGACATGGCTTAATATCTTCTGGACTGACTTGATGAAAATCGATAAGCCAGTCGATTAACTTATTTTTACTGCCTGTACTAACGTCGCAGTATACTTCTGTTCGGTTGCAGGTTGATAAAATAACACTACCATTCACATTAGAATTCGCTGCCAATTGATTTAGCGCATCAGACATTTTATCTGGACCAAACGCAACCTTTTCACGCAACTCTACTGAAGCCGTATTGTGATTGATTCCAATGGCAAGCAAGGACATGTATATTGAATTCTCTGAATTTGGGTTATTTAAATAAGTTGGGAATTTTACTTTATGCCCCAAACTATTAAAAGGGCAACTGCAATTTGTTTTCACCAGTTCGTGATATCAATGATATAGTGGCACTAATTTTCGATATCCGACAGTATGAATTTTGAGCTCATATGAAACTGCTGCAAAAATTTACTTTTCTATTCATTGTATTATCCGTAATATCTGGTTGTAGCTCACTTCCTAAAAGTTCGACCAACGTCAAGTGGCAACAGCAACAAGAAAGACTTTCATCGATAAAAAGTTATCGAGCTACTGGCAAACTTAACTATATTTCCCCAGAGCAAAGACAATCACTATACTTCCAATGGAAACACTCTGAGGATAAAAGCCAGTTAAGGCTCACTACCTTTTTAGGGCAAAGTGTATTGAATTTGGTTATCACCCCAACCATATCCACCGTAACAACATACAACGATAAGGTCTACACAGATCCCAACCCTAGTGAGCTGGTCTATCGCTTAACTGGCCTTATACTTCCAGTTGATCAGCTGCAAGACTGGCTTATTGGCAAACCCACTGGAGCCGATAACTACCAGTTAAATCCAACGAATACTGTTGCCTCAATAGATAAATCTGTTGATGGCAAAGATTGGCAGCTCACCTATCAAGCTTATACCGACGAAAAAGTGGCAGGTAATACCGTTCCCCTCCCAAGTAAGTTAAGCCTGAAACAGGGAAAAACATCGTTAAATATCAGCGTATCAAAGTGGACATTAAACCAGTGATAAATAAACAGACACACTGGCCATCACCAGCAAAGCTAAACCTATTTTTGTACATTACTGGCAAAAGAGAATCGGGATATCACGACTTACAGACTCTGTTTCAGTTTGTTGATTTCGGCGATACGTTGACTATTACAGCCATCGAAAATGAAGAGATCATCTTAACTCCTGAGATTCCTGGGGTACAAAAAGAAGACAACTTAATCTATAAAGCGGCAAAAGCTCTACAAAATGCAGCGAACTGCCACTATGGTGCAGAAATCCATTTAGAAAAAATTCTTCCAATGGGAGGTGGCATCGGTGGAGGTTCGTCCAATGCAGCGACGACATTAGTCGCTTTAAACAATTTATGGCAAACAAACCTTAGCGACGATGAACTCGCAGGCATTGGGCTTGAGCTAGGGGCAGACGTGCCTGTTTTTGTCCGCGGTGTTGCGGCCTTTGCAGAAGGCGTCGGTGAAAAGTTAACCCCTGTTACGCCAAAGGAAAAATGGTATCTAGTGGTTCGACCGAATGTCAGCATTGCAACTGTAGACATATTTAAACATCCCGATTTAACGCGAAATACACCGAAACGTGCGTTAGAATCTATATTATCTCAACCTTACGTAAACGATTGCGAAAAAATTGTGCGAATGCTGTATCCAGAGGTTGATAAGCAACTTTCATGGCTGCTACAATATGCGCCGTCGAGATTGACTGGCACAGGATCCTGCGTGTTTGCTGAATTTGATAGTAAATTCGATGCAGATACTGTACTAGATAAGCTTTCTGACAATGTCTCTGCGTTTGTCGCTCAAGGGCGAAATCTATCGCCGTTGAAACAGAGACTCGCTGACTACCAGTCAGCAAAACACCATTCCGTTAAAAACTGGACGCAACCCTGAGGTTTCTACCGTGCCTGATATGAAGCTATTTGCTGGTAACGCAACACCTGAACTAGCCCAACGTATTGCTGACCGTCTATACATCTCTCTTGGCGATGCTACTGTTGACCGTTTCTCTGATGGAGAAGTCGCAGTACAAATCAACGAAAATGTTCGTGGTAGTGATGTATTCATTATTCAATCAACTTGTGCTCCAACTAACGACAACCTAATGGAGTTAGTTGTAATGATTGATGCAATGCGCCGCGCTTCAGCTGGCCGTATTACAGCCGTCATTCCATATTTTGGCTACGCTCGCCAAGATCGACGTGTGCGTTCAGCACGTGTGCCAATTACTGCAAAAGTTGTTGCAGATTTCCTTTCAAATGTTGGCGTTGACCGCGTTCTAACGATTGACCTACACGCTGAACAAATCCAAGGTTTCTTCGATGTACCTGTAGACAACATCTTCGGTACGCCTGTTCTCTTGGAAGATATGCAAAACCGTGGGCTAGAGAATCCTGTCGTTGTTTCTCCTGACTTAGGTGGCGTTGTTCGTGCTCGCGCAACAGCGAAAGCTCTCGGTGATATCGATATCGCTATCGTCGACAAACGTCGTCCTAGAGCAAACGTATCTGAAGTGATGAACCTGATCGGTGAGGTCGAAGGACGTGACTGTGTAATCGTTGATGACATGATCGATACTGGCGGCACGCTATGTAAAGCAGCTGAAGCACTGAAAGAGCGCGGTGCTAAACGAGTATTTGCTTACGCTACTCACGCGGTATTCTCTGGTAACGCAGCTTCAAACATCAAAAATTCTGTACTAGACCAAGTAATTATCACTGACTCTATTTCAGTATCACCTCAGATGGAAAAGACAGGCAAAGTTACTACGTTAAGCCTTTCACGCATGCTTGCTGAAGCGATTCGCCGTATCAGCAACGAAGAGTCTATCTCTGCGATGTTCAAATAAATCGTCAGCGATTGAGAGTTTCCCTAAAAGCACTTCGAAAGGAGTGCTTTTTTGTTGCCAGTCATTTGTATGCTATCATGGCGCGCTTTTTGAGTTTCTAGAGAGAATATAACGTTGAATCAACCGATCAAACTTCTCGTCGGGCTAGCCAACCCGGGACCTGAATACAAGCAGACAAGGCATAACGCCGGAGCTTGGGTTGTTGAGGAATTAGCTAGAAACCACAATATTACCCTGAAACAAGAAGCCAAATTCTTTGGTCTTACAGGGAGAATCATGTTGAATGGGCAAGATCTGCGTTTGTTGATCCCAACCACTTTCATGAACTTATCTGGTAAATCTATAGCAGCACTGGCTAAGTTTTATCAAATTACCCCAGAGGAGATCATGGTTGCTCATGACGAGCTTGATTTACCTCCGGGCGTTGCCAAATTTAAAAAAGGTGGTGGACATGGCGGTCACAACGGGCTCAAAGACACCATCAGCAAGCTTGGCAACAATAAAGATTTTTATCGCCTAAGGATTGGCATCGGCCATCCGGGACACAAAGATAGAGTGTCGGGCTACGTGCTGGGCAGAGCTCCAGCAAAAGAACAAGAGTGCTTAAATGCCGTTGTGGACGAATCTGTACGCAGCCTAGACATCTTAATCAAAGATGGCCTAACTAAAGCACAAAACCGATTACACACGTTCAAAGCTGAATAAGGTTATTATCATGGGTTTTAAATGTGGCATTGTTGGCCTACCAAATGTAGGTAAATCAACGTTGTTTAACGCATTAACAAAGGCAGGAATTGAAGCTGCCAACTTCCCTTTTTGTACTATCGAACCAAATACAGGAATCGTTCCTGTACCAGATTTACGACTAGACGCACTGGCTAAAATCGTTAACCCGCAAAAGATTCTACCGACAACGATGGAGTTTGTAGACATTGCTGGTTTGGTTGCTGGGGCATCAAAAGGGGAAGGTTTAGGAAACAAATTCCTAGCTAACATCCGTGAAACTGACGCAATTGGCCACGTTGTTCGCTGCTTCGAGAATGAAAATATTGTCCACGTAGCAGGAAAAGTCTCTCCGATTGAAGACATCGAAGTCATCAACCTAGAGCTTGCTCTGGCCGACTTGGATTCTTGCGAAAGAGCTATCCAGCGTAACGCTAAAAAAGCCAAAGGTGGAGACAAAGACGCTAAGTTTGAACTGATTGTACTTGAAAAGCTGCTTCCTGTTCTGACCGAAGGTGGAATGGCTCGCACCGTTGAGCTGGCAAAAGAAGAGCTTGCCGCGATTGGTTACCTAAACTTCCTTACTTTGAAGCCAACTATGTACATTGCAAACGTGAACGAAGATGGCTTTGAAGATAACCCATATTTGGATGCGGTACGTGAGTACGCTGAAAAAGAAAACAACGTGGTAGTCGCTGTTTGTGCTGCTATCGAGTCTGAGCTGTCAGAACTTGATGACGAAGACAGAGAAGAGTTTCTAGCCGATATGGGTATCGAAGAGCCGGGACTAAACCGCGTTATTCGCTCAGGTTACGAGCTGCTCACCCTACAAACCTACTTCACTGCAGGGGTAAAAGAAGTGCGAGCTTGGACCATTCCTATTGGTGCAACGGCTCCACAAGCGGCTGGTAAAATTCATACCGACTTTGAAAAAGGCTTCATCCGAGCAGAAGTTGTTGGTTATGACGACTTCATCAAATACAACGGTGAAAGCGGTGCAAAAGAAGCCGGTAAGTGGCGTCTAGAAGGCAAAGATTACATCGTCAAAGACGGCGACGTGGTCCATTTCCGCTTCAACGTTTAATCTCAGAATAGATTTTGATGCAAAAGCCAGCTAACTCGCTGGCTTTATTGTTATTAACTACGAGCAATCTTTCAACGCTTATAAAATAAGCAACGAATTTGCCTGATAATTTGTTATCAGTTTTTGATCATAAACACCCCTCTTTGTTTAAAAAGAAACCGAACGGTAGATATATCCAGATTTATTAAAAAAAAATGTTGACGGGTTTGGCTCAACTCAGCATAATGCGGGCCGTTCCCAACGAGATGGCTCAAACATCTCGAAGGTAAAACAAATGGCTACGTAGCTCAGCTGGTTAGAGCACATCACTCATAATGATGGGGTCACAGGTTCGAATCCCGTCGTAGCCACCATTTCTACTGTTGGTTTTTACAGGTAGAAGATATGCGGAAGTGGCGGAATTGGTAGACGCACCAGATTTAGGTTCTGGCGCCGCAAGGT